>VGOC01000001.1 GCA_016865865.1 Chloroflexota bacterium
CCCATCTGGCAGGCCTTGCTCCCTGGAGGGCTGGAGCACAAACTATTGATGGGCATGCCGCGCGAGACGACCATCTTCCGGGAGGTCAGTAAGGTCGTCGAATGCCTGGATGCGAATATCAACCCTGGGGGCTGTTCCTGGCTGCATGCCATCGTGCAGATCATCAAGCGACAGGAAGATGATGGTAGGAAGGCTATCCGAGCGGCTTTCGCCGGGCATCGCTCGTGCAAGCATGTTTACGTGGTGGATAGCGATATAGATGTCTACGACCCGTTGCAAGTCGAGTGGGCGATGGCAACGCGCTTCCAGGGCGACCGCGATCTGGTGATGCTGGATAAAGAGCCCGGTTCCAGCCTGGACCCCAGCGCCGAGCCTGGGACAAAGCTGACCACCAAATTGGGCTTCGATTTGACCGCGCCCATAGGTGAAGCGCGGTGGCATTACGAGAAAGTGCCTTACCCTGATGTTGACTTGAGTAAGTTCATCGGATAGTGAACCGCGGAGACGCAAAGGTCGCAATATGGAAGAATATGCAACTGACTAAAGAAGCACAAGCCATGCTGGATGGGACGCAGGGGCGCGCAACGCAGAAGGCTATGGAAATCCTGGCTACGCTGGGCGCGATCTATGGCGCCGAGCGTTTGATCCCGGTAACCTCTGTGCAGGTGGCTGGGGTCAGTTACGCCAATCTGGGGGAGGCCGGGCTGGCTTTTCTCTCCGAAATGGCCGAGGGTGGAGGCCGCGCCCGCGTCCTGACCACGCTCAACCCGGCGGGGATGGATATCGAAAACTGGAAGAACCTGGGCATCGAGGCTGATTTCGCCGAGAATCAACGGCGCGTGTTGGAGGCATATGAGCGCATGAATATCATCGCCGCGGCTACATGCACGCCCTATCTGATCGGAAACACGCCCCATTTCGGCGAGCATATCGCCTGGGCCGAGTCCAGCGCGGTGTGCTATGCCAACTCAGTGTTGGGAGCGCGCAGCAACCGGGAGGGCGGGCCCAGCGCCCTGGCGGCCTCGCTGACCGGGTTGACCCCGGAATATGGATATCACCTGGACGCGTATCGGCAGCCCACGCTCGGCATTCATGTGGAGAGTGGTCTAGGCGAAAACGCAGATTTTGGGGCTTTTGGAAAAGTCTTAGGAGAGCGGTTGGAAAAAAGTGGTGGTAGGCGCGTGCCTTATATCCAGGGGATTGCATCGGCCTCGGTGGAGAATCTGAAATCGTTGTGCGCCAGTCTGGCGACCTATGGGGGGGTGACCCTGTTCCATATCGCAGGGATCACCCCCGAGGCGAGTCGGTTCGTCCCGCCTGATGAGCAGATGGTCATCGAAGAGGAGGATATCCAAAAGGCCAGGGAATCGATGAGCGACGCGGATTCCACAGAGATTGATTTCGTCAGCCTGGGCTGCCCGCATTTGTCCATCAAAGAGATCGCTCGAATTGCGGAGTTGTTGGAGGGAAAGCAGGTCGTAAAAGAATTCTGGATCACCACTGCCCGCCCGACCAAAGCGATCGCAGACCGAATGGGCTATACAGCGGTGATCGAAGCCGCGGGTGCCAGGTTCGCCGCCGATACCTGCTGCGTGGTGGCGCCGATCGCAGGTCGCTTTCGCGCCCTGGCAACGGATAGCGCCAAGGCCTGTTACTATGCTTCCGCCAAGAACAAATTCAAGACGGCGCTGCTGCCCTTCGATGAGGCGGTGCGGCAAGCGTTGGGCTAATCGAATGTTGGCTTATGTTGTATAATCGTCAGATCACGAAAAGGATCATAAGCCCGTCCCCGGGCGACCCGATGACGGGTCTTTGATCCTGTTTTTGTGAAGTACTGATAATCATCAGGACTGATTCGCTGATGGAGACGAGGTATGGCCGACGGAGACGACAAAAAACTAACAGAAAGCAAGTCCGCTGAAAGTGGGAAATCGCCTGCTAAAGAGAAGAAATCGGCCTGGGAAAATCTGCCGAAAATCCTTGGTCAGATCGCGGCGTTGATCATTGCCCTGGGAGCCATTTTCGGCGCGCTCGACAAGGTGGGGGTGTTCGATCCTGATCCAACAGCGACGCCGACCGTGACCGCCTCGTCTACTCCAACGGAAACATCTACCATCACCCCCACCACGCGTCCAACGACTGTGACGCCCACATTGACTGATACGATGACGGCGACCCCAATCCCCAGTGATACACTTACTCCCACCATCACACGGACGCCCACCCGCACGCTGACACCCACTCTCTATCCTGGCGAGCCGATCCTGGTAGTGTTGGCCTGGCCAGGGATCAATATACGCCGCGGACCTGGCTTCGATTATCCATATGGAGAGCCGGCGGGGATTGTGCCCTATGGCAGCACAGTGCGTTTACTGGGGAGGACCGAAAACTGGAACTGGTATCGCATCGAATGTCCCATCGAGATGCCCATCGAGACTGGCTGCTGGGTCACTGCGGACCCCAATTATTCCAACGCCTTTTTTGTCGAGAATGTGCCCGAATTGCTGCCGCCGGCCACTTTTACCCCGATGCCTTCGCCCACTCAGACGCCGCCGGGGTAATCCCCCTTATCAAATCCGAAAGGTGGCTTGTTACGACACCGAAAAGAGAATACAATCAGTAAGCCCGGTGAGATTCACATCGGCGTCATCGGCGTGTATCAGCACACTCAGTAGTTCACGAAAACGATCAGGAGCCCGTCCCCGGGCGACCCGCGGACGGGTCTTGGATCCTTTTTCGTGAAGTACTGATACTGTACTTCTCTGTTGGGCGTCGGCTTGTCCGAGTCAGGAGCGATCATTATGAATGTCCCCTATGGCCCTATCCTCGTAGTCGAAGATGTCCCTCATATTTTGGAATTGTTGGCGGTGACCTTGCGCTTCAAGGGCTACCCGGTAGTCACGGCGGCCAATGGCGAAGAAGCCCTGAAGATGATCGCCAGGGAAAGGCCAGCCATTGTGATCACCGATATATTAATGCCGCGCATGGATGGCTTCGCGTTGATGCACCGACTGCGCAGCGACCCCAAAACCAGCCGCATCCCCGTAGTCTTTTTATCGGCGACCTATATTACTCCCGAGGACAGGGATTTTGCCCTGCAACTTGGGGCGGTGCGCTTTCTGGAGAAACCCGTTGACACGCCGGAATTCCTGCTGACGGTAGCGGAAATCCTGACCCAAGGGCCGCCGACCATCCCTCCGCCGATGAGCGAGAGCGATTTCTACCGCGGTTACCGGGAGCGGTTGGAGAATAAGCTGCGCCACAAGAGCCAGCAAATCGCGCGCACCGAACGGTTATTGGCGACGCTCCCCCCGGAACAGAAACCAGCTTTCGAGTCGATCTTGGAAGAATCGCACGCCCACCGTACAGAGATCCAGGACGAGCTTGACCAGCTTTACAAGATCCTCGCCCAAGAGAACGACAGTGCAGCCCAAGATATCTGATCTGATCGAACTGGCTCGCGGGGCCGGCGAAATCTTGCGCGATGGCTTCGGTAGAGGAATCCAGGTCGAGCACAAGGGCGAAATCAACCTGGTTACTGAGCTGGATCGCCGTTCCGAGGCTTACCTGTTGAGTGAACTTCGGCGGCGATTTTCTGGTCATCGTGTGGTGACTGAGGAAAGCCGCGGCCTCGAAGGTGACGACGGGCATATCTGGTATATTGACCCCCTGGACGGCACAGTCAATTACACCCATGGCATCCCGATCTTCTCGGTTTCTCTAGCCTGTGCGCAGGGCAATGATCTGCTCTTCGGGGTGGTCTATGACCCCATGCGGGATGAATGTTTTTATGCGGAACGCGGCAAAGGGGCCTGGCTGGACGGACGACCTTTGGGCGTGTCCTCTGCGCTCGAAATTAGGACCTGTCTCCTGGTGACCGGCTTCTCCTACGATTCCTGGACTAACCCCGACAACAACCTGAACCACTTTGCAGATTTCACGCTGCGCACGCAAGGCGTCAGGCGATTAGGTTCTGCCGCCCTGGATTTGTGCTATGTGGCCGCAGGGCGTTTCGATGGATTTTGGGAACTGCGCCTGAACGCCTGGGATGTAGCTGCCGGCGCCCTGATTGCACAGGAGGCCGGCGCGGTAGTGACGGATATTCAGGGTGAACCGGAATACTTCCGCAAGCCCTTTTCGATCCTGGCTGCCAACCCCCACATTCACCCCAAGATGGTAGAAGTGCTCAAAAGCTGATCATCAGTACTTCACGAAAGATGATCCAAGACCCGTCTGCGGGTCGCCCGGGGACGGGCTCCTGATCGTTTTCGTGAACTACTGATAATCTGATGTCAGCCCCGCAGAAGATCAGCGAGATCGTCCAGAGGCACGCGCGAGGTGAGGTCGAGGCTCAGCGGGGTTACGGCGACGACCTGCTTGATATAGAGGGCGTGGACATCGGACTCTGGCGGCGTTTGCTCCCAATCCTCCGCGACGCGATAGCGTATTTGCGTGGGTTGATCCCACGAGTCGCGCTCTGGTCGGATGGCCTGGTAGAAACGCACCGGGGAGATGCGGGTGACCTCCCAAGGCGTCTCCGGCGTGGCGTTGGCGGGGATTTCCACTTTGAGCACATGCACGTCCGGGGGCAAGGACTTCTCCAATAGCCGTTTTCCGAAATAGGCCGCGAAGTACGCTGCGGCAGAAAAATCCACCTCGGTGGAGTAGGAGAGGTGATTTTCCACTTCAGTATCCACGGAGATCGCCAGGGCGGGTATCCCCAGGGCGGCGGCTTCCAGGGCTGCGCCGACCGTTCCCGAGACGGTTGTCCCGCTGCCGATGTTTGCGCCGTAGTTGATCCCCGAAACCACCAGGTCTGGCGCGCGGGGCATGACCTCCAGCGCGCCGTGCAAGACAGCCTGCGCGGGAGAACCGCCGACAGCATACACCGTCCAGGTTTTGCCGTTGACCTGGACTTCTTTGGGGGTGATGATTCCATCGGATGTGGCTGGCAGGCTACGCCCCGCGCCGGAGCTTTGCTCTCGCGGAGCGACCACGGTGACGTATCCCAACGCCTCTAGCGCCCCCGCCGCAGCCCACAGGCCGGGGGATAGGATGCCGTCGTCGTTGGTGAGCAGAATTTGTGTCTTTTCGGTGTTCATGCGATAGTGATAAGGTAGGGTGCAATTCGGGAGATGCTATCAGGCGATAAACCCGGCATGAAATTGCACCCCACCTCGGTTACAAAAAAAGAGCGGGAATGACCCGCTCTATCTGGCGCCCTCGGCGTGACTCGAACACGCGACCCCTTAGTCCGCAACCAAGTGCTCTATCCACTGAGCTACGAGGGCGAGGCGGGGAGGGCGGGATTCGAACCCGCGGTCGAGGTTTATTGCCCCGACAACCGCTTAGCAGGCGGTCCCAATCGACCACTCTGGCACCTCCCCGGGCGAATGATCTATCTGGCGGAGGGAGTGGGATTCGAACCCACGATGGATTGCTCCATACCGGTTTTCAAGACCGGCGCCATTGTCCACTCGGCCATCCCTCCAGGTTGTGGGTCGAGAGAACCCCTCCCAGGCGGCAGGATTCTACCACAGGAAAGCGAGAGGGGCAATGATAAAACCTTCCCTTGACCAATCATCCCTTCCAGGCTAAAATCCAACTTCGCGGCTGGCCCGTTCTCAGGATGCCAGCCGCTATTTTGGCATCTTATGTTCGAGAACCTGACTCAACGCCTGAACGGCGTTTTCGACAAGCTGCGTCGCCGCGGCAAGCTCTCCGAGCGCGATGTGGACGAAGCCATGCGTGAAGTGCGCCTGGCCTTGTTGGAAGCCGATGTACATTATAAAGTGACGAAAGATTTCGTGGCCCGCCTGCGGGAGCGAGCGGTAGGGCGCGAGGTCTCGCGCGCTCTCAACCCCGGACAGCAGGTGATCAAGATCGTCCATGAGGAGATGATCGCCACCCTGGGCGAGCCTGCCCCGCTGGACTTGCACGGCCCCAAGCCGCGCCTGATAATGTTGGCAGGTTTGCAAGGCTCTGGCAAGACCACTGCGGCTGGGAAGCTGGCGCACCTCTTGCGCGCTCAAGGGGAACGCATTTTGCTGGTGGCTGCAGATCCTTACCGTCCGGCGGCTGTGCAGCAGTTGCAGACCCTGGGTGAGCGCCTGGACATCGAGGTTTTCTCCGAGCCTGGAATCGCGCCGCCGGAGATTGTCAAAAAAGCCCATGCGCGAGCGCAGAAAGGCGGTTTCAGCGTCGCCATTCTGGATACCGCCGGTCGTTCGCAGCTAGACAATCAACTGATGGCTGAACTTCGCGCCATTCACCAAAAAGTGGAATTAGCCGAGGTTTTGCTGGTGGTTGACGCCATGATCGGACAAGAGGCAGTCAACATCGCCCAGGGATTCCGCGAGGCGGTTCCACTGACGGGGTTGATCCTCACCAAGATGGATGGCGACGCCCGCGGCGGCGCGGCCATTTCCATCCGCTCGGTGACTGGTGTGCCGATCAAGTTCCTGGGTACCGGCGAAGGATTGGACGCTCTGGAAGTCTATGATCCCGCGCGCCTGTCGTCCCGTATTTTGGGGATGGGCGATGTGATTGGCTTGATCGAGCGCGCTGAGGCTGCTTTCGATGAAGAGATTGCCGAACAGCAGGCCAGCCGAATGCTCTCCGGCGAGTTCAGCCTGGATGATTTCGCCAAACAGTTGCAGCAGGTTCGTAAGATGGGCCCAATTGGTCAACTCCTGGAGTTGATGCCGGGCGGCATGGGGCGCATGGCGAATGCCATTGATCCCCGAGACGCTGAGAAACAATTCAAAAAAACAGAAGCGATTCTCAGTTCTATGACGACGGAAGAACGCCTGAAGCCAAAGGTCTTGGATGCCAGCCGCCGCAGGCGAATCGCCAGCGGTTCCGGTACGCAGGTTCAGGATGTCAATCAATTGATCAAACAATACCAGGAGGCGCGCAACCTGATGAAAAGAATCAAGAAGTCTGGTATGCGTGGCATGGCTGGTTTGTTCGGGTAGAATCGTTTCAGAATGAAGGAGACAGATCAATGGTTCGATTAAGATTGCGCCGTGTTGGCGCAAAAAAGCAGCCCAGCTACCGTGTTGTGGCTGCGGAGAAGGAAAGTCCCCGCGATGGACGTTTCCTCGAAGTTTTGGGATTCTACAACCCCCGCACGAAACCCTCCACGATTCAACTAGGAGAGGATCGCGTCTATCACTGGTTGAGCGAAGGCGCCCAGCCTTCGGATGCGGTTCGTCGTTTGTTCGATCAGGTTGGCTTGTGGAATCGCTATCAGCGTTTCAAGGATGGCGAGGACATCGAAAAGCTTCTGGAAGAAGCTGCTGCTGCGGAAGAAGCCCGGGGCGCTGATCCCAGGACGCGCCGCGATGATCTCATGGGGCAAGCCAAGAAAGCAGCTAAACCGGCTAAAAAGGTAGAAGAGGCCGCGGAGGTCGAAGAAGCTGTGGAGATCGAAGAGGTCGAGGAGGCGGAGGCGGTTGACGAGGCCGAAGAAACCCCTGAAGAACCTGCGGAAGCCGTAGAGGATGAGGAATAAATATCCGATTGTGGGCGCTTTCGCCCTTTGCTTCTTGCTTTTTAATCACCTCGGAGGTGGCTTTTGAAGGAATTGGTCGAGTATATCGCTCGTTCCCTGGTGGATGATCCCATGGAGGTCCATGTGGAACAGAGAGGCCAGGGTTCCAAGGTATATCTGAACTTACATGTGGCGAAGGAAGATATGGGGCGAGTGATTGGAAAGGGGGGGCGCGTGGCAAACGCTATCCGGCAATTGCTGCATGTTGCCGCGGCTCAAGAAGGCAAGGACGCCTCGCTCGATATCGAAGACCCGCAATGACCCATAACCAGGTTCAACATCCTGATCGCAAACCAGGCTCGCCGAACGATGGCGAGCCTGAGTTCTTGGTAGTTGGTAAACTCCGACGCCCCCATGGTTTGGGCGGGGAAATGATCATGTCGGTGTGGACAGATTTCCCCAACCGCCTGACCCCAGGCGCACGACTCTACGTTGGCGACGACCATGAACTCGTCGAGGTTCGGAGCAGCCGTTGGCATGACCAGGACCTGTTGATCGGGTTCGAAGGGTATCAGGACCGGGATCACGTTGGGGTTTTTCGCAATCAATCGGTTTATGTACGCGCAGAGGAGATTCCCGCTTTAGCGGAGGGTGAGATCTATCTCCATCAATTGCTGGGGTTGCGCGTGATTCGCGATGAGGATAACTCCGCGCTGGGAACGGTGATCAACCTGATCGAAACCAGCGGCGCAAACGATGTCTTTGTAGTGCGCACTGAGGATGGCGTCGAGTGGCTTCTACCGGATATCGAGACGGTAATCCTGGATATCAACATTGCTCGCGGCGAAATGCGAGTTCATCTTCTCCCTGGCCTGCTGCCCGACAGGAGATAACCCGAAAAAAGGGGTGGGGGGCGTACGGAGCATGCCCCCCCACCCCTTTTTTTGGGAATCCTTCTGACAACATTTGCGCGCACACCTCACTATCTCGTCTTGACATATCCGAAAACGGTATGGTATTCTGATTAAGGCTTGTTAATGAGAATCTGATTAACCTGAGGGCCGGTGTTGAACGACTATCAACGCTACTGGGTTGGCTTCAATCTCGTCAAAGGTATTGGCGCAGCTCGTATTCGGCTGCTCCTGGACGCATTCGGCGACCTTCGAACAGCCTGGAACGCCTCAGCCGAAGGTCTGCAGGCGACCGGCCTGAGCGCCGCATTGATCGAGAACCTTGTCACGTTAAGAGCGGATGTCTCCCTGGAGAAAGTCTGGGAGGATATTCAAGCGCAAGGTATTCAGGTGCTGACCTGGGAAGACGAGGGATATCCTCGTCATCTATCTGACCTCGACAACGCGCCGCCGGTGCTGTATCTGCGCGGTGAATACCTCCCGGAGGATGAATGGGCTGTGGCTGTGGTGGGCACCCGGCGGGTGACGGCTTATGGCCGTCAGGTCGCCGAGAATATTGCCCGAACCCTGGCTGGCAGCGACGTGACCGTGGTCAGCGGCTTGGCGCGGGGGATAGATGCCATCGCTCATCAGGCCGCCATCGAGGCGGGCGGGCGTACCCTGGCAGTGTTGGGTAACGGGGTAGATCGCGTATATCCGCTAGAGCATCGCCAACTGGCAGATCAGGTGATCGCTCATGGCGCGCTGATCAGTGACTACCCGGTGGGCACCCCGCCTGACGCGCATAACTTCCCGCCTCGCAACCGCATTATCTCAGGGCTGTCGTTGGCGACCGTGGTTGTCGAAGCTGGCGTCAAGAGCGGCGCGCTGATCACGGCGAACTTTGCCGCAGAACAAGGGCGAGAGGTCTTCGCTGTTCCCGGGAATGTGTTTGCGCCGCAGAGCAAGGGCGCCAACCGCCTGATTCAGCAAGGCGCCCATCCGCTCCTGGACCCTAAGGAGATTCTGGAAATCCTGGAACTAACCTTGATCTCAGAACACCGGGAAGCGCGGGTGGTTTTGCCTGCCGACGCCACCGAGGCCCGGCTCTTCGGTCTTTTGAGTCACGAGCCAACGCATGTGGATGAAATCCGCGCCCGGGCGGACTTACCCATCGAAAAAGTGACTTCAGCTCTGGCGATGATGGAATTGAAAGGCATGGTGCGGCAGGTGAGCGGGATGCGGTATTATGCGGTACACGAGGCCAGTGCAGGCTATGAGGTAGAAGGATGATTACGAATTACTACGCCGTTATCATGGCCGGCGGAGGGGGTACCCGCCTCTGGCCGCTCTCTCGCAAGGACAGCCCGAAACAAGTGCTGCCGCTGGTGGGTGAGCGTTCTCTGTTTCAGGCGGCGGTTGACCGACTGGATGGCATCTTCGAGCCGGGGCAGATATACGTGGTCACCGTGGCCGAACAGGCCAAAGCTTTGCAGGCGCAGTGTCCGCAGATCCCGACCGAAAATTATCTGCTAGAACCTATGCCGCGCGGCACGGCTTCGGTTGTCGGGTTGGCCGCCATCGCCTTGCGGCATCGTGATCCTCAGGCCGTGATGGCGGCGCTGACCGCAGATCACGTTTTCCAAAATGAAGGTCGCTTCAGGGAACTGCTGCTTTCGGCGTTTGATTCCGCCCGGCAAGGACACCTGGTCACCTTGGGGATTACGCCCACTTTCCCCTCGACCGGATATGGTTATATCCAGCAGGGCGAATGGGTCGAATCCCAGCGCGGGTTGGATGTTTACCATGCACTGCGATTTGTCGAGAAGCCCGATGAGCGCCGCGCCCGTCAGATGCTCGAAAGCGGCGATCACGCCTGGAATTCGGGGATGTTCGTCTGGGAGGTGGGGCGGATTTTGGCCGAGTTCGAGCGTCAGATGCCCGGATTAGCCTCGAAGCTTAGTGAAATCTCGAAGGCCTGGGATCAACCCCAAAGGGAGTCCGTGATCCAGCAAAATTGGCCGAAAATCCAGCCAGAGACGATAGATTATGGGATCATGGAAAACGCCCGTGACGTGGTTGTCATCCCTGCGGAAGGGCTGGGCTGGAACGACGTTGGGAGTTGGGAGGCGCTTTTCGAGGCGCTGCCAGCCGATGAGGAGGGTAACATCGTCCTTGGGGATGGATATATCCCCGTAGATACACGCGGCGTTCTGGTTTATAAGAAATCCTCCCCGCGATTGATTGTGACCATTGGAGTAGAAGACCTGGTGGTGGTTGATACTGGCGATGTTTTGCTGATTTGTAAGAAAGATCAGGCGCAGAAGGTGCGTCAGGTTGTAAAACGGTTGGAAGATTCGGGCACCGATTATTTGTAAGCCGCTTTCGAGTGCACCCCGCCTGATCGGGACTGTTTTGGAGTTTTTCTATGGAAGCCTATTGTGTCAAGTGTAAAGAGAGGCGTGAGATCAAGGATGCGCAGGCGGTTTTTACCGCCAACGGAACCCCGGCGACTCGCGGTGTTTGCTCAGTGTGCGGGACCGGTTTGTATCGCATGGGGCGCACTGACGCCCATGAAGGTTTGGAACCCCCCGAAGTAACCAGACGCTCTCCCCAAAAGCAGCCAGGAAAACGCTCTGGCAAACTGGTCATCGTGGAGTCGCCGACCAAAGCGAAAACCGTTGGGCGGTATCTCGGCGAGGGCTATAAGGTCGAGGCCTCGGTGGGTCATGTGCGGGATTTGCTGCGTTCTCAGCTATCGGTTGACGTCGAGAACGATTTCAAACCCAAATACCGCGTGCCAAACGAAAAGCGGGAGGTAGTCAAGAAGCTCAAGGCTGAGGCTGCCACAGCCGAAGAGGTGTACCTGGCGACTGACCTCGACCGTGAAGGGGAAGCGATTGCATGGCACTTGTTAGAATCGGCTGAAATCGAACCCGAACGCGCCAGGCGGGTAGTCTTTCACGAGATCACGCGACTCGCTATCGAAGAGGCGTTCGCCAAACCGCGCCCCCTCGATATGGATTTGGTCAATGCCCAACAAGGCCGCCGGGTTTTGGATCGCCTGGTGGGATACGGCATCACCCCAATATTGTGGAAGAAGGTGCGCAGCCGGCTCTCGGCGGGGCGGGTGCAGTCGGTGGCTCTGCGTTTGATCGTCGAGCGCGAGCGCGAGATTGATGCCTTCGTCCCTGAGGAGTATTGGACGATCGGCGCCGAATTCTCGCCCAACGAAAACAAGGAGAAATTCATCGCCAAGTTGGCGCGCGTGGATGGGGAAAAGCCGGTTCTCTCCACCGAAGAGGATGTCCGACCTCTCCTGGTAGATATGGAAAGGGCCAGGTACACGGTCAGCGAAGCCAAGAAGGGAACAAGAGAGCGGAAGGCGCAGGCCCCCTTCACCACCAGCACCATGCAGCAAACCGCCTCGCGCCGTTTGAGTTTTACGGCGCGTCGAACCATGCAGATTGCGCAACAGCTTTATGAAGGAGTCGAGGTGGGCAACAGCGGCCAGACAGGGCTGATTACCTATATGCGCACCGATTCGACCAATGTTGCTGCCATCGCGCAAACCGAGGCGCGCCAGTTCATCGAAGGCCAATATGGCGAGAAATATCTCCCCAAGTCGCCGCCGGTATATCGCACCAAGGCGCGCGGCGCGCAGGAGGCGCACGAAGCCATCCGGCCTACTTCGGTCATGCGCACGCCGCAATCGGTCAAGGAATATCTCTCGCGCGATCAATATCGCCTCTATCAACTGATCTGGCAGCGCTTTGTGGCATCGCAGATGTCATCGGCGATCTACGACACGATCACTGTGGAAATCGAAGGCGCAGAAGCCGAACATCAATATCTATTCCGGGCAACCGGCTCGACTATTCGCTTCCCGGGCTTTCTGGTGGTCTATCAAGATCTCGAGAAGGACGAAGAAGAAGAATCGCGTGTACCCACAGACCTTTCTGTGGGGCAGTTGTTGAAGCTGATCCGCCTGATCCCTGAACAGCACTTCACGCAACCCCCGCCGCGGTATTCGGACGCCTCTTTGGTGAAAGAATTGGAAGAGAACGGGATTGGCCGTCCTTCGACTTATGCGCCCATTCTTTCCACCCTGCAGAACCGGGGATATATTATTCGTGAACAGCGCCGTTTGATTCCCACGGAGACGGGCATCATAGTCAACGACCTCGTGGTGGAGCATTTCCCTGATATCGTTGACGTGAATTTCACGGCTGCGATGGAGAAAGATTTGGATCAGGTCGCTATCGGGAAGAAGAAGTGGGTTGAAGTCGTGAGCGAGTTTTACGGCCCCTTCCAGGAGCAGTTGGAGTTGGCAAACGAAAAAATGCCCAAAATAAGCTCCGGCCCAGAACCAGTGGGACGAGATTGCCCTGAATGTGGGCATGGCCTGGTGATCCGTTGGGGGCGCCATGGAAAATTCATCGGCTGCAGCAACTACCCCCAATGCCGCTATACTGAACCATGGTTAGAAAAGTTGGGCGTTAAATGCCCAACGGATGGCGGGGAATTGGTCATCAAGAAAACCCGCCGGGGGCGCGTCTTTTACGGCTGCGCCAACTACCCCGAATGTGAATTTTCCTCCTGGAAGTTGCCTCTCCGAGCGCCATGCCCAAAATGTGGGGGCCTGCTCATCGCGGAGAATAAAACCACTGCGGTTTGCGTGAAATGCAGCGAGCAATTCTTACAGGATGATTTGGTTGCCGATGAAGGAACTGATGTCGTCGCCGACCTGGCATAATGCTTGCAACAAAACAAGGGATTGCATGATTTCGAGGTCTGGTCTACAATAATTGGCAACCAGATAGATACGAAGAACCTGTTTGGGAGAGACAATATGGATATAATCCGCGAAACGACCCGTGCAAGATTGAGAAGCCCACTCATCGTTGGCATTGTGGGTTTTATAGTGGGCCTCCTCATCGGGTGGATTGCTATCGGTTGGGGGATTTGGCCCGTAAAATGGACTGACGCTTCTCCGGCAGACCTGGAAGACTCGTGGCGGGAAGATTATCTGCTCATGGCGGTCGATTCATACGCCTCCCTCCCCGATACCGAAAAAGCCATTGCGCGTTGGAATGGATTAGGAACGGAGGCTGCCGCGCTCCTCGCTCAACTTGCAGCAAACCCTGGCCCGCGCAGTGAGAGCGTGCGAGCTTTTCAGCAAGCCGTCGGTCAGACTTCTGTGGGGACTCCTTCAGCCGGGGGCGAGATCATGACCACACCCATCACTGAAGAGGAAGAAGCGGGGGGAAAACCTTCGAGGACGACTTTGATCTTGATAATGTGTGGGGTGGTGGCAATTTTAGCCGTGGCTGTGGCTGCTTTCTTTTTCCTCTTCCGGCGACAGCCTCAATCTGATTTCATGTCGCCGATGGCGCAGGCTCAGGAGTACACTCGTCAGGCCGAACCGACAGATTTTACCGCCCGCGGCGAAATGCCCCCCATGTCGCAATTTATGACCACCTATATGCTAGGAGACGATCTTTTCGATGACTCCTTCAGCATCGACTCTCCCACCGGAGAATTCCTCGGCGAATGCGGCGTTGGGATTTCCGAATCCATTGGCGTGGGGGAACCCAAAAAGGTTGCTGCTTACGAAGTGTGGCTCTTCGACAAGAACGATATTCAGACCGTCACCAAGGTGCTGATGAGCAAACATGCTTATGATGATAGCACTCTGCGTGACCGGCTGCAAACCAAGGGCGAACCCTTCCAGGCTGAGCCTGGGGCGGAGATGATCCTCGAAACTGCAACATTGCGGCTGGTCGCACGGGTTGTAGATATGGCTTATGGGAGCGGCCCAACTCCCCCTCAGAGTTATTTCGAACGCCTGACGCTCGAACTGGCGATCTGGCAAAGGGCCTGATCCTAGAAAAAAAGAGCGCGAGCCGAAGCTCGCGCTCTTTTTTTTCTCGTTATTCGATGTTCAGGATCGTTAAATCTAGCTTGCCATCTGGGGTTTGGACATGGATTTTGTCCCCAACTTTTTTTCCTAATAAAGCCTGCCCCATGGGGGATTCATTGGAAATTCGACCGTTGCTGGGGTCGGCTTCTTTGATGCCAACCAGGTGATAAACCTCTTCGGGGTAATCTTCCTCCCGGATGGTGACTTTCGCGCCCACGGTGACGATATCGTTGTGGCCGTTATTCGCCTCGATGATCACCGCTTCGCGCAAAATATATTCGATCTCCTGGATGCGGCCTTCGATGAAGCCTTGTTGTTCTTTGGTGGCGGCATATTCGGCGTTCTCCGAAAGGTCGCCCATTTCGATCGCGCTTTTCAATCGTTTGGCAATTTCCTGGCGAGTGGGGCCTTTGAGCCTTTCCAGCTCTTTTCTCAATTCCTTTTCGCCTTCGATGGTTAAGTAATGGATGCTCATAATTAACTCTTTAGTCTTGTGTTCACTGAAAAAATTCACGAAAGAGGTGGCGGGGCGACATATATGGGGGTGCGTGCTGCACACGCACACCCATATATGCCGCCCCGAATCCACTCCTCGTTTTTTTGGTGGACTCATTCCTGGATCTGAGTCTGTAAACGACTCAAGCTGGTGTGGATTTCTCGAAGTTCGGCCTGGGAAGTTTCGTCCTTGTCGCGTTCGGCGCGCACGAAGCGCGTGTACGGGGCGATGGTGTTGTTGATATGCTGTAGGCTGCGTTCGATCTCGCGTTCGAAATGCACTCGCAGCGCCTTTGTCAGTTGGGTGCGCATGGCGGAAATTTTCTCGCGCATTTCTTTCTTGGCTGCTCGCCGCCGCGCAGGGATGATGAACAGCCCCAAGGCGGCCACCAGGCTCGCCAACAAGATGCCGGTCACGTCGGCAGCCAGCGTTGTGGCGATGGCGGCCACCAGGGCGCCCAACCCCACCGCCCCGACCTGGAGAGCCGCGGCCGCAGCGACGGCATTTTGAGCGCCCTGGGCAATCTGTTGGGCTTCCTTGGATTTGTCATACGTCTCCACCACGCGTTTGGCCTCGCGGCCGATCCCCTCGATCAACCGCTCGCGGTCGTAGTGAAAAGCGCTCGAAGCCTCATCTCCGACGATGCGGTCCTTGTGCTTCCGGCGGCGTTCGGCAATATGCTCGGTGACAGCCTGCCACTGGCGCAAATCGGAGTCGACCACCCAATCAATCAGCTCGTTGACTTTGTTCTCGATGCGTTGGGGGGCGTCGGCTACGACCCGGGTTTCGAATTCCAACTGGATGCGTTCTTTCTTGATCAAGTCGAAAACCCTCGCCAGGCGCATGGTCTCATCGAAATAGATTTCGCCGCGTTGTTCCATTTCGTAGAGCACATTATCTACATCCGACATACGGAATGTGAAATCGCGGCGCATATCATCGCTGTAGACGCCCAATTGGCTTTCGACATCTTCGAGCATATCGAAATCATCCTTGAGCAGAGCCAACCGCCCCTGGATGGTTTCCAGATAGCGATCGGCCAGGTGCCTTCCAACCCCCAATGGGTTGAGGAACTTCAAACGGGTGCGGCTGCTCTCGTCCAGCGATTCTCGGATATATTTTTCCAAGGCCTCGAAGCGGCTTTCGTTCCATAGTTGGGGCTGCCCTTGTTTGGCTTGCAGCGCGGTTCTGGCGCTGACAGGGAAGATATCGGGAGTCATGCCCAATAATGTTTGGGCTTTCTCGGTGAGGAACCTTTCGATTTGGGGCAGGTCATCCTCGCTTTGTAATATGTCTACTTTGTTGATCACCAGGACGACCTTCTTGCCCCAGGCGCGGATTTGCTCCAGGAAGACGCGTTCACTTTCGGTAAAGGGGCGGTCCGCCGAAGTGATGAACAGCACCAGGTCTGAGCGTGGCACGAATTTCGAGGTGATCTCTTCGTGTTCGCGGATGACGGCGTTGGTGCCAGGAGTGTCCACGATGCTGATTTCCAAGAGAATATCCACTGGAGCAGTCAGGATGTGCAGATGATCGTCCACGATTTGGCGTTGACTGCTCTGGCCATACCGCAGAATGTTGACCTGGGTGGTGGTGGGGGTGACGCCTTCTTTGAGCACTCTTTGCCCCAACAGGGCGTTGATGAAGGCGCTCTTGCCAGCGTTGAATTCCCCGACGACGACCAGAAGGAAGAAATCATCCAACTGCTGGATAGACTCTTCGAGGGCGGCCTGATCTTCGTCCGGCGCGCCGAAACGAGCCAGCGCCACGCGCAATTCTCTGAGAAGGTTACGTTCTTCTTTCAGGAGGGCTTCTTGATGGTTGGATAGAATTTGCATCGATTGTTCCTTTATTTCGCAATATCCAGATTTAGGAGGGTACGGCGTGTTTCACACGCCGCACACTCCCAAATCTGGGCTCTTCTGATTATAGCATCTCACGTATGAACCGTGATATACTGTTTCAATCAATGAAAGGGATGATTACTACGAGGAGTATACTGAATGAAAATCTCGACAATCCAATATAAGCGTTGTGATTTGGTCAAGGTCGTTGGCCGAATTGATGGCCATACCGCCCCAGACCTCGAGAAGGCTTTCGCTGAAATCATCAATGGCGACAAATCAGGGATCGTCTTCGATATGGCCGAGGTGGATTTCATCTCCAGCCGGGGTTTGTGGGTGCTGCTCGAAACCCAAAAAGCCTGCAAGAAGAAACAGGGCAAGCTGGCGCTGGCCAACGTGCCTGAGGATATGCTGGAGTCCCTTGACCTGGCCGGGGTGAAGCACTTTGTCGAAATCTACACCGATGTCGCAGCCGCGGTGGGTAGTTTCTGATCGTTGATGCCCACCCGGACGTTTCCTGGGCGGTTTCGATGCCTGCCCGAAATTGGTGATTTCGTTACTCGAATAGCCAGGCAAGCGGGTCTCGATTCCGCACAGGTTTATGCTGTACAATTAGCCGTCGATGAGGCCTGCACGAATATCATCGAGCATGGCTATGGCGACGAGGGGCGGGGAGAGATCGTCTGTTCTTGTGACAGCACGGATGAAGGCATCACCATTATGATAAAAGATTGGGGACAGCGGTTCGACCCCCATGGCATCCCTGAGCCGGATTATGATATCCCCCTGGATGAACTTCGACCCAGGGGGGCCGGTGTATTCTTGATGAATAAATTGATGGATGAAGTCGCTTTCGAATTCGATAGCGTTGAGGGGAATACGCTTACCATGAAAAAACGCAGGTGATGTATCTTCTCGAAAATTGGGGGGATGGCGTAGGACAGGTTGTCAACCTGTCCTACATTTCCCCGAAATTTCGAGAAGGTATCAGGTGATTATACATCCCTTTTGATCACCATCAATGTAATGTCGTCTTGAGGGGGAAGATCTCCCAGGAAACCATAGAGAGCCTCCAGGATGGCCTGCTGCAAGCCTTCGGCTGATCTGCCCATATTCGTGTTGATTACCTTTTCCAACGCCTGGCGCTTGAAGAGTTCGCCGGCGCCATTTTGAGCTTCGGTGATGCCATCGGTATACAATACCAGCACATCACCGGAGTGGATCTGGATGCTGGCGCGCTCCCAGGTAGTTTCTTCTTCGATCCCAACAGGTAACCCGGTGCTCTGAAGAAACTCTGTCGAGGCTCCTTCGTCCGAACGCAGCAGGATGGGGGGGTTGTGCCCGGCGTTGGCGTAAGTCAATGTCCCTGCCTTGGGATCCAAAATGCCGTAAAAGATGGTCACGAAGAGATTGGCGCGCGAATCCATTAGAATCCTTTCGTTTGTGGCGAACAAGACGATATCGGGTTGGAATTCGAAATCGAGGGCATACGTGCGGACCAGGGTACGGCTCAGGGTCATGAACAAGGCCGGGCCGATGCCTTTATCGAGCACGTCAGCGAGCACCAGGCCGATTTTGCCGTCTTCCAGAGGGATCACATCGAAGAAGTCTCCCGAGGTCTCTCCCGCGGGGACGATGGTTACGGAGAACTGCCACCCTGACATATCGGGGAAGGTGATGGGCAACAGGCTATCCTGGATTTGCCAGGCCAGTTTCAATTCTTCGCGCATGCGTTGAAATTCCAGGGATTGGGTATAGACCCTGGCCTGGTTGGCGGCCGAGGCGATCTGCGCCCCCAGGGATTGCATGGCGGGGCAGAGGTTTTGTAGGGCGCGCCGATCCCAGGGTTGAGCCAAAGCATAGAGTTCCAAATAAACACCCCCAAAGGTCTGCCCCGTCTCTCCATCTTTGATCGGTGCAACCACCATCGGGTCATGGTTTCTAATCCCATTATCCCAGGGGAGAGGCTCGTTAGCTAGAAATGTCTCACCCCGGGTTCGATTTAACAGCCAGGGCCAGATGGTCTCCAAATTGGGCTGCCAATCGAGGGGATATTTTGCCAATATATCCTCAGGGAAAGTCCAGATCACATATCGGCCGGCAGGGAACATGTTGGGCAGGTGATCGGAGAGAATGGTTGGCAGATCTTCGATGCAAGGAGGGGCGTTGATGATGGCGCGTCCCAGTTGCTCCAGGTGTTGCAACATGCGCGATTGTTGGCGACTGTTTTCACTCGACCAGCTCATCTGCCGCGCCAGAAAAGCCACGATCAACATGCCGCTGATGAAGAAAAGATAGACTGGAACGCCGTTTTGGGTATAGAGACCGGTCGCCAGGATCGCAAAAGGGTGCGCCAGATGGGGCAGTCCGAAGGCTAAGAAGAAGAAATATAATACGGAATAAACCCGATCCGACCCGGCTAACACTCTCTGTGACCAGGTTCCATAGACCAGGTATACAGCCCAGAGCAAGAGCTGTAGGATGAAATTGCTCGCCAACAAGCCAAACGCCAGGGCGATCGTATACGGGTTGATCGCCGCTAGAGGGTAGGTTCCCCCCAAATATTGGTAGAGTGTGAAAGCGGTGAGAGCGACGGCGGTGCCGCTGGTGAGGTTCAGAGCCAGGTTTCGGGCCTGCCTCCACCGTGTGGTCAGGGAGGTTGTGGCAAACCAGTTGTCGAAGAATTCGAGCACGGCGCCAAAAACGGCCAGCCAGAACATGGTCGGGCCGAAGAGCAGCGCGCCTGACCACAAGATGACCCCGGCCAGAGAGCCGTTGGAGCTTCCGTATCGGTTAGCCCTGAGTTCGACGATCAGGAAGAAGCGCAGATGATTGAAAATAAAAAATAAGGTTGCGAATAACAACAGCTCCCAGGGGTGTTTCTGGAAGAGCGACCAGTCGGTTTCGATTGCTAACCAGATCAGCCCGGCGAGGGCCAGCGGCAGGGCATACAGGAAGGTGACGATATCCCCCACAGCGATGATCTGCCTCTCGATCTGCATATCCTCCACACCCGAGCGGAATTGGCGGGCGATGGCGAGGAGCAACCGGTAGCGTCTTGGAATATGGGTGCGGGTTTTAGGAGGCGTTGTCATGGTGTGAAAGTGTTGTTCCGAAAGATTTTCCCCCGATTGCCCGGGTCACATTTTTCGGTTGCGCTCCTGAAAAAATGAGCACCTCGAGGCGAGGTATCTCCTCGACAACATCCAACATTTGCCTGACTTTGCTGGCCATCCCCCCGGTGACGTCCGTCCCTGCCGAGCTGCCCAAAGCTGGGGCGATTTCGGCGAAATCGGTGGGCGTGATGTTGGGGATCAGTTGCGCACATTGTGGGTAATCAGCCCAGACCCCTTCATCGAGTCCGGCTAATAGAATACGCCTCGGGTGAAGTTCTCGCGCCAGGTGGCAGAAAAGGTCTTCCGTTGAGAGAATCGTCCCGCCCCGGGCCGTATCGAAAATCACATCGCCATGGATTACAGGGAGCAGGCCTGCGTTCAGCGCGGCGCGCAGCGGCTTCAGATCCCAGGCTTGCACCTGTCCATCGCGGGCGGTGACTGCCGCCGAGGGGTGCAGCGCGATGGCGGGTAGTTTTGCAGCGTGGAGCGCTTCCATCACAATATGGTTCAGCGTGGAGGCGTCCTGCCAGACTTCAGCGAAGCCGCGCCAGCCCTCGGGCGAATCCACCCCCTGGCGCGTGTTGTGCCTCCTGGCCGACACATGGGCGAACGAGCCAGCCCCATGCCCGATCACTAATCTCAACTCATGATCTGCAGCGACTGCGTTCTGGATTTCATCGGCCAGCCGGGCGATGACCTCCAGACGGGGGGTGCGCGGCCGGGTCTTATCGGTGATCAGCGAGCCGCCGAGTTTGAGGAATTGGAGGCCTGTCCTGAGCGGAGTCGAAGGATTGGAGATTGGAGATTGGAGATTGGACATTGCTCTAATACAAGAATTCGTTGAGACCTAGGGCGAAGCCGATCGCTTCGAATTCTTCGGGTTCAACAAAGGTTCGTCAATAGTCATATGAATGGTTTTCATTTTGAAGCTCCTTTCATGTGGATTATAATCTACGTCCTAGTCCATATTGATATGAAAGTCAAGCCGAACACATTACTCGAAAACGAGCTATATTGGTAACTATTCAGCCTAAGCGAGAGGTGCCCCGAAAAAAGGGTGTGCGTGGGGGTGCGCAGCACCCCCACGCACACCCTTTTTTCGGGAACTTTCTCTCGATGGCTGAGCAGTTACCTAATATTGTAAAATAGATCAGGTTGATGACAGGTGGGGCGCACTATCGCAAAGTGCACCCCACTTATCCCCTGTTCCTTATCACTTGTCACCTATCCCCTATCCCAAGGAGAGTACAATGCCAACTTTGCTTCAACTCCTCATTGTTATCATAATCATTCTGTTCCTTTGGTGGCTGATCAGCCTGATCTGGGGCAAGCCGTGGATCCTGAACCATTTCTACGCCCGCGCCATGTTCGAGCTTTTCTTCGATAACCCAGAGATCATGACCTTGGTCGGCATCCTGGAACGCTTTGGCATCCAGGCCCACAACGCCAGGCTGACAGATGCTTCCGATGCATACGAGCGAAAACTCTTTCGCAGGATGGAACGCAATCTGAAAATTCTACGCAGCTACAAACGAGAGCGGATGAGCCCCTCTCAGCGATTGTCTACCGAAATCCTGGATTGGTACCTCGATGACCAGCTACGCATGGAGCCATTCCGGCACAACACTTACCCCGTCAATCAGATGTTTGGCGTCCAGTCCGAGCTGCCCAACCTGATGATGACCTTGCATCCGCTGAACAACCCGCGGGCCGCGCGCGCTTATGTCAAACGTCTGAGCAGGTTTGGGGTCAAGTTCGACCAGGTGCTGGAGGGGCTGCGAATCCGCCAGGAGAAAGGCTGTCTCCCGCCGAATTTCGCCATGCGACATGTGTTGGATGAGATGAGTGCTTTCATCGGGCGGCCGGCCAGGGAAAATCCGCTCTATACGGTTTTCGAGGAGAAAATCGGGAAGCTGAAAATCTCTCCAGGCGGTCGGGCCGGACTTCTGGCTGATGTCGAACGAGAAATCGAAAGGACGGCTTATCCTGCTTATCAGAAATTGATCGCCTATTTCACCGCGCTGGAATCTCGAGCAGCCGAGAATCACGGGGTCTGGAATCTGCCCGACGGAGATGCGTATTATACGCAGTGTTTGAGGACGGCGACGACGACCGACCTGACCCCTGAGCAGGTGCATGAAATCGGCTTGCAAGAAGTCGCCCGCATCGAAAGGGAGATGTCGGCCATTCTCGAGGGGTTGGGCTACAAAGGCGTCCATCCGACCAGGCAGTTAGCTGCTTTCGGCGAAGACGAACGCTTTTTGTACCCCAACACGGACGAAGGCCGCGCCGATTGCCTGGCTGAATACCAACGCATCCTCGCCGAGATGGATCATACCCTACCCGAGGTCTTCGACGTCCGCCCCAAGGCCGGACTGGAAGTGCAGCGGGTGCCTGAGTTTCGTGAGAAAGCTATGGCCGGCGCGTACTACCAACCCTCCGATTTGGGAGGAAAACGCCCCGGCGTTTTTTTTGCTAATCTTCGGGACATGAAGGAAACCCAGAAATTCGGCATGAAGACACTGGCCTATCATGAGGGCATCCCCGGGCATCATTTCCAGATTGCCATAGCCATGGAGTTGAAGGGTGTGCCGTTTTTCCGGCGCTTGATCCCGTTTTTTGCGTATGTCGAGGGGTGGGCGATGTATGCCGAGAATCTGGCGCGTGAGATGGGGGTATATCGGGACGATCCTTATAGCGAGTTAGGCTTCCTGGATTCGATCCTGTTTCGGGCGGTCCGTCTCGTTGTTGATACCGGCATTCACTATAAACGCTGGACGCGTGAACAGGCCATCGAGTATATGGAGCAGCACACCGGTCAGCCGCATGAAACCGTGGTCAGCGAGATCGAACGTTATTTCGTCATGCCCGGCCAGGCCTGCTCCTATAAAATTGGCGAGATCAAAATCCTCGAGCTGCGCGCCAGAGCGCAGAAAGAGATGGGCGAGGATTTCGACATCCGCCAGTTCCATAACGTGATTTTGAAGAACGGCGGCATGCCTTTGACCATCTTGGAGAAAGTGATCGTCGGATATATTGGGAGTGGAAAATCTAGCTTATTCTAACCACTTGCCAACCACTTTGCCCATGCCGGTGCTTTGTCGTTTGAATCCCAAGTTTTCATAGAATTCCACAGCATCATCCGTGAACAGATAGACATGCTGGCCGGTCAACCTCTTGAAGAGGTATTTCATCATCTGGCTGGCGACGCCCCGACTCCGGTAGGGAGCATACGTCCACACATCGAGTATATAGGCATTGCAGACTCCGTCCGAGAGCGCCCTGGCCTTGCCGATGATTTTGTCCCCATCGTAGGCGATGCAGGTCGCGAAGCTGTTCTCGAAGCAGGCCCTGAGTTGTTCGGGCGTGCGGCTATTGTCGTAGTGATCCTCGACGATTTTGTCTTTGATTTCGTCCCAGTCTACATTTTCGAGATCCGGCTTGAAGGTGATCGCCATGTTACAGTTCATCCTTTCGACTGGTTGATCGAGCGGGCGATGAACCATTGGGCGGCGAAATAGGCGCTCAAGTTCAGGCCGCGCCCGGCCAGGAAGGGGAAGCGGAATTTGTTGATCGCCAGGATGGTATCGGAGAGCACGAAGAGCAGCGCGCCGATGAAGGCGAATAACACCCAACGATCCCGGGCTTGATCCCATTGATCCCAGGCGGTGTAGGCCATGGTCAGGATCACGACGATATAGAAGATCACCGGGAAGGTCATCTCTCCCAAGCCGGGCAATAAGATCAGGAAGATTCCCACCCCAAATGCCAGATACAGCAGCGCCGGAAGCCAGGCCATGCGCCAGGGTCGCTTTCCCATGAAGGCGCCGATATACACCAGGTGGGCAATCAGGAAGCTGACCAATCCAAAGACGAACAAGTCGAACGGCAGCATCAGCATCACATCGCCAGCCAGGGAGAAGATCAGGCCGATGATCACCAGGTTTCTATACCGAATGATGACCGGCGGTTTCGACAGCGCTGCCAGAGCGATGATCAGCGAGGTGGTCAGGGGTTTGAAGATATAAATCTGGATGGGCGGGCCCTGATATTCGGCCCACATGTGCAGCAGGGCGGAGACGATGATGAGAGCTGTCAGGATGAGAGTTTGCATGGCGATTACCTCCATTCATTCAGGGGAACTGGGGCGCGGGGGGAGAAAAGGGGAGAACCGAACTGCTTTGATTGTAGTTGAGGCGGTGGAGGAGGTCAAGTTATCGTGAGGAGGCCATTTATTGGGGAGTTGCGGATATGATAAACTTATTTTTGGCGAATGGAATTCGCGGCTGCTGCGCGAAGCCTGCCTGCGTCAGCGAATGGGTCAGCGAATAGGATTCGCGGCTGCCGCGCGAAGCCTGCCTGCTCAGCGAATGGAATTCGCGGCTGTCGTGCGAAGCCTGCCTGCGCAGGCCGACTTACGTGGGGCAACCAGCGGAGGCTGGTTTTGTCAGGCAGCGTCGAATTTATTCGATGTGTGAATGGGCGAAAGGAAGCGGTTGTCGCGCGAGGAATGCCTCGCCTGCGTCAGCGAATGGAATTCGCGGCTGTCGTGCGAAGCCTGCCTGCGCAGGCTGACTTACGTGGGGCAACCGGCGGAGGCTGGTTTTGTCAGGCAGCGTCGAATCTATTCGATGTGTGAATGGGCGAAAGGAAGCGGTTGTCGCGCGAGGAATGCCTCGCCTGCGTCAGCGAATGGAATTCGCGGCTGTCGTGCGAAGCCTGCCTGCGCAGGCTGACTTACGTGGGACAACCGGCGGAGGCTGGTTTTGTCAGGCAGCGTCGAATTTATTCGATGTGTGAATGGGCGAAAGGAAGCGGTTGTCGCGCGAGGAATGCCTCGCCTGCTTAGCGAATGGAATTCGCGGCTGTCGTGCGAAGCCTGCCTGCGCAGGCTGACTTACGTGGGGCAACCAGCGGAGGCTGGTTTTGTCAGGCAGCGTCGAATTTATTCGATGTTTGAATGGGCGAAAGGAAGCGGTTGTCGCGCGAGGAATGCATCGCCTGCGTCAGCGAATGGAATTCGCGGCTGTCGTGCGAAGCCTGCCTGCGCAGGCTGACTTACGTGGGGCAACCAGCGGAGGCTGGTTTTGTCAGGCAGCGTCGAATTTATTCGATGTTTGAAAGCGTCGAAGAGGGACAGTTTTTGGTGTAGAATTTAAGGTAGGACCAATGAAAAAGTATTCCGCCCATACCGAGCTATATATCCATATCATCTGGGGAACCTGGGATCGTTTGCCGTTGATCACCGAGGCCATCGAACGGCGTTTGTATGCCGCAATCGCGGCTAAATGCCGCGAGTTGACATGTATCCCACTGGCTATCGGCGGCATTGAAGATCACGTGCATCTGCTGGCGCGCCTGCATGCTCCGATCTCGGTTTCGGAGCTTGTCAAAGGCGTCAAAGGTTCTTCTTCCCATTTGGTCACCCACGAGATCACGCCGGGTCAGTTCTTCAAATGGCAGGGAAGTTATAGCGCCTTCTCTGTCAGTCCGGCGGACCTGCCGCGCCTGGAGGTTTATATAGCCAACCAGAAGCAGCACCATGCCGCCAACGATCTGACCCTTGAGTGGGAGACATTGAACCCAGAAGCGGAAGAATAACAGGCCAGCGAATGGAATTCGCGGCTGTCGCGCGAAGCCAGCCTGCGCAGGCTGACTTACGTGGGACAACCAGCGAAGGCTGGTTTCGCAAGCCAGCGTCGAATTTATTCGATGCGTGAATGGGCGAATTCATTCGATATTCTTGGAAAGGAGCAGGCCTCATGGATCCCATCGCGTTAGCTTTATTAGCAAGCGCTCTATCGCCCGCCTTGCTAATCGTGATCGAGAAGATCGGCGAAAAACTGGTGGAAGTAGGGATCGAACCCACCATCGAGATGGCCCGCGCCAAATTGTTGAAGGGTTATGAGCAAGAGAAAGCAGAACAAGAGTTGCGTGCAGTGGTGATGGCCGCTCTTGATGACACCCGCCACAAATTGCCCGATGCGTTCGACCGTTCCAAGATCACCAATAAACTCACCGGACGGACAGCAGAAACCTACGCCTTGCTAGCCGCCGCGGCGGTGGAACTGGCCGACCCTGACCCGGCCAAAATACCCGCCAGGCTGCTTGCCGACCTCGAACTGGAAGAGTCCCACCGTGATCTGCTGGCATGTTTCTTGGGTAATTTCCGCCCGCGGTTGGCTGATACGAAGACATTCACTCGCCTGATCGAATATTCCAATGACCTCGACCGCCGTGGCTTGCTGGCCGGGCTTGCCGTAGATGTCGCCGGGATCGCTCGAGGTGTATCTGAAATGGCGCAGAATCTGGAGCGTCTTGTCGCGTATTTTCGGATCGCTGCCGACGAAGACGAAGCGCTTCGGCAGTACCTGGAGACCCTGCAGGACAGATTACGCTGGCTGCCCCTGCCGCTGGCTGCCCCCAGCGCGGCAAGCGGCCAAACCGATGCTGAACTGCGCTGCGTGTACGTGCCTCTGTCGCTCAGAGATCTGGAAGCGGAAGCAGAAGCCCGCCGCAGGGCAGAACGCTTCGATCGCTCCGCCGCCGAGATGGAGAATGAACTTCGAGAGATAGAAGCCCGACCTGTCGGATTGGGAGAAGTAATCGCCCGGCATGAGCGTTTTGCCATCATTGGCAAGGCAGGTTGCGGTAAGACCACCCTGCTCAAAATGGCTGCCCTGGCCTTTGCGGAAGATCGAGCCAAAGAAGACCTGGATTGGCAGGGGGAGCCCTTGTTTCCAATCTTCGTGCGGCTGCGCAATTTTGGCGCCTTCTTGAGCGATCATCCGGAGTATAGAGAACCCGGGCCGGGCGCGTTGACCGCTTATCTTACCCATCATTTCAGCATCAGCTACGATCTGGACCTGACTACCAGGTTCTTTGCCCAGAGGCTCAACGCAGGGGGTTGTCTGATTTTGTTGGATGGTCTGGACGAAGTTTCTCAAGGGCGGCCTGATGTCGCCCAACAGGTGGATGCTTTCATCCGTTTTTATGTTTCCAAAGGTAAGGGCAACCGTTTTGGGCTGGCCTCTCGACCGCGTGGATTCGAGATGGTTCAAGTCTATTTGCGCGCTTCTCGATTTGCGGTCTGTGATGTCAATCCCCTCACACCGCAGGGCATCCGCCGCCTGACCGCCAGATTGTTGGACTGGATCGTCAACGATCCCCGGCAGCTTGCTGAAGACCGCCAGAATCTCCCCGATAAGATTCTGGCCTCGGATTCGCTCACCGAGCTGGCCGCCACGCCGCTGTTTTGTACCGCCTTGACGCTTGTCTACAAGTGGATGGGTTCAGACCTCCCTCAACGGCGGGTGGATGTGCTGGAGCAGGTGGTTGACCTGCTGTTGGTCTTCTGGAAAGCGCAAGACCCGGATCTGGAGAAGAAGCATGATCTGGCTGTGCTGGATGGCACCGATGTTAGCCTCGATGATTTGGAAATCGTCGCTGCCAACAAACGCAGCCGTCTGAGCTATCTGGCATACCGCATGCAGACTGCGGACATCAAGACCGAAGTGGACGCGGATATTGCCTGCGCCTGGCTGCAAAGCTACCTGGAGGATGAAGAAGGTTGTGATCCTGATGTAGCCAACCGATGGGCGGCAGGTTTCTTGCGTTACGCTCACGAATATAGCGGCCTGTTCGTGGAAGACAAAGGGCCGGGTGTGTATGCTTTCACGCATGAAGGTTTTCGCGAGTATCTGGCGGCGCGTGAGTTGGTGGACCGCGGTGATGCGGTCTTTACGGATGAAGTGTTGGAACACTTGTTGGAGGATGCCTGGGAATCCGTCATCCTGCTGGCGGCTGCCTTTCGGGGCTATTCGCGGAAGGCGCGGCGAGATTTGATCACATGCGCCTTATAAAAGGTGGACGCTCTGCGCGCCGCAGGCGCTGAAAATTGGCTTCATGCCTTGCTGGTTGCCGGGAGCATGGCCAGGGACTATGGAAAAGCATCTACCGCCCCCCGACCGCAAAAAGGTGGAAGATGCCTTGAAAGCAGTGGCTTCCAGCCCAGACTACTCACCACCCCAGCGCGCCGACGCCGCCGACGCCCTCGACCGCCTCGGCTACACCCCCGAGGGCTTGCACCGCTTCATCCCAATCCCTACTCCCCAATCACCCAATTACTATATTGCTCAATACCCCGTCACCAACGCCCAATACGAGCGCTTCCTCAAGTCGGGCGACTTTGCCGAAGAACGCTTTTGGACGGCCTTCCCCAAATTCAGCCATCCGAAGGAGGGCAAGGGTGACGAACTGCGCCTGGAAACCATCGCCTACATCGGCGACTGGGGCGATGAAGGCTGGGAATGGTATAGCAACCCGAAGGATTTTTGGGCGGATAAAGTGCTAAAAGATGATGCTGGCGTGATCTACCCCCGCTACTGGCACGACCCGCGCTTCGGCATCGCCCGCCGCGGTGTGCCCGTGGTGAGTATCACCTGGTACGAGGCCAACGCCTATTGCAAGTGGCTGGCCGAACACTGGGGTGAACGCGAAGAAGCCAGAGAAAACCCCGAACTCGACCCGGCGCAACTTACCTTCCGCTTGCCCACCGAAGCCGAGTGGATTGCCGCCGCCAGTCCCCCTCTCCCTGTGGGAGAGGGGCTAGGGGTGAGGGGGGATGAGCCGGAAGACCGTTACCCCTGGGATGACGGGATACGGGCGAAGGATGACCGGGAAGACATCACCCGCCGCGCCAATGTGGATGAAAGCAAAATCGGCCGCACCACGCCGGTGTGGATGTATCCTCTGGGGGTAAGTCCCCGTGGGGTGTGGGACCTGGGCGGCAATGTCTGGGAATGGCAGGCGAATTTCTATGACAAGGATCAATACGCGTTGCGGGGCGGCTTCTGGTACATCGGTCTTAATCTCGCCCGCCTCGCCGTCCGCCGCAGGCACGACCCGGACGGCTGGTACTCGGGCCTCGGTTTTCGGGTGGTGGCGGCGTTCTCCACGCTCTTCTCTCCCCGCCGGAAATGCAATGTGGCTGAAAGGCTCCACTGCCGAGGCCATGTAGAAGAATGGCGGGGCGCATTCCTGGCCGCGACCCTCACCACTTCGGCTTTGCTCAGTGCAAGCCCCAGCCCCTCTATCTGCTAGGGAGAGGGGTGACGGTGAAGGCCGATGGAATCGAATATGTACCGCCAATTGTATTCCTGGGACAACCTTCTGCTCGCCTATCATAAAGCTGCCAGGGGCAAACGCGGCTATTCGAATGTCGCAGCGTTTGAGCATCATCTCGAAGACAATTTAATGCAATTGCAGCATGAACTACAGACATTCACTTATTGCCCTGGATGTTACGATAGCTTCTATATCCATGAACCCAAGAGACGTTTGATCTCAGCGGCCCCGTTTCGAGATCGAGTTGTGCATCACGCGCTATGCAATCTGATCGAACCGCTTTTCGAGCGGCTATTTATCCCCGATTCGTATGCCAATCGGATTGGCAAGGGAACACACCGGGCTTTGGATCGTGCGCAGGCTTTCGCCCGACGATATCCTTAGAGACTGTTTTAAAAGTCGCCAGAAACCACAGATAAACACAGATGAACACCGATTTTCTTGATGAACAGCCGTCTTTTATCGCCGAAATCCCTTTTATCTGTGTTCATCTGTGGCCGATTTGAGTTTTAAAACACTCTCTTACGTGCTGCAATGCGATATCCGACAGTTTTTTCCATCGGTTGATCATTTGCTTCTTCACAATTTGCTGGCAAACAAGATCGAAGATGACCGCATCATGTGGTTGATTGACCGCATTCTGGAGAGCGGGCATGAGGTTCTTACCGATGAATATGAGATGGTTTATTTTCCAGGGGATGATCTCTTTGCCGCGAATCGGCCGCGTGGTTTACCGATTGGTAACCTGACCAGTCAGTTTTGGGCAAATGTCTATTTGAATCCACTCGATCACTTCGTCCAGGTGCGCATCCCAGAACAGTGACAGAGGGATTTCCTTTCTTGGGGTTTGTCGTTTTCCCTGAGCATCGCCGCTTGAAACGCCGCAAAGGGATATATTATCTCCGGAAGCTGCGTCGTTTGCTCGACGCATACCAACGCGGTGAAATCGCGCTCGATGATGTCACTGCGAGTGTGCGGGGATGGGCTAATCATGTTCGTTACGGAGATACCTGGGGTCTACGAAAGGCCATCTTTCGCACACTGATACCAGCAAAATCGCCTCCTGCCACCCCCCATTCTTGACCAGAGTTCAATGATGGGTTTCGAGTGACCCCCCTCTCGTCCCCCCATTTGCGCCACGGGGACCCACGCCGCCCAGTGATTCCCAGGCGCTAATGGGGGAAAGAGGGCGGTCGCGAGGAGCAGTGGATAGATCTCCAATATCCACTATCCAACCTCCAACTTCCAACCTCCACCCTCACCCCTTAACCTCCGTCACAAGCATCCTCACCGCTCCTGCTGCCTGCAAAGTAGCCGCAATTTGTTCGGCTTGTTCCGGAGCGGCCAGGGCAATCATATTGCCGCCGCGCCCGCCGCCGGAGAGTTTGGCGCCAGACGCGCCGGCTTCGTTCGCCGCCCTGACCAGCTTATCCAATTCAGGAGAAGAGACTCCCATTTCGACCAACAGCGCGTGGCTCTCGTTCATCAGCGGCCCGAGGCGGTCGGGGCGTCCCTGCTCGATGGCCTGGCGGGCCGACCTTGTGATGCTGCCCACGGCGGCGAAGAGCGTCTCGTAGCGTTGGGGGTCGGCCTGCCAGCCCGCATGCACATCTCCAACGGTCTCTTTGGTCGGGGTGGCGATTCCGGTGTCGCCGATGACGATGGTGAAGGGCTTGCTGATGCTGAAGGTTTCGATGAGTTGCTGCTTGATGAAGTAGACAGGTTTGGCGTAGGCGACCACGGTGTTATCTATGCCCGAGGGAGTGCCGTGATGGATTTTCTCGACTTCGAAGGCCAGGGCGGATACTTGCTCATCGGGGAGGGGATGGCCGAGGAAGCCCGCCAGCGCCCGGATGACGGCCACTGAGACGGCTGCGCCGGAACCAAGGCCGGAGGCCACCGGGATGGTCGAGGTCACCTTCAGGGTGCAGGCTGGAAGGCGGCTGATTCCCAGGGAGGCAGTAACACCCTCGATCGCGGCAACCAACGCATGGGTCGAGTCCAGCTCATCCAGCCGCCTGTCCAGACCAATCCCAGGGGCGAGAATCCGCACCGCGCCCGCGTTTCCACGAAGTTCGGGCGTGACCGTTGCCGTGGCGCGCACTTGTGCCACGGGCGCAGCGATAGCGGGCTGTCCGTAGACCACGGCGTGTTCGCCGAATAAGATGATTTTTCCAGGGGCAGAGGCGGTAAAGGATGGCATGAGGCGAAGACAGACTGGGGACTGCAGACCACGGACTTCAGAGGCATTTCGGCGGTCTGCCGTCCGCGGTCCCCAGTCGTCAAAATATGTAGAAGATCAGCAGGACGCTGAAGCCGTACAGCGCGATGGCCAGTTGCAGCGGGCGGTCGGCGAGGATCAGGTCTTCGGGCGCGCCGCCGGTGTTTTCGACCTGGATCAGGTATTGGTAGCGGAAGATGCTGTAGATGATGAAGGGGATGGTGAGCATCATGGTGTGGTTGCCGGGCAGGTTGGGGGCGGAAAAGGTGTACAGGCTGTAGGTGATGATGGTCACACCCGAGGCCAGGGTGATGAGGTGGTCGAGGAATTCCAGGGTGTAGCCATCCAGGACGCGGCGGTGGGCGTTGTCGCCTTCGGCGATCAGACCTAGCTCGGCCCTGCGCTTCCCTGTCCCGATCAGCAAGGCAAGGAAGGTGGTGAAGATGTACAACCAGGGGGAGAAGCGTTCTACGTCTATCAGCGCTACGCCCGCGGCCACGCGCAGGACGTAAAAGGAGGCCAGCACGATGATATCCAGCAGGACGATATGTTTCAGCCACTTGGAATAGGATAGATTGAGCGCCAGATAGAGAATTCCGATGGCGGCGAAACCTGGGGAAAGCAGGTAGGCGGCCGGCAGGGCCAGGACGAGAATCAGGCCGGCCGCTGCCCAGGCGATTGGGATGGAAAGCTCTCCCGCAGCGATGGGGCGGAAGCGCTTCTTGGGATGTTTTCGGTCGGCTTCGACGTCGGCGATGTCGTTGATGATGTACACGACGCTGGCAAGCAGGCTGAAGATGAAGAAGCCGGCGATAATGTGTGAGAAGGCAGGGAAATTGGTCAGCTTGCGGTCGAAGACCAGGCCGACGAATAGGAAGATATTCTTGGCCCACTGTTTGGGGCGTAATGTTTTGATGAGCGCGATGAGCATGGGGGAATGATAGTAGGGATTGGGGGATTCGTCAACGGGTGGGCAGTGGGCAGTAAGCAGTGAGCAGTCGTCGGTGTCGAAACCCCTTGTTTCCTGGTCGCTAGTTTCCTGGTCATCAACTACCTGGTCACCAGTTCCCTAATCGCCAATTTACTGTAAAATACACTTATGCCTAAGAAAATACGCGTTGATCTCCTGCTCGTCGAGCGCGGCCTGGCGGAGAGCCGCGCCCAGGCCCAACGCCTGGTGATGGCCGGGCAGGTGCGCGCCGATGGTCAGGTGGTGGATAAGCCCTCTTCGAAGGTGGATTCTGGGGTGGATTTGACGGTAGATAGCGGGCCGCGGTTCGTCTCGCGCGGCGGAGAGAAATTGCAGGCGGCCTTCAAGGCCTTCGGTCTGGACGTGGCCGGGCGAGTCTGCGCCGACGTGGGGGCGTCTACGGGAGGGTTTACGGATTGTCTGCTGCAGCATGGGGCGGCGCGCGTCTATGCGATGGATGTCGGCAAGGGCCTCCTGCATTGGAAACTGCGCAATGACCCGCGGGTGGTGGTCATGGAGGGGACCAACGCCCGTTTTGTGGAGAATCTGCCCGAACCGGTCGGTTTCGTGACCATAGACGCCTCGTTCATCTCGTTGAAGATATTGCTGCCCGTGGTGCGAGGGTGGACCTCACCCCCCTCTCCCCTCTCTGCGCGCGGAAAGGGGGGAGGGAGCCGGGGGGTGGGGGGTGAGGTGCTGGCGCTGATCAAACCGCAGTTCGAAGCCGGGCGGCGCGTGGCGGCGCGGGCGAGAGGAGTCATCCGCGATCCTGAGATTCACCGCCAGGTATTGGGAGAAATCTTATCTTTTGCCGAACAACAGAGATACAGCGTGCGCGGATTGATCGAGTCTCCCATCACCGGCCCCAAGGGAAATCGAGAATTCCTGGCCTGGTTTTCTTACCCGGCCTCCGAGAGCATCGCCTGGAAAGATAGCATCGAGGTAACTACTCAGCCAAACGGGGAAGTTCCCGAAAAAAGGGTGTGCGAAGGGGGCGCAGCCGCTTTGCGTTCGCACACCCTTTTTTCGGGCTAATCCGTTCGATGGCTGAGCAGTTACCAATATCCAACCTCTAATCTCTCCATAATCGAGTATACTACTCCCCGCCTATGGCTCTCGAACACATTCGCAACTTCAGCATCATCGCCCATATTGACCACGGCAAATCCACGCTGGCGGATCGGTTATTGCAGGCGACTGGTACGATCTCCGAGCGTGATATGACCGCGCAGGTTTTGGATTCGATGGATCTGGAGCGCGAGAAGGGAGTCACCATCAAGGCTTCGGCGGTGCGTATGAATTATACGGCGCGAGATGGCCAGACCTACGAGCTGAACCTGATTGACACGCCGGGGCACGTTGATTTTGGGTACGAAGTCAGTCGGGCGATGTACGCCTGCGAGGGGGCTTTACTGGTCGTTGATGCGGCGCAAGGCATCGAAGCCCAAACTCTGGCTAACCTGTATATGGCCCTGGAAGCTGATTTGGAGATCATCCCGCTGATCAATAAGATTGACCTGCCGGCGGCGCGACCGGATGAAGTCGCCGAGGAGATCAGGGACCTCTTGGGGACGCCGATCGAAGAGATCGTTCGGATTTCCGCCAAATCGGGCAGCAATATCCAGGAGGTGTTGGATTCCATTATCGAGCGGGTGCCACCCCCGAAGGGAGTCCCCGAAGCTCCCCTGCGGGCGTTGATCTTCGATTCGCATTACGACGCCTATAAAGGCGTCATTGCTTACGTGCGCGTCTTCGAGGGCCAAATCCGCAAGACGGATTCGCTGCGGATGATGGCCACCCGCAAGAATACAACCCCTGTCGAGATCGGCATCTTTTCACCGCAGATGCGCGCGACCGATCAGCTATCCACAGGCGAGGTTGGTTACATTGCTACGGGATTGAAAAGCGTCCACGAGTGCCGCGTGGGGGATACGATCACCCTGACCGACTGCCTGGCTGAAACCCCGCTGCCCGGTTATCGAAAAGCCAAGCCGATGGTTTTCGCCGGCGTTTTCCCCGTGGAGGGCGAGGATTACGAGGATTTGAAAGACGCCCTGGCCAAGCTTCAACTCAACGACGCCTCCCTGGTTTACGAGCCTGAAATTTCGCAGGCTTTGAATTTCGGCTTCCGCTGCGGTTTCCTGGGACTGTTCCACATGGAGATCATCCAGGAACGCCTCGAGCGCGAGTACGATCTCGATATCATCGTCACTGCCCCATCGGTCGAATACGAAGTGCTTCTGCGCAATGGGGAGACAATACGGATCGATTCGCCAGCCGAGCTGCCCGATGAGGGTGAGATTGAGCAGGTGCGCGAGCCGTGGATGAAAATCCAGATTTTTACGCCGACGGATTACTATGGCGTAGTGATGGAACTGGTTACCGGGAGGCGTGGCATCTTCATTGACCAAGAATACCCCACTCCCCACCGGGTGCAGCTCAATTTCGAGATCCCGCTCTCCGAGCTGATCGTTGATTTCTTCGATTATCTCAAATCGGGCACGCGCGGCTACGCCTCGCTAGATTATCAATTTGCCGATTATCGCGCCGACGATCTGGTCAAGCTCGAAATCCTGGTCAATCAGGAGCCGTTGGATGCCCTGGCGGTGATCGTCCATCGCGATGACGCCTACCGCAAAGGGCAGGCGCTGGTATCGAGGCTCAAGGATTTGATCCCGCGCCAGTTGTTCGCTGTGCCTATCCAGGCTTCGGCTGGGGGGCGGGTGATCTCGCGCGCCAATATCAAAGCCCTTCGCAAAGATGTGCTGGCGAAATGCTACGGCGGCGACGTCACCCGAAAGCGTAAATTGCTCGAGAAACAAAAGAAAGGGAAAAAACGCATGAAGAGTGTGGGGAATGTAGATATCCCTCAAGAAGCATTCCTGGCGGTGTTGCGGTTGCGAGATGACTGAACATAACACGGAGAATAAAACCCGATCCACCCTCCGGCAGATGATTCCGGGGGTTCTGATCAGCTTGCTGGTGCTGATTCTGTTGTTCCGATTTTTCGATTGGCATGAAGTGATCGAAGCGCTGCGACAGGCGGAATGGATTTACCTGCTGCTGGTTTTGCCGCTGTATTTCCTCTCCTATGTGCTGCGCGCCTTTGCCTGGTGGACGATGCTCGAGCAAGCCGCGCCTTTTTGGCGCGTCTTTTTGACCATGCACACCGGTTATCTGTTGAATAATATCTTGCCATTTCGATTAGGCGAATTGGGGCGCGCCTATTTGTTGGGGAGGGACGGGCTTGGATTTTGGCGCGTCTTTTCTTCGATATTGATCGAACGCGCCTTCGACATGATCATCGCGGTGAGCTTGCTCTTGGGGGCGTTACCCTTTGTCTTTATTTCATCGAATACGCAGCATGTAGCCCTCACGGTTGGCGGGGTGGTGATGCTGGGTTTGCTGACTCTCTATCTGCTGGCGCGTAACCGGGAATGGGCGCTGGCTCAATTCGGACGGTTGGGGGCGCGCTGGCCGATGGTGCTGCGACTGGGGAAAAACCGCCTGGACGCCTTTCTCCAGGGGTTGGGCGCTTTGACTTCCCTGGGGCGTTTCCTTCGAGTTTTGGTCTCGTTGGTCGCCAGTTGGGCAATAGCCATTTCGATTCAGTTTCTGGTATTACGCGCCTTCTATCCTGAAGCGCGCATGTTGTATGCTGTGACTGTACAAGGCGTTTCCGCCCTGGGTGTGGCCGTGCCTTCATCTCCTGGCTATATCGGTGTTTTCGAAGCTGCTGTTGTGGGCGCTTTGGCGTTGTTCGATATCCCTACCTCCACTGCTTTTGCTTATGCGCTGACATTGCATCTCATGTATATTCTCATGACTGGCAGCTTTGGAGGCTACAGCCTGGCAATCAGCAGGATCAGCCTGGGGGAAATATTCCAAAACGTAAAGCGTATCAGCGTTCAACGGTGAATTGTTGGAGAGACCGATGTCGAAACATTACCTGGTCACGGGGGGCGCGGGGTTCATTGGCTCGAATTATGTCCACAGGCTGTTGAGCCGCGGTGAACGCGTGACGATCTTCGACAACTTATCCCGCGCAGGGGCTGCGCATAACCTGGAGTGGCTGCGCGCTGCCCACGGGAAAGACTCTTTCTCGTTGATGGCGGCAGATATCGAAGATTTCTCTGCTCTCGAAGAGGCCAGCCATGACGCTGATATGATCGTGCACCTGGCGGGTCAGGTGGCGGTGACCACCTCGGTCGTTGATCCCCGCGCCGATTTCGAAGATAACGCTCTGGGGACTTTCAACGTTCTCGAAGCTGCCCGCCTCTCGGGTCGAAAACCGATCGTGTTATACGCTTCTACGAATAAAGTGTATGGCGGGATGGAGGGAATCCGTATTGTGGAAGAGAGCGCCCGTTACCAATATGCACATCTCCCCTTTGGTATTCCCGAAACTCAACCGTTGGATTTCTTCTCTCCGTACGGCTGTTCGAAGGGCGCCGGGGATCAATATGTGCGCGATTATCACCGCATTTACGATCTCCCCACCGTTGTCTTCCGTCAGGGTTGTATCTATGGCCCACGGCAGTTCGGCGTCGAAGATCAGGGCTGGCTGGCCTGGTTTACGATTGCTGCTCTGTTGGGCAAGCCGATCACCATCTATGGGAATGGGAAGCAGGTAAGGGACGTGCTGTTCATAGATGATCTCTTGGATGTGTATGATCTGGCGGTCGAACGAATAGATGTGGCCGGGGGGCAGGTATATAACATTGGCGGTGGGCCAGAAAATACCCTCTCGATCTGGCAGGAATTCGGGCCGCTGCTCGAGCAACTGCTGGGGCGAAAAATCCCTGTGGCGCGCGGCGATTGGCGCCCCGGAGACCAGCAAATCTATATCTCAGACATTCGCAAAGTCAGGCGAGAGTTAGGCTGGCAGCCAAAGATCAGCGTCGAAGACGGCATCCGCCGGCTGTTCGAGTGGGTTGAAGCCAACAACGGCCTCTTCCCCTTCTCCTAACTCCCAACCCCCCTAACACCTAACTCGCAACCCGCAACTTGAAACGTGATACTTGAAACGTGAACCGTAATTCCATGCGCATCCTCACCGTCCTCACCTACTACCGCCCTCACACCAGCGGATTGACTATCTATGTCGAGCGTCTGGCGCGGACTCTGGCGAAGCGCGGGCATCAGGTCACTGTGCTGACATCGCGATATGATAGCAGCCTGCCGCGCCAGGAAATAGTGGATGGTGTACGGGTAGTGCGCGCCCCGGTGTTGATGCGGATCAGCAAAGGCGTGATCATGCCGACTTTCGGCTATCTGGCCTGGAAGCTGGCTTTGGAGAACGATGTCATCCATTTGCACCTGCCGCAATTCGACGCCGCCGGGGTTGCCCTGCGCGGGCGTTTATTGCGCAAACCGACGCTGATCACCTACCATTGTGATCTCGAATTGCCCGCGGGGATTTTCAATCGCTTCGTCAATCAAATCGTCCATGGGATGAATCATCTGGCCGGGGTTTTCACGCACAAGATCGTCGCATACACAGAGGATTTCGCCTCTCATTCGCCTTATCTGAGGCGATTCGCCGATAAAGTGCGCGTGATTCTCCCGCCTGTCGAACTGCCCAAAGTCAGCCAATCCGAGAGCGATGCTTTTGGCGCACGGTGTAATCCCGAAGGTCGCCGCCCTGTGATCGGCATGGCGACCCGCTTCGCCTCGGAGAAGGGCGTTGAAATCCTGCTGGATGCCTTGTCCAATGTGTTGGAACATTATCCCAATGCGATGGTGCTGTATGCCGGGCAGTATCAGGACGTAATTGGAGAGGAGGTCTATCTGGGACGCCTGCTTCCCAGGATCGAACAGTATCAGACCAGGGGCCATTGGCAATTCCTTGGGGTGTTGAATCCTGCTCAAATGTCGGCTTTTTACCCCCATCTGGATGTGCTGGTGGTGCCCAGCCTCAATTCCACAGAAACCTTCGGGTTAGTCCAGATCGAGGCGATGATGCACGGAATCCCCACGGTGGCCTCGGATCTGCCAGGTGTGCGCCAACCCTCGCGCATGACCGGCATGGGCGAGGTGGTTCCCATAGGCGATGCCGACGCCCTGGCTGAGGCGTTGTCGAAGATTTTCGCTGATCCTGACCAATATCAAGGTGATCTTGAGGAGATCAATAGGACCTTTAACCCTCAGACCAATGCAGAAAAGTATGAAAAACTATATTTAGAGCTAATGGAGGAATTATCGTAGGACAGGTCGCTGTGCGTGCCGAAGGCATAGCCTATGGAACAACTTCGAAGCCTTGCTCGGCGAAGTGTGGGTCGAAGGTGAAAGCGGTCCGAAGCCCAAGGCGGCGCATAGTGGCGAAGCTGGCGCAATCAACAAGACTAAGTTGTCTGCGGTTGGCAGTGATAAAAGAATCCACGATTTCCTGGTGTTGCCGAGTATTGATCCACTCTTTATGAAGCCAGGGCATGATTTTTTCTTGTAAATCGCGAATGGCGCTCATTCCCAAACGGTTCTGAACCAGTGCGTAGGCTTCGACGAGTAAATAGTTGTTCGTATAGAGCAGGACGCTCTTCTGAATTAAATCATGCCAGGCTTGTTTGGCGATAAGATGTGAACCATCCTGCAAAGATAGCATGGCGAGTACGGCTGACGTATCAATCAAGATCATCATCGCCGCCTATTTCTGCATAAATTTCTGCCAGGTAAATGTCGTGGTTGATAGAGACATCTGTCGCGCCTTCAATGTCATGGTATTCGCCAATCGCCATCGCCCGTCGTTTTAGTTCTTCCCGGCTGGGCTGTATCTGCCGCTCGACAAGCAAATCCACCCCTTGCCGCACCAACTCCGCCATGGAGACGCTATACTCGGCAGCCTTCTGCAGGTCCCCAATACCCAATACCCAATACCCAAAATCCAAGGACTACCTTTGGCTTCACTTACGCGACTTGCCATACTTCCGCGCCCTGCTGCGAGCTGTCGAAGCGCGTTTCTATGTGGATATTGCCCTGCCGGCCCCGACCCTGGATGTAGGCTGCGGCGATGGGCATTTTGCCGCGATCGCCTTCGAGCGTCCGTTGGAGGTGGGAATTGATCCCTGGCGGGGGCCTTTGCGTGAGGCGGGCAGGCGAGGGGCTTATCTCGGCCTGGCGCAGTCCGATGGCGCGGCGCTGCCCTTCCCGGATGGTCACTTCGCCAGCGCGGTGAGCAACTCGGTCCTGGAACATATTCCCCATCTCGATGATGCGCTGATCGAGATCGCTCGGGTGCTCGAACCAGGCGCGCCGTTCGTTTTTTGCGTGCCCAACGATAATTTTTTGCCGTCCCTTTCGATAGGCCGCTGGCTTGATCGCGCGGGCTTGCGCCGCATGGGGGACGCCTACCGCTCCTTCTTCGATCGTATCTCCCGGCATTATCATTGCGATCCGCTCGACATTTGGGAAGCGCGGCTCGATGGGGCGGGCTTTCATATCGAGCGTTGGCGGCATTATTTCTCCCCCGGAGCTTTGCGCATCCTGGAATGGGGGCATTATTTTGGCCTGCCGTCATGGATCAGTCATCTACTTACCGGGCGATGGATTCTCTCTCCGACGAGATGGAATCTCGCTCTCACGCGGCGTTTGGTGCAACGATATTACGATGATCCGATCGCTGCCGAAGATGGCGCCTATACATTCTACATAGCCAGACGGGAGTGAGGCAGGAAGCTCCAGCCGTTTGCCGCCTCTGATAAGATCGAGTATCATTGTCCCCTGATATGAAAGAACCAACTGTCTTGGATTACGTGAGGTCGAAGATATTTTTCTGGCGGGGCGAGAGGGTCGAAATCCCCTTGCCTGGCGATGAAGTCGAGGGAGACGATCTTCGCGAACTCGTCCAGGGACTCCCCCTCGATGAAGTTGGATCGCTTTCTACCCCTGAGGCCTCTGAACCTGGCACACGCGGCGCGTTCGATTGGGTCCGTTGGGTGGGTTGGAAGGCGCTGCTGCCCCTGGGGTTGGCTCTGTTTGCTCAACGCGCCCTGGAACCCCCGCATCGTAGCCTGAGTGCCGGGATCGTTTTCTATCTCCTTGCCCTGGGGGTTCTCGTGTGGGCCCAATGGCGTGGACATCTGGCGCTGCCCCATATGGCCGGAATGGATTATCGAAGCGACTCGCTCCCGATACGCTTGCTTCCGATGGGGGGGAGCATCGTTTTTGGCTTGTTGGCGTTCCTCGCTTTTGAGGGGAATCGGTTCACGCAGATGAATCTCGTTCTATGGGTGATCTCTCTGGCATTATTCATTTACGCGTGTTGGATGCCCGGCCGCGAGGCAAATCCCTGGCGGGAGAGAGTGCGTATAGCCTTAATCTACTTCAGAGATCATGGCGTTCACTTCTCCCCCTGGACATTATTCGTCATCAGCGTGTTCGCGCTTTCGGCCTTCTTCCGACTCTATCGCCTGGACAGCGTCCCCCCGGAGATGTTCAGCGACCACGCCGAGAAACTACTCGATGTGGCAGATGTGCTCGATGGCGAGTACAGCATCTTCTTCACCCGCAATACCGGGCGCGAAGCCTTCCAGATGTACTTGACGGCGGCGATGGGGAAGCTCTTCGGAACCGGTCTGTCGTTTCTCAGCTTGAAGCTCGGCACCGCCCTGGCTGGTTTGTTCACCCTACCCTTCATTTACCTGCTGGGCAAAGAGATCGTCAACCGGAGAGTGGGTTTGCTGGCGATGGCCTTTGCGGGGATCGCCTACTGGCCCAATGTGATCTCCCGAGTAGCCTTACGTTTTACGCTTTATCCCTTCTTCGCCGCGCCGACGCTGTATTTTCTGATACGCGGTTTACGCCGGGGAAGCCGAAATGATTTCATTTTGTCGGGCATATTCTTGGGGCTGGGCTTGCATGGCTACAGCCCCTTCCGCTTTATGCCCATTGTGGTTTTGGTTACCGTGGGGTTGTTTCTGCTGCACCACCGTTTGAAAGCGATCAGCCGGCAAACTCTTTGGGGATTGATTGTTTTGATCTTGGCCTCTCTGTTGGTTTTCCTTCCCCTGCTGCGTTTCGCGCTGTCGAACATGGACTCTTTCTCCTATCGCATGCTGACGCGCATGACGGATGTCGAGCAGCCTCTCTCCGATCCAGCCTGGCAGGTTTTCTTGGAAAACTTATGGGGGGCGATGACCATGTTCTTCTGGGATGACGGCGAAATCTGGGTGCATTCCGTGACCCACCGCCCGGCGCTGAGCGTGGTCTCGGCGGCGCTGTTTTTCCTTGGGGGGGGAATGCTGACGGTGCGCTATCTGCGGCGGCGGGATTGGTTGGATGCCTTTTTGTTGGTCTCGATCCCGCTGTTGATGATGACTTCGGTCTTGTCGCTGGCCTTTCCGGGGGAGAACCCCTCTCTCAATCGGACAGGGGGAGCCTTGATCCCGGTTTTCCTGATCGTGGGGATAGCGCTCGATGGACTGCTGACCACCCTCGAGGGGAGTCTGAACCGCCCTCTCTGGGGACAGCGATTGGCCGGGGGCGTTGGCGTGCTCCTTTTGGCGTGGTCCTGCGCCCAGGATTATGATCTTGTCTTCAGGCAATATACGAACTATTTTGCCCTGGCCTCCTGGAATACCTCCGAGTTGGGCGCGGTCATCCGCCAGTTTGCCGACACGATTGGGGAGGAAGACACCGCCTGGGTGGTGCCCTATCCCCATTGGGTGGACACGCGCCTGGTGGGCATCCGGGCTGGGGTTCCACTGAGGGATTACGCCCTCTGGCCAGATCAACTCTCCCAAACCCTGGATGACCCGCGAGCAAAGCTGTTCCTCTTCAAGCCCGAAGACGTCACAGCGATGGAAACCTTGCGCGAGCTGTACCCGACTGGCGTGCTGCAATTGTACGACTCGGAAATCGAAGGCAAGGATTTCTATGTCTATTTCGTGCCCCCCGCTCAACGTTGAACGTTCGAGACATATTGCTTAAATTACTATGAAATATTTACTTCATATACGCAATTTTTTTTGGAGGTGGACGAGCGCGGACGCTTTGCGCGCCTTCGACGAACGAGGAGATCGAAAAAGAATCCGCGTTCATCCGCGTTCATCCACATCCTATCATATTTTGATCGTGTTCATACTGGCAGTGGGCGTCTACCTGCGCCTGGTGGGGTTGGATTGGGACGAGGAACAGCATCTGCATCCTGATGAACGTTTTCTCACCATGGTGGAAGCCAGCATTTCTCCGGTGGAGAGCCTGGGCGATTATTTCGACACCGCCGAATCGAGCCTCAACCCGCACAACCGCGGCCATGGCTTTTTTGTCTATGGTACGTTACCGATCTTCATTGTCCGTTATGTAGCTGAGTGGCTGGGGGAACCGGGGTACGGTCAGGTTTATCTTGTGGGCAGGGTCTTGTCGGCCTTGATGGATCTGGCTGTTGTCTGGCTGGTGTATCTGACTGCCAGCCGTCTCTATGATCGTCGGGTAGGGGTTCTAGGCGCGGCCTTCTATTCTTTCGCCGTCCTGCCTATCCAGCAATCTCATTTCTTCACCGTTGATACGTTCATCAATTTCTTCACATTTCTGGCAGTCTACTTTGCGATTGAAGTGATGACCGCGGACCGCAGACCGCAGACCACAGACAGCAATCTGCAACCCGCCGTCGGCGGTCGGCTGTCCGCGGTCGTGTCACACCCCATCTTCTGGCCGTGCATCCTCTTCGGCCTCGCCCTCGGCATGGCCGTGGCTTCCAAGGTCAATGCTGCGCCGGTGGCGGTGGTGCTGCCTGGGGCGGTAGTACTCTATTTACTGCGCCTCTCGCCTGCGGAGCGCGAGCGGGAATTGCCTCAGATGATCTTATATGTGGTGATGGCGGGAGTGGTCAGCATTCTGGCCTTCCGGGTCATGCAGCCGTACGCCTTCTCAGGGCCGGGATTCTTTGGATTGAAACCCAATCCGTTGTGGATCGAGAATATGAATTCTCTGCGCGCCCAGGCCGGCGGCGATGTGGATTTCCCGCCCGCGCTGCAATGGGCGCGCCGTCCGATCTGGTTTTCGCTGCAGAACCTGGTTTTGTGGGGGATGGGACTGCCCTTAGGGTTTCTCGCCTGGGCTGGTTTTCTGTGGATGGGCTGGCGCAGTATCAAGGGGGAGTGGCAAAAGCACATCCTGCTGTGGGGCTGGACGGCGCTCTACTTCGTCTGGCAATCCTTGCAGTGGAACAGCACCATGCGCTACCAACTGCCGATCTATCCGACATTGGCGATCTTCGCGGCCTGGTTTGTGATTGCGTTGGCGCGTTCGAACGTCGAAAAGTTGAAACGTTATGACGTGAAACGTGTGTTTGCATTTATTTTGGGGGGCGCTGTCCTTATTGCCACGTTCTTGTGGGCTTTCGCTTTCACCCGGATTTACACGCAACCCCACCCTCGCGTGGCAGCCAGCCGCTGGATGTTCCAGAATTTCCGCGGGCCGGTCACGCTGCATATCGAAACGGATGGCAGCGATTATGCCCAGCCGTTGCCCTTTGCCCAGGATTTGCGTATCAGCAGCGGCGCGCCGTATGAGACGCAGTTTATCGCCCACAAGACGGGCATGCTGAATGAAATTTCGTTGCCGCATGTGGCCGATGTCGGCGCGGCGGGGAATTTGATCGTCAGTCTGGCTGCGGTGCAATCCTCTGGCCCGCCGCTGGCTGTCACCACAATCCCGGCGGCAGAATTGCCCTTCTCCTTCTCCAACAGTAGCGATATCGAGATCGATTTTGGGCTTGATGTTTTAGTGGACCCCGGGAGTATGTATCTCCTGACTTTCGAAGTGTTGGGCGGCCTGGGTGATGTGGATTTGTGCGGCGCGCTGCAATTGGAGATTCAGGCCGTTGACCAGGTGATTCCTCAAGAAGTGGAAAATCACCCTGATTGTGTGGCGCGTCCTGATTTGCCCTATATGGTGAGTTTTATCCCCCAGGGGGCAGGGACTCTCTCTGGGGTTATGGCGCGTCAACTTAGAGCGAGTCCGGCAGGCGGCGCCGGGGAGAAAATCCTCACGGCGAGTCTCTCCCTCACCCCGGATGGTGAGCCGGTCGCTTTCGCACAGTTGACTTCCAGCTTTATCCCCCAGTCCGATTATCGCGGCGAAAGTTATACTTTGGAGCTTGGCCAGCCGGTGGAGTTGATTCAAGGGGACGCCTATTATCTGGATTTCGAGCTGCAAGGTGGTGGTGAACTTTCCTTATCTGGCGTGGCGATTGCCAACGAGAGCACCTGGGATGATGGCCTGCCCTTGCGCATGGACGGCTATGATCCCTTTGGCGGAATCTACCAGGGCGGCCTCAATTTCGAGATGTATTGGGATGATAACGAAGAAAAGCTGCAACGCTTCACCAGCACCCTGGCCCAAGCCGATTATTTGCTGATTACCTCCAACCGCCAGTGGGGCACCACTACCCGCGTCCCTGAGCGATATCCCTTGACCTCGGAGTATTACCGGCGACTGTTAGGCTGCCCTACCGAGCGCAGCATCGAGTGGTGTTACGCCGTTGCAGAACCGGGATCCTTCGAAGGCCATTTGGGTTTCGATCTGGTGCAGGTTTTCCAATCCAAGCCCTCGCTGGGCGCATTCAGCATCAACGACCAGTTTGCCGAGGAAGCCTTCACGGTCTATGACCACCCCAAGGTGTTCGTATTCCAGAAGTCGGCTGATTTCGACCCTGCCTGGGTGGAGGAAATCCTCGGGGCAGTGGACCTCTCGAAAGTTGTCCGGGTCACCCCTCGCAAAGCGGATTCCTTCCCCGGGGACCTGATGCTTCCTCCAGACCGATTAGCCGAGCAGCGCGCCGGGGGCGCCTGGTCGGACTTTTTCGATCCTGATGCGCTGCATAACCGTTTTCAGCCGCTTGGGGTGGCGGTGTGGTACGTGAGTGTTTTCCTATTAGGATCGCTCAGTTACCCCCTCGTGCGATTCGCGCTGCCTGGCCTCGATGATCGCGGCTATCCTATGGCGCGCGTAGCGGGATTGTTGATTCTGGCTTATTTTGTCTGGCTGGCTGGATCAGTGAGGATTCCGTTCAGTCGCCTGACGATTGGTTTGGCAATTCTGCTCATGGCGCTGTTGAGTGGGCGCTTGGCTTTACGACAGAAAAATGAATTGTTGACTGAATGGCGCGAGCGCAGGAAATATTTCCTGGTTGTCGAAGCTCTATCCCTGCTCTTCTTCGTGATCTTTTTGCTGATCCGCTTGGGCAACCCCGATCTGTGGCATCCCTGGAAGGGCGGCGAAAAGCCCATGGATTTCTCCTACTTCAACGCCGTGCTGAAGAGCACCTCTTTCCCGCCCTATGATCCCTGGTTCGCCGGGGGGTATATCAACTATTATTATTACGGCTACGTGATCGTCAGCGTGTTGGTCAAGTTTTTAGGGATCGTGCCATCTTTCGCCTATAATTTGATCCTGCCCACGCTGTTTGCTATGGTGGCGATGGGCGCCTTCTCGATTGTTTGGAATCTCAGCGACCGATTGACTACCGACGGCGGACAGCCGACCGCAGTCCGCGGTCAGTGGTCTGCTGTCTTCTCTATTCAACGATTCCTGCCTGCCATTGGTGGGGCGCTGGCGATGGCCGTCCTCGGCAATCTGGGCATCCTGCGGATGATCGTCCAGGGCTACCAGCGACTGGCCATATCCACAGAGCAGCTCGTTTCGGCTGGAGTCTTGAGCAAATTCATCTGGACGATCGAAGGTCTGTTCAAAGCCTTCGCCGGGACGCCCTTGCCCTACCGCCTGGACGAATGGTATTGGAATCCCAGCCGGGCGATCGGGGCTGAACACGGCAACCCCATCACCGAGTTTCCCTTCTTCACATTTTTGTACGCCGATTTACACGCTCACATGATTGCGCTGCCGATTGCCCTGCTGGCAGTCGCCTGGGCTTTGTCGGTTGTCCTGGGGAAAGCCTGGGCGACGAACGGTCGGCGTTTTCCTCTTCAGGTGGGGACGAGCCTCTTGCTGGGCGGTCTGGCGATTGGCGCTATGTATCCGGTGAACCTCTCCGATATCTATACCTACCTGCCCCTGGGGATTGCCGCCTTGTGTTATACAATCTGGCGATACTGGGGGGAGCGCACACCAGCGGGGGGCGATTTCTACGCCAGGTTCAAACGGCTATCTATCCTGGCCGCCGGGGTCATCCTGCTGGCGCTGTTGTCCAATGGCCTCTATCAACCCTACGTCCAGTGGTACAGCCAGGGATATAGCAAACTCGAAGCCTGGATGGGTTCTCATACCCCTACATCGGATTATCTGACCCATTGGGGCCTGTTTCTGTTCGTGGTCGTTTCGTGGATGTTCTCCGAGACGATTGATTGGATGGCCAGGACTCCGGCCTCTGCGCTGCGTAAGCTGGAACCCTACCGGGGCCTGATTTGGGGAGGGTTGCTGGCGATGGGGTTTCTGATTCTCGCCCTGGGGATCAATCTGCCGAATGCCAACCTCGAGGGTGATGGATTTCCGTTTGGGCGGGGGGTGCACATCGTGTGGTTTGTGCTGCCCCTGGCAGTTTGGGCTGGCGTGCTGCTCCTGCGTCCCAATATGCCGGACTCCAAGCGCTTTGTGCTCTTTTTGATCGGCACGGCATTGATCCTCACCCTGACCATCGAAGTCGTCTATGTGATCGGCGACATCGGGCGCATGAACTCGGTTTTCAAATTCTACATGCAGGCCTGGGTCTTTCTCTCGGTCAGCGCAGCGGCGGCTTTCGGCTGGCTCCTATCGGCGCTGCCTTCCTGGAAGCCTGGCAGACGGCTTGTCTGGCAGATTGCTTTCATATTTTTCGTCGCAGCCGCGGCTTTGTATCCTCTCCTGGGGGGCTTTGCCAAAATCGAAGACCGCATGGCCGAAGACGCCCCTCACACCCTCGATGGCATGACTTACATGAAATATGCCACATACGATGATGAGGGCGCAACGTTGATCCTGTCAGAAGATTACAACGCCATCCGTTGGATGCAGGAGAATATCCCTGGTTCGCCTGTGATCGTGGAAGCCAACCAGGTCGAATATCATTGGGGCACGCGCTACACCATCTATACCGGTCTGCCTGGCGTGGTTGGCTGGAACTGGCACATGCGCCAGCAGCGCACCATCGTGCCACATGATTGGGTCTATGAGCGCGTCGATGGCGTCCACGAGTTCTACCAGACCGAGGATATCCAATGGGCGCGTGATTTCTTGAAACGCTATGATGTCAACTATATCGTTCTGGGGCAGCTCGAGCGGGCCAAATACGCCGGGCCAGGATTGGAGAAGTTTTCAGCCTATGAAGGCGCTCTGTGGACTGAAGTTTTCCGCGATGGCGAGACGGTGATTTATCAGGTGAGCAGTGGACAGTGAACAGTGTACAACACTGTGCTGTGCATTGCTTTTGATTGCTCAGGCTAAAGCCTTCGCAGGGAGAATTCCAAAAAAAATGGGTGACTGGTAACTGGTATACTCGAATGATGGCTTTATATCTCTGGTACTTCATTATCACCTTACTCGGCTTGCTGACCTTCCCGCTGGCATATCGCCTGCTGCCGGCCCTGGCCGACCGCGGCTATGCCCTCAGCCGCGCCCTGGGTTGGCTATTGTGGGGCTACATCTTCTGGCTGCTCGGTTCTTTAGGAGTCTTGCAGAATAATGTGGGGGGAGAACTTTTCGTCTTGTTGATCTTGGCCGCGGTGGGTTTCTGGTCGTTACGCCGCGTCGGGTGGGCTGAGATCAAGGCCTGGTTCGGCGCACAACGCCGCCTGGTGTTGACCGTGGAGCTGCTCTTCCTGGCTGCTTTCGCGGGGTGGAGCGCGGTACGCGCCGCCAACCCCGATATCGTCGGCACCGAAAAACCGATGGAGCTGGCTTTCATCAACGCTATCCTGCGCTCTCCAGCTCTGCCTCCTTTCGACCCCTGGCTTTCGGGTTACGCCATCTCCTATTATTATTTCGGTTATGTGCTGGTAGCCATGCTGGCTAAACTCGCCGGAACCACGGGCGGCGTCGCCTTCAACCTGGGCGGCTCCCTGGTCTTCGCCCTCAGCGCAGTCGGTTCGTATGGGTTGCTCTACAATTTGCTCCACGACCGCGGACTGCAGACCGCAGACGGAAGATACCAAACTGTCGTCCGCCGTCCGCCGTCCGCCGTCTTCCGTCCTCTCCTCGCCCCCTTCTTCCTCCTCATCGTCAGCAACCTGGGCGGATTGCTGCACCTCTTGCGCCTTGGCGGAATCTTCTGGCGCACGGACACAAGCGGCGCGCTGACCTCCCCCCTCTGGGCCTGGCTGGATATGGGCAGCTTCAGCGACCCTCCTCCGGCGGAGCCATTCCCTCATTGGTGGTGGTGGCAGGCCTCGCGCGTGATTCAAGATTTTGACTTCAACTGGGTCAACAAGGGCGACATCATTGACGAATTCCCCTTCTTTTCCTATTTGCTGGCTGATCTGCATCCCCACGTTTTGGCGATGCCTTTTGCTTTCCTGGCGATGACGATGGCGTTCGGCTTGTTTCTGGATCGCGGGGATGAAAAATTGCCCTGGCCGCGCCTGACTCTGAGTCCGGCGTTTTTCCTCGTCAGCGCGGTGATACTTGGCGGTATCGTCTTCCTCAACACCTGGGATGCGCCCTTCTATGTGGCGCTCTTTGCTGGGGCGTATGTTCTCAGGCGTTGGAGGTTGGATGTTGGACGTTGGACGCTGGTTTCCTTATCGAGAGACTTCGTCGTCGCCGGGCTTACCCTGGGCATCAGCGGCATCCTCCTCTACCTCCCCTTCTATCTCGGCTTCTCCTCCCAGGCTGGCGGGCCGCTGCCGAACGTTATCTACGTCACCCGTGGAATTTACCTCTGGATCATGTTCGCGCCCCTCTTGACGCCCATCTTGATATTCGTGATCTACTTGTGGCGCGGCCAGGCGGAGGCAAAACGTGAGGGGCTGAAACGCGGTTTGCAAATCACCTTGGGATTGGTGCTGATTTTGTGGCTGGTATCCCTGGCGATATCTGGGATCATTGCGTCTCTGCCCCTATTTAGCAGCATCGCTCCTGAAGCCGCTGCATCCGCGCGCGCTTTCCTGGGATCATTGGCCGCGCCAGGGTGGGGCGCGCTTCTCGAAGAAGGTTTCATCCGCCGCCTCACAGCGCCGGGCGCATTGCTCACCCTGGCCGCGCTGTTGACCTTTACGCTCGCCAACCTCTGGCCTCGAAGGCAAGAAGATTTTGGAGATGGTGAGATCTCCCCTTCTCCCCTGCTCCCCCGCTCCCTGCCTTCCTCGCAAACATACGCGCTCCTCCTCACCCTCACCGCTGGCCTCCTCGTTCTCGTCCCCGAATTCATCTACCTGCGCGACCTGTTTGGTTATCGCATCAACACGATCTTCAAATTCTATTTCCTGGCCTGGTTGATGTGGGGCATCGTGGCGGCCTATGCTGTGGTTGTTCTGTGGACAGGACTTAGTTCTGCCTGGCGGGTGGTATTCCGCGGCGGCATGATAGTACTGCTGGGTCTGTCGCTGATCTATCCTGTCCTGGGGCTGTGGACGAAGACTGATGGTTTCGACCCGCCTCGATGGACCCTGGATGGCACAGCTTATTTGCATAGCAGCTCTCCAGACGAGGCCGCGGCGATGGCCTGGCTGCGAGAGGCGCCCCTGGGGGTGGCTGCAGAGGCCGTAGGCGGTAGTTACACGACTTTTGCGCGCATGGCTACGCACAGCGGGCAGCCCACCGTCCTGGGCTGGGAATTCCACGAAGTGCAGTGGCGCGGCGGATCGGAGCTGTTAGGCACCCGCAAGGCCGATATCGCGCGCCTGTATTGCATCCCCAATTGGGATGAGGCCCGTCAGGTTCTCGATCTCTATGATATCCGTTATGTGGTCGTGGGGGTCAGGGAGCGCAGCGAGTACGCCGCCGGGAGTTCCTCCTGCCCGGCGGGCTTGAGTGAAACCAAATTCATCTTCAACCTTCCGGTGGTCTTCCAGCAGGGAGATGTGACGATCTACGAGGTCTCTTTGCAGGATTAGCGATATAATACAACGAACCTGAGAAACCCGGTTTCTGACATCTTTAGGTTGACGTCCTTGGCAAGAGAAACTGGGTTTCTAATGAAAACGTTCTATGCAAAAACTCACGTACGAAGATATCCTGTATGTCCTGGCGTTTGTCCTGGCCCTTGGGGTGCGATTGACGAACTTAGGGGACGCTCCATTGTCTGAAACCGAGGCTGGTCTGGCTCTCCAGGCATTCGATTTGGCCCGAGGGAATCTTGCCGCGCCTGCCCCTCAACCGGGTTATCTCGCCCTGACCAGCGCGGTCTTCTCCCTCTTCGGGAGCAGCGAAGCCCTGGCGCGATTCTGGCCTGCGATGGCGGGGAGCTTTTTGTCGCTGGCGCCATGGGCTTTCAGCCGCCTTTTGGGGAGAAAGGCTGCCCTGATCCTGGCTTTTGGCCTGGCTCTCGATCCTGGGCTGGTCGCCTTGTCACGGCAGGCGGATGGGCGCATGCTGGCGATCGGTTTTGTTGTCCTGGCCCTGGCGTTCGCCTATGCCCGCAAACCTGCTGGATCGGGGATAATGGCCGGCCTGGCGCTGCTCTCCGGGCCTTCGATCTGGTTGGGTCTCCTGGGGGTGGGAATCGCCTGGGGGGCGGGCCGTCTTTTGGGCGTAGAAATTCTCGAAGATGGCGAACCAGCCGCGAGCCCCGCGAGCGCGTCAACAGGATTCTTCCGAACCTGGATTCTCTTTACTGTGGGCGCAATCCTGATCGTTGGAAGCCTCTTCTTTTCTTTCCCCGCTGGTTTAGGCGCATGGGCCAGTTCGATCGCGGCATTTGCGCGCGCCTGGGTGACGCCGTCAGGCATCTCGGCCGGGCGATTGTTGGCCGCCCTGGCGATGTATCAGCCCCTGGCGTTGATTTTCGCCATCGTCGCCCTGGTTCGAGATGGGTCCCGACGCAGATCGTTGGTGTGGGGCTTGGGCTTGTGGGCTTTGGCCGCGCTCGGTTTGGCATTGGTTTTCACCGGACGCGAGGTCGGCGATGCGGTCTGGTTATTGCTGCCCCTGTGGAGTCTGGCAGCGGTGGGGCTGTCCGAATATTTTTCCGAGGACGCGAAGAACCCGGTCAGCTTGGGGCAGGCGGCTTCTTTGTTTGTGTTGTTGGCCCTGGTCTGGCTGACGCTTGCCGGGTTGCATCTGACAGCCGTCGAAGCGATCCGTTTACGATTGTTGGTGGTCCTTGGCATTTTGGGGCTGGCGGTTTTGACCACCGCCTTTGTCGCCTTGGGATGGAATTGGCGGATCGCTCGCAGCGGCGCGGTCTTTGGCGTTGGCGCCGCCCTGGCCGTGTATGGAATCGCCGCCATGATGGGCGTCTCCCAGGTTCGCCCGGATAGCCCGGCAGAGTTGTGGGCTACGCCTCCTCGGGCTGGCCAGGCGGCGTTATTCGCTGATATGTTGAGAGAACTATCCCTCTTGCATACCGGGGATGCCCACGCTATTGACGTGATTTCTCTGGTCGATTCGTCCGCGCTGCGATGGCTATTGCGAGACTACCCGGATGCGCGCTTCGCCGCTTCTGTAGATAGGGATGTTTTTCCGTCGGTCGTTATCGCACCGCTGGGGAGTGAATCCCAGGTCTGGTCGGCGGCCTATCGCGGGCAGGATTTCGCCTGGCGGCTGAATCCGGGCTGGGAAGGGGTTTTGCCAGAAGCCTGGGTGGATTGGCTGGTATTCCGTGAGGCGCCTGTGCAGTCCGAGCGCATCTTGCTCTGGGCGCGATCGGATCTGTTCCCGGATGAAGTGATCTCGGTTGACGATGCTGCGGGTCAGATCGAAGAAGCGGCCGATGAATTCGAATGACCAGGGCGGCTGGACTGAAAGGATTCCGTGGGTATTGACAGACTATCCAAGCATAATCGCTATTGATGGCCCGGCTGCTTCGGGCAAGTCAACTCTGGCTGAACGGCTGGCCAGGAGATTGGATTTTTTGTATTTCGACACCGGCGTTATGTACCGGGCGGTGACCTGGCTCGCTCTCGATCAGGGCATCTCTGTGGATGATGAACGGGCGGTTACCCGGTTGTCGCAGAAGGCGCAGATTGATGTGCAGCCTCCCTCTCGAAAAGATGGCCGCGTCTACGATGTCTTAGTAGACGGCGAGGATATCACCTGGGAAATCCGCCGGCCGGAGGTGGACGCCAATGTGTCGGTGGTGTCGGCGTTTCGGGGAGTGCGAGAAGCCATGACCACTCAGCAGCGGCGTATCGGCCAGCGCGGCCAGGTGGTCATGGTGGGGCGCGATATCGGCACGGTGGTGTTGCCAGATGCCGATCTGAAAATCTATCTAGACGCCTCTGTGGAGGAACGCGCCCACCGCCGCTGGAAGGAGCGCCTCGCCCTCGGCGAAGATGCGTCCTTCGAGGCGATCCTGGAAGCCATGCGCAGGCGCGATCAGATCGACTCGACCCGAGACGTGGCTCCGCTGCGCCCTGCTGAGGATGCCGTGATCATCGAATCCGATACCCTCAGCATCGAGAAAGTTCTCGAAGCGACGCTCGACCTGGTGCGAAGCAAGAGTCAATAGCGAGGGCGATGGCTGGGTTATATCAACTCCCCTGGTATGTTCGGATCGTCCGGCCCCCCCTGAGAGCCTTCTTTCGGGGCGTCTTTCACATCTTGAGCCATGTGAAAGTATCTGGCCTGGAGAATGTGCCCAAGAAGGGAGCTTACATCGTCGCCATCAACCATGTCTCGTTATTCGAGGCGCCTTTTGTGACGGCCTTTTGGCCGGCGGCGTTCGAGGTGGCCGGGGCTGCCGATGTGTGGGATCGGCCCGGGCAGGGATTGCTGGCGCGGCTCTATGGCGGCATCCGAATCCACCGCGGCCAGTATGACCGGCAGATGATTGATATCACGTTATCTGTTCTGCGCTCTGGGCGGCCGCTCCTGCTTGCTCCTGAAGGCGGTCGTTCGCATCAGACGGGGATGCGGCGGGCCAAGCCGGGGGTGGCGTATTTGATGGACAAAGCAGGCGTGCCGGTTGTTCCTGTCGGTGTGGTGGGCAGCACCGACGATTTTTTTGAGCGCGCCTTGCGCGCCGAGCGGCCAGTGATCGAAATGCGCATTGGACAGCCAATGGTCCTGCCTCCAGTGACAGGCCGAGGGAAAGACCGCCGCCAGGCCCGCCAACGAAACGCCGATTTAGTGATGGCGCGCATCGCGGCTCTATTACCCCCCGAGTATCGCGGCGTGTACGCAGATTTCGTGGACGATTCGCCGCAAGCTGTGTAGTGATCGAATGAGATGACTCCTTTTCTTGCGAAACAACCCGAGAAGAAGCCAGGACGATACAACCACCAGGCCTGGGCGCCGATGCGCCGATTTTTGCGATTTTTGCTGAAAACGATTGGATTCACGCTATTGGTTCGCCTGGATCGCGTCGAGGGGCTCGAGAATATCCCCAAAGAAGGCCCGGTGATATTTTTCATCAACCACATCGCCTTCGTAGACCCGATCGTTGTCTTATTCGTCTTGCCCAGAGATGTTGTGCCTCTGGCGAAAATAGAGGTCTATGATTATCCATTCGTGGGTATCTTTCCACGCTTGTGGGGGGTGATCCCCGTCAAGCGCGAGGAGTTCGACCGCATGGCCATACGCAAAGCCCTGGAAGTTTTGAGGGCAGGCGAGTGTTTGCTGGTAGCCCCAGAGGGTACCCGTGGCGATGCTTTGCAGCAGGGCAGGGATGGCGCTGCTTATCTGGCCTCCCGCGCCGGGGCTTCGATCGTCCCTGTGGCTATCGAAGGCACTGTTGGATTTCCGGTATTCCGAAATCATAGGCGCTGGCGGCAGGCCGGCGCTCATATCCGTTTTGGTAAGCCATTTCGTTTCAGAGCTGAATATCACAAGGCTAAGGGTGAATCGCTGCGCGAAATGACGAATGAGGCGATGTATGTGCTGGCAAAGGCTCTCCCCGAGCATCGCAGAGGTGAGTATGCCAACCTGGAAGAAGGGACTCAAGATACTATCGAATGGCTTTGAGAAGTGCTATAATAATCTTTTAGGATTACCGTGGTACTAGCAATCTCATGCCTTTGATCTTCGCGCTATTCCAGGAAACACCGTTTTTTATCTTTCCAGACGATTGGGGTGGATGGTCAGGTCTTGTCGCCTGGCTTGTTGTCATTGGGTATTCGGTCTATCATTGGCGGGGGTATGGAAAAGCGTGGGGGGTGAATCAATGGACCTTGTTCATCGCCTTATTAGTCGTCACTCCGTTGACTTGTATCTTCGTTGGCGTGAGACTGTCTCTTTCGGAGGCGGTCTCTCTGCCAGCTGTTACTCTTGATGCTGGCGGTCTGCCATTGATGATCTTCTCGGCTCTTCCCTGGGTATTGGCGGCGGGATTCTTGGGGCCGTTATCGGCATCTATGCTGGCGTTTTTGACCGGGTTGTTGATTGGGTTGTGGGGGACCCACACGCTGTTTACCTCGCTTGAGTTAGCCACTCTGGCTGTCCTGATCTCAGCAGCCAGCCAGCAGCGATACCGCACAAGCTGGTTCAAGGCGCTGCGTCATCCCTCCTTCGCGGTGATCGTCGTCACTCTGATCTACCCCTTTCTGCTTATCGGCAGCTCGATTTTGTGGGTAGATGGGCCGTTAGCAGGAAAACTGGATTATGCGATATCATTAGCAGGACCCATGACCCTGGCAATCGTAGGGCCTATTATCGTGGCCGGGTTATTGGCAGAGATTATTCGATTTGCATTTCCAAAACAATGGGGGGGACAGCCCCCATGGTCTCCTTCTCCTGCTGAAAGCAGCTTAGAAGCGCGCTTCTCTTATTCCTTGAGCCTGGCGATGATCCTTCTGCTTGCTTTGTTCGTTGCCGGGGATTGGGTGATAGCAGGCAACGCAGCCCAAAAAATGCTGGAAGATCGTTTGAGCGCAGCTACCGAAGTCGTTTCTGATGGAATACCTTATTTCCTCGACACAGGTCAAAACCAGATTTTACAGATTGCCGCGCAATTAAACCTTGCTGCCGATTCATCCTCTCAGCTTCAAAAAGCGCTTTCTGAGAGTTACCGTTCGGCGCCATTCTTCAATCAGTTGTACATCATCGATTCTCAGGCCAACCAAATCGCCGCCTACCCCTCCGCAAGTTTCGAGGATAGATATTCGTCGCTCGAAGAACAAGTTGGTATCATGATGGCTCTGGAGGAAGGCGTGCCTGTTCAAGTGTATGCCATCCCCTCCCTTGGTGGATCGTATTCGGCTCAAATTTCATTTTTAGCTGCGGTTTTCGATGAAGCGGAGCAGGTGGATGGCGTGCTCATCGGTAGGACGGATTTTGCAAGCAATCCATACACGCAATCTGTCTTGACGAATCTGAACAGTATTGCAGATATTGGGGGGGTGGGTTTATTGGTTGATGAAGATGGGGAGATTCTCTATCATTCTGAATCTGAATGGGCTTTTTCGGAATACTCTGCCCCCATTGGGGGGGATGCGGTGTTTACTGATGGATCAGCCCCCGATGGGACGCGGCTGTTGGTCTATACGCGGCCAACAGAGGGGCGACCCTGGGGAACAGTCTTGATGGTTCCGGCCAGGCAGGCTCAACAATTAGCGCTCAACATAGCCGCTCCGCTCCTGATCTTGATATTATTATTGATTGGATCATCGGCTGTGATGATACGGTTGAGTCTGAGAGGAATCACGTCATCTATCAAATCCTTGACTGGAGAAGCGGAGCGCATATCTCAAGGTCAACTCGATCATGTGCTTAGTAAGGGGAGTGTTGATGAGGCCGGAAGATTGCGAAATGCCTTCGAGAAAATGCGCCTCAGCCTGAAAGCCCGTTTGGACGAGCTGAACCGTTTGTTGGTCGTCAGCCAGGGGGTGGCGGCGCACCTGGAGATAGCCGAGGCGTTCCAGCCCATCATCGAGTCTGCGTTGACGATCGGGGCGAATTCTGCGCGTATCGTCCTCGCGCCAGACGTTTTTCCTGATAACGATCTCGATGGGGAGATGCCTTCTTGTTATGGCGTTGGGGAATACGCGCGGGATTTTGCATACTTCGATTCTCAACTTCTGACCCTGATGAAAGAACAGGGCGGGGACAGAATTGTCCTGACCAATCCAGCGCGCACTCCTCTGTTGAGTTTTGGGCCGGGCGCGCCGCGTTTGGGCAGCCTGGCGGCGGTAGCGCTCTATCATGAACGGACATACTACGGCGTCCTGTGGGTGGCTCATCATCTGCCGCGCGCTTTTTCGGATGAGGAAGTACAGTTCGTTACGACACTGGGCAGCCAGGCGGCTTTAGCAACGGCTAACGCACGTCTGTTTATGACGGCTGAATTCGAGCGCGAACGCCTGGCGGCTATCCTGGCTTCTACTCCTGACCCCGTTCTGGTCACAGACCAACGAGATCGCTTATTGTTGGTCAATGCCCAGGCCTGGCTGGCATTGGGATTGGGCCTCGAAGCCGGCATCGGCAAACCGGTCGAAGAGGTAATCACTCAAGCTGAACTCATCAACCTGTTACACATTTCCGATGAAGTCCATGAACCGGTGGAAGTGAAACTCCCCGATGAGCGCTTCTATATGGCTACTGCATCAACGATCACGATTGACGGTCGAAATATGGGCAGGGTATGTGTCCTCAAGGATGTGACTCAATTCAAAGAGCTTGATGACCTCAAATCGGAATTCGTCTCTACAGTGAGTCATGACTTGCGCTCGCCGCTGACTCTGATGCGGGGGTATGCCACGATGTTGGAGATGGTCGGCCATCTCAATGAGCAGCAGGCCGAATATGTGCGCAAGATCGTCGTGGGAGTTGAGAGCATATCCCGTCTGGTCAACAACTTGCTAGACCTGGGTCGCATCGAGGCTGGCGTAGGGTTGCAATTGGAGATGTTGCCTGTGCGAGATATCGTCGAGTGGGTTGTCGAGTCATTCCAATTACAGGCCCAGCAAAAAAAGATCGCTCTGCGCGCCGATATCCCCGAGAATTTACCTCCGCTGATCGAGGCTGACCAGGCTTTGCTCCAGCAGGCGCTACACAATCTTGTGGAAAATGCTGTCAAGTATACGCCGGAAGGGGGAAAGATTTGGGTTCGAGCAAAGCCGCGCCAGAGTACGCTTCTGTTCGTTGTCGAGGACACTGGTATTGGAATAGCGCCGGTGGATCAGCCGCATTTATTCCAAAAGTTCTATCGCAGCGCCGACCGAAAAGCCAAAAGAGAGCACGGCACGGGTTTAGGCCTGGCAATCGTAAAGTCAATCGTTGACCGACATAACGGAAATATCGGGCTTGATAGCCGGCTGGGAGCCGGGAGTACTTTCTATATCGAAATCCCACTCCGTCATAGCCCCCAATAATTCGCTGAAATTGGTGCAAAAAACTCCAAATTTTCTCCTTGACTGGGTTTAGCCCGTCTTGTATAATACCCCCCGGATGCAGTACGAAAACGAAATAGAGAAATTTAGCGAGCGCTTGAGGTAAGAAAATCTCATGCGCTTGCTTTTGTTTGTCTTGCTCACAGTACATTTGTTCGATTTATTCTCTTCGATAACCCTCAGGAGGCTCACAAGTGGAAACAAAGGGGCTTAAATCCTTGCGAATTGCTTTAGCTTCGCCGGAGACGATTCGTGGTTGGTCTTATGGCGAGGTTCTAAAACCCGAGACCATCAATTACAGGCGATTGCGACCAGAAAAAGATGGTCTATTTTGTGAGGCTATTTTTGGCCCTCAACGCGATTGGCAATGCTATTGCGGGAAATACAAAAACGTCCGGTATAAAGGCATTGTATGTGATAAGTGCAATGTAGAAGTAACGAAATCGGCTGTGCGGCGTGAACGCATGGGGCATATCGAATTAGCTGCTCCCGTTGCGCATATCTGGTACGCGCGTCGTCTTCCCTCACACCTGGGGTTGTTGCTCGATATCTCACGGCGTAATCTCGATCGCGTACTCTACTTCGCGCAATATGTTGTCACATACGTAGACGATGATGCTCGCGAAAGGGCTTTGAAACGCCTGGAGGATGAGTATTCAGGCGGTGACAGCGATATCAAAGAGGAAACGAATACTGAGCTTGACAGCATCTTGTTTGAACGCGACGAGTTGCTGGAATCTCTGAAGAAAAAAGAAGAAGAGGTCAGGTCTGGTTATGATGAGAAGACTGCTGCCGAGTTGGATCCGGTAATGAAAAAAGGCCAGCAGTTGGAAACGGAATTGCAGGAAAAGATGGGCAAGACCACGCGTCGCGCCATCCTCTTTCCAGGCACAGATATCGTTATCGTCAAGGCTGGCGACACTGTTAGCAACAAGCATTTGGGCAATGTTCAACAGGTGGTCAAGGAACGCCTCGAGGAGATCGAGACAGAACTCCAGGATCAACGTCAACGCGAGTTGGAACACGTAAAACTGGATATGGCCCGCGCGCGCGCAGAGACTGAGCAGAAGCTGATCGCCAGACGTGAAGAGCTGGAGGGCGAAATTGCAGCTTCTCGAGGCGAGTACCGTCGCCTGCGCGATGAGCTGATGGATTTACAGCCGCTGACATTTATGGGCGAACTACGTTACCGTGAGCTGAAATCTCGCTGGGGTCAGGTGTTCCAGGCGGATATGGGAGCTGAGGCTATCCTTGATATTCTGAAGCGCCTGGATCTGGAGGCTCTCGCCGAGGAACTTCGATATACCTTGCGAACCTCTGGCAGCAAGCAGAAACGCAGGCTGGCCACTCGACGTTTGAAAATCGTCGAGGCATTCCGAAAATCTGGCAATAAGCCGGAGTGGATGATCTTGACTGTTTTGCCTGTGATTCCTCCCGACTTACGCCCGATGGTGCAGTTGGATGGCGGCCGATTCGCCACTTCGGATTTGAACGATCTCTACCGGAGGGTGATCAACCGGAATAATCGTCTCAAGCGTTTGCTCGAACTTGGCGCTCCTGATGTGATCGTGCGCAATGAGAAGCGCATGCTTCAGGAAGCGGTAGACTCGCTGGTTGATAACTCGCAGCGCGGAAAAGCTCGATCACGCCGGGGTCGCCGCGAGTTGAAGTCGCTCAGTGACATGCTCAAAGGTAAGAAAGGGCGATTCCGCCGCAATCTGTTGGGTAAGCGCGTCGATTATTCGGGCCGTTCGGTGATCGTCGCCGGCCCGAAATTGAAGATTCATCAGTGCGGCCTGCCAAAGACAATGGCTTTGGAACTCTATCGTCCCTTCGTGATTTCTCGATTGGTTACCAATGGATATGCTACCAATGTCAAGGGCGCAAAGCGCCTCATCGAGCGCGCCCGCCCTGAGGTCTGGGAAGCCCTGGAAGAAGCTATCCAGGAGCGCCCGGTGTTGTTGAACCGCGCCCCGACCCTGCATCGCTTAGGTATTCAAGCCTTCGAGCCTATGCTCATCGAAGGGAAGGCGATTCAACTCCACCCCCTGGTCTGCACCGCCTTCAATGCAGACTTCGATGGCGACCAGATGGCGGTGCATGTTCCCTTGTCCAATAAGGCGGTCGTCGAGGCGCGTGAGCTGATGCTGTCTAGCAAGAATTTGCTCAAACCCGCCAGCGGCGAACCCATCGTCAGCCCCTCCAAGGATATGGTGCTGGGGGTGTACTATCTGACGAAGAAGGATGACCGGGAACACAAGGGTGACGGTCGCATCTTTTCGTCTTTCGATGAAGTCGAAATGGCTTACCAACTTGGCCAGGTAGAGATTCCGACAGAGATCAAACTATACACAGAAACCTGGTACGACGAGGACGGCAGTTGGCGGAAAGAACCGGAAACGCGCTTGATCGCTACCACAGTTGGCCGGGTGCTCTTCAACCGTGTGCTGCCCGAAAAGGTTCAATTCGTGAATCAAACCCTGGAGAAGGGTGGAATCAAAGATTTGATCGCGGATGTCTATGAGGTTTGTGGTGAAGTAGAGACCGTGCGCACCGCAGATAGCGTCAAGGATATCGGCTTCAAATACGCTACTGTATCTGGTTTCACCATCGCAGTAGCGGATATTACCATCCCGCCGAATAAAGAGGAGATTATTTCGAACGCGCTACAAGAAGTAGAGAAAGTGCAACGCAACTACCGACGAGGTTTGTTGACCGATCAGGAACAAAATGAACGCGTCATCGAGATCTGGCAGAACACGACTTTGGTTGTTGGCGATGCTGTGCGTGAGCATATGGATCCGAACGGGGATCTGGCTACCATGGCGGATTCTGGAGCTACCAAGGGTGGTTTCGGTCAGCTTTCGCAGTTGGCAGGTATGCGCGGTTTGATGGCCGATCCCTCCGGGCGCATCATCCCTATGCCTATTCGTTCGAATTTCCGTGAGGGCCTGACCTCTCTGGAATACTTCCTCTCCTCCCATGGCGCTCGCAAAGGTCTGGCAGATACCGCTCTCCGTACGGCTGACGCCGGTTATCTGACTCGCCGCCTGGTGGATGTCGCGCAGGATATCATTATCAATGCCGAAGATTGCGGCACGACAAATGGCATCGCCATCCGAAAATCTGATGACGTGGCTGGACAGTCGATGGGTAGCCGTTTGTACAGTCGGCTTGCTGCTGAACGAATTGTCGATGCGAAAACCGGTGAGGTCATTGTTGGCATCGGGGATTTGATCGACAGGGAAGAAACCCGCCGAATCACCAAAGCAGGAATCGAAGAAGTAAAAATATTCTCACCGATGACTTGCGAACTGGAATATGGCATCTGCGCGAAATGTTATGGGATGGACTTAGGCCGTGGACAGGTAGTTGATATCGGCGCGGCAGTGGGGATCGTTGCTGCTCAGTCGATTGGCGAGCCGGGCACTCAATTGACCCTGCGAACCTTTCACACCGGCGGCGTCGCAGCCGGCACGGATATTACGACTGGTCTCCCGCGTGTCGAAGAGATCTTCGAAGCACGGAAGAACCCGAAAGGCGAGGCGGTTGTCAGCGAGATTGCTGGAGTCGTTCAAATCGAGTTATCCGAGCGCTATGATGACTTGCGAATCGTGCATGTCGTTCATAGCGAGATGACCAGCAATTCGTATAAGATCACGCGGGGTTGGGAAGCTCATGTGAAAGACGAGGACGAGGTCAAGCAAGGCGATGTCCTTATCGCCCATAAGAAGGACGAAGGGAAAACGATCGTCGCAGAACATGATGGCCGCGTTCGAATCGAGGACGATCATGTGATTGTCTCACGTGAGATACGTGATGAAGAGCAATACGAAATCCCCAGCAACGCCCGCTTGATGGTGGAGAATGGCGAACATGTGGAGCCGGGTCAGCCTCTGACGGAAGGTTCCCTGAACACTCATGATCTCTTGCGGATTCAAGGTCGTGAGGCCACACAAATGTACTTGCTCTCTGAAGTACAGAACGTGTATCGTTCTCAAGGTCAGAACATCCACGACAAACACTTCGAGGTGATCATCCGCAAGATGATGTCGCGAGTCGTCGTCAGCAATCCTGGCGACAGCGAATTCCTGCCTGGGGATATTGTCAATCGCCTCGAGTTGTTGAAAGTGAACGAAGCGCTGTTGGCGGAAGGAAAACGATCTGCCAAATATCGCGAGATTCTGTTAGGCATCACCAAGGCGTCTTTGAGCACAGATTCGTTCCTCTCGGCCGCCTCCTTCCAACACACCATCAAGGTACTTACACGTGCAGCCGCGGGTGGCAGTGAAGATCCGCTCTACGGCTTGAAGGAAAACGTAATCATCGGTAAGCTCATTCCGGCTGGCACAGGTTTCGTTGATGGGCCTTTCGCTCCCAGCAAGTCTCAGAGGGGGACATACGAAAACCTTCCGGTGGCCAGTATCATCGAAGAAGGTGTAGATGAAACCATCGACGAGGAAGATTACGAGGTAGATGATGACTTCATCGATGATTAGGTGTATTCTGTAGGTCAGGTATACTTTGTGGGTCAGGTTGTCAACCTGACCGATGCCGCAGTAAATCCCCTCTCGCTGTTTCTCGAAGCGAGAGGGGATTTTTTTGTTCATGTTATAATCGCCGCACTTCAGGTGGGGTGCATCTTGAATATGGAGATGCGCCCCATCTATACGCCAATATGCTAGATTTTGGAGAATCCCATGGAGATCGGTTTAATTCGCAAAATAGATATAGATGAAGAAATGCAGCAATCCTATCTGGATTATGCAATGAGCGTCATCGTCTCACGCGCCTTGCCCGACGCCCGGGATGGGCTAAAACCGGTTCACCGCCGCATCCTTTACGCCATGCATGATATGGGCATTCGTCCCGACTCGCCTTATAAAAAGTCTGCCCGCATTGTCGGTGAAGTACTGGGGAAGTACCATCCGCATGGCGACATGGCGGTATACGATGCCATGGCGCGCATGGCGCAGGACTTCTCTATGCGCTATCAACTCGTGGATGGTCAGGGCAACTTCGGCAGCATGGATGGGGATTCTCCCGCCGCTATGCGGTATACCGAGGCACGTATGGCTGCTCTTGCCTCCCACATGTTATCCGACATTGATAAAGCCACGGTTGATTTTTCGTCCAATTTCGATGACACCCTCTCTGAACCTGATGTGCTCCCGGCTGCCCTGCCGAATTTACTCATCAATGGCATCACGGGCATTGCGGTGGGGATGTCTACCAGCATCCCACCTCACAACCTGGGGGAGGTGATTGATGCTTTAGTGTACATGCTGGAAAACTGGAAAGACCTCGATGATATTTCCGTGGCCGATTTGATGAAATTCATCAAGGGGCCAGATTTCCCGACTGGCGGAATCGTGATTGACCAGACCGAAGATGGGGGTCTGCAAAAGGCGTATGGCTCAGGGCGTGGTCTGATCATGGTGAGGGCGCGCGCTCATATCGAAGAGATGAGCCGGGGTAGAAATCGGATCGTGGTGACTGAAATCCCCTATATGGTCAATAAAGCCACCTTGCTGGAACGGATCGCCAGCCTGGCGCGAGAAGTAAAAATCGAAGGCATTGCCGACCTTCGGGACGAATCGGATCGTCAAGGCGTGCGCGTGGTGATCGAACTGACTAAAACCGCCGATCCCGAAAAGGTGCTGGATGATCTGTTCAAGTACAGCTCCATGCGCACGACATTCAGTTTGATTATGCTGGCGCTCGTCGAGGGGGAGCCTCGTATGCTCAACTTGAAGCAGGCTCTGCGGGTCTATTTGAATCATCGCCTGGAGATCATCAAACGGCGCAGCGAATTCGATCTGGAACGCGCCCGCAAGCGAGAACATATTCTATCTGGCCTGATGACCGCCCTGGCTAATTTGGATGAAGTGATTGACATCATCCGGAAATCACGCCGCGTAGAGACGGCCAACCAAAACCTGCGACGCCGCTTCAAGCTCAGCGATGAGCAGGCCCAGGCGATATTGGATATGCCTCTACGGCGTCTGGCTGCCCTCGAGCGTCAAAAGATCGAGCAGGAACATAAAGACATCCAGGCAAAGATCAAGGCGCTGGTCGCTTTGCTGAAATCGCCAGTCAAGATACGCAATGTCATCTCCGATGAACTTCGGACGGTCAAAGAGGAATATGGCGACCCGCGCCGGACACAGATCATCTCAGTCGAGGGGGATAAGGAAGATATCCCAGTACGCCTAAGCAGCCTGACGCCGGAGCAGACAGTATGGGTCTCGCTAACCTCCGAGGGGTTGATCTCGCGCACATCGAAGGACGACCGGCCGCGCGTCAGCGGCAGCGCCGCCCCGAAGCGCCTGATCCGGGTGAATACCCGCGATACTTTGTATCTTGTCGCCGATAACGGGCAAACAGCTTCGCTGCCTGTGCTGTCGATTCTCGAAACCGACAAACCTGCCGAGGGCGTGCCATTCCACAAAATGTCGTCTTTGACAGAAAACGACAAAGTCGCTGTGATCTTCGCTTTGCCTCCGAAAGATCAGTTAGAGGAAGGCTGGTATTTGCTTTCGATCACCCGCCAGGGGATGGTGAAGAAGACAGCCGCCGAAGAGTTGCCCGGCCCGGCAGCCACGCCGTTTACTCTGGCCAGGGTAAATGAGGGAGATCGTTTGGGCTGGATATGCCTGACGGACGGCAAAAAAGACATCTTGTTAGTAGCCGCGAGCGGGATGGCCATCCGTTTTTCCGAAGAAGATGTGCGCCCGATGGGGTTGGTGGCCGCAGGGGTGATGGGCATCAAAATGGATCAGGGGGATGAAGTCATCGGCGCCGAGTTGATTCCGCAACGCGGCGAGGTGTTCTTGCTGGCCTCCGACGGGCGAGCCAAGCGGGTGAAGCAGGAAGAATTTCCAATCCAGGGGCGCTATGGAAAAGGCGTTATCGCCTGGAAACTACCCGCAGGCGTCAGCTTGATCGGCTGTGTCATTGGTGCGAAAACCAAACCAATCACTTTGCGCCTGAAGAAGTATGCCCCCAAGATGGTCAACCTGGGTGATGCGCCCGTGCAAACCCGGGCAGCGGAGCGCGGTAAATCTGTTCAGGAGGTTCGATCTGACGACCGAATTCTGGAGATGTCTATCCCCTGGGATGTGCCCAGACCAGCGAAGAAATCGAAATAGCTTTTATTGGTATCTTCTCAATAACTTGGGGGAAGATGGGGGGTGTGCGGGCGGCGAAGCCGCCCGCACACCCCCCGCCCCCCTTATTATTGAGATGATACTTTTATTGGAATTACGAGATCGTGTAGTGCAGGTAATGATAGGTGATCTTGTCGTCTATCAAACCAAGGGTATCGTTGCCGTCATTGACATTGCCCACACTCGAACGAGCCGTCCAGGAGAGATGGCGGGAGTTCCCTGTGCCGGAAAAGCCAGTCAGGGTAAAAATGCCGTTGGGCAGAACATTGGCGAAGAACGTCTGATACCAGGCGCGGATTTTATCTTTGCCGACGATCGTGCTTGCTGAGGTGACATGTACAGCCCGGTCGTTGTATAGCTCGGCGACCTGGTTGTGATCGTGCTTGTTGAGGGCGTTGATATACCTGGCGGTGATATCCGGCGCCCCGCCGCCGCCCCAATCGAATTGGGCGATGACGTTCCAGATCTGGTGTTTAGGCGTGAGCACCTGGCGGGCGTTCCACCATTCCCAGAAATTGGCCGCGCTGAGGTTGAACGACCGGGCTGTGACCAGAAACTCCTGCACTTCTTGCGTCGTTGGGGCCCAGCCATGTTCGGTGAAAGCGGCCCCGGTGGGGATGATGGGGGGCTTGTATTTCAGGCTTGCGAATTCATTCAACGTCCTGGCTAATTGTGATCCGGGGTTGTGCGCGCTCACCCAATAAACCTGCGGCATGTTGTAGTTGCACTTCTCGAGGAATTCGTTCCATGGGATGGGGTGGAGGGAGGGAAAGCGATAAGAAGACAAAGCCACAGGGATAGTATTGCCGATGCCATTGCGGAGTTCTCGCATGAAGGTTTTGGCTGCCGTGGCTTTTCCCGGTTCCTTGTAATGAGATTCTGCGTCGAGGACGTAGCCATCCAGGTTGAGGCCTTTGACGCGTTGAATGGCGATGCTGGCCTCTTTACCTGGCTCGTCTCCATAAACAAAGTGCCAGCCCCAGACTTGAATGCCCTGGGCGCGCAAGGCTTTGGCGACGGGCGGCACCAGGTCAATCCGCCTGTTCCAATCATAGTTGAACGTGTAGATGCCGTCAGCAATCTTGATAAGCACGTGGCTCAGCCCGGCTTGTTTGGCTACGCTGGCGATTTTGCCGGCGTCTCCACCTTCGCAATCTTTGATCTTCCAGATATAGAAACCTTTGCCTTGCAGGGTCATGATTTTTCTCCGAGGGAGTAAATTCTTTACAAACAGAGCAAGATTCTTTACACGGATCAACATGGGCATAACCCGCTCGCCGACTTTGCATTACTCGACTATTTCATTATAGCCAAACTTTGCATTTTTCGCGCCGCGTACCAGAGCCGGAGGCGAGTCGGGGTTGATGCGGGGTTATGCGGCTCTTTATTTTGATAAATCATTGTGTGCTAAACGATATTCGTAAGTCTGTTCTTTAGTACACCTATTGACAATTGTTGTTTCCTCAATAGGTGCTCCCATCGTCCAATACACTTTGTCTCGGTCTTCAAAATAGGTAATATCTCTCCTGTAAAACTTCCCGATATACCCATACACTCTGATATGCCTGACTAACTCCACAAATAATTCTTCATCTACTCTGTCTTTAACAATGTATTCATGGGGCCACGTTTTCGGATAAGTTTTCGCAAATGTCCAGACCGATTCATCAGTAAATTTTCTCAAATTATCTGGTAATTTGCCCATTTACAAACCTGCCATTTAGGTACTCCAGTACTTCTGTTACTTTATCTATAATGTGATTCACTACCTGACTTTTATCCATTCCCGGCTGAAGCTCAATGCCATAATCGCTATCATAGGCATTGCGTGCATCAAAATAGCGTAAGGCATGCACAATTTGCTCCGATTCGGACCACTGCGAGCCATTATCTTTTCTGATATTCAACCAAATAGGTGCATGATTCCCCCTCACAAACCACTTATGGCTGTCAAAGGCCAAATAACATCCAAAGCTAAAAATGCGAAAGTAAAACCCGTTTCCATATTTTGTCGGAGTAGTTTTTAAACCCTTGAAATTAAATTTTTCCCGCTTTCGTAAAAGCAAATTGCACTCGTCTATCACATCTGCAAATTGCGATACTCTCCTGCCGTTCATCGGGTCAAGATCAGATGCGCTTAATGGTGGCATTCCTTCAGCATCCATCTTTTGGCATAATTCTCTGATTTGGAGCAAATCAGCATCCAACCGATGACTATATTGTTCGCTATTTTCTCTCTCAATTAATGCCAAGAAATTATCCCAAGAACTGATAATTACCTTCTCATTTTCTCCGTTCAGCCTTTTTTCAATTTCCGTTTTTAGAGAAGCACATCTCGTTCCTGGTGCAAGGAACAAAATCTTTCCGCTCCCCGATAGCTCTTTCAAGTAATTCTTGGGCTGATTCGGTGTCAAATTCGCCCAAAACTTTCCTTCGATAATCACCGTTTTGTTGCCATTTATATCGATCCCGGTTACGTCCGGTCTCCCATTAGATGTTGTAGATAATTCGGTTTTGTAATATGTCGGCACGTTATCACTAGCAAGAAGGCTTTTGAGTGCCGCACGCGCCGCAGGATATTCATTCAACAGATAGGCAATACTACTGTTAGCTACATTTTCATACTCTGAAATAAAGTTGCTCGCTATATATGCCAAGATTTGCATGATATTCTCCTAGTAATGCCTGCCTATTTATTGCCGCATAACACGGATTGCACGGATGTTCATGTTTTTCATCCGTGTTTGTCTATGACACTTGTACTGAGCGAAGTCGAAGTATCCGTGACCAAGAAATCAGTGTCTCGTTGGTTTCGCCGCAGGCGTGCAGAGCAAGGCGAAGCTATGTCAGGCAGTTGCCTACATTTTACTACGTTTCCTGAGAAGACATTTGCACCTACGGGAACACGGCTTTTTTAAGGCGATCCAACAGCCTGCTGCAACAAGGCGCGGATGGCACCCTCCTGGGGCAGCAGCACCTGCGCGCCGCCGGGAGTCGTCCACGGGATCACATGGCCGCGGCCAATCGCATAGCGTTGAATATCATCCGGATCGCCAATTTGCGCCGCTAATGGCACCATTGGCGCGATATCAACCCACTTCATGTCGGTAGTAACGTTTCTATAATAGATATCGTAAAGCTCATCGGCGCTCTCCAGGGCGTTCATGCTCAACAGGCGGTCTCCAATCGCCTGGATCACTTCTTGCTGGCGGCGGGTGCGGTCGAAGTCGCTGGTGGTATATCTGGAACGCACGTACCAGAGAGCATCCGCGCCGCTCATCATCACCTCTCCGGCTTTGACTGTGTAATATCCGTAGCCGGTGCGTTGATCTCTCAGGGTTTCGCCCACATGCACGTTGATGCCCCCCAGGCTATCAATGGTTTCGATGAACGCATCCAATCCAACCAGAAGATAATGATCTACCCGGACGCCAAATTGATTCTGAAGCGTTTGAGCCATGAGTGGAAAACCGCCATAGTACATGACGGTATTGATGCGGTTGTAGGTATAGCCGGGGATATACACATACAGGTCGCGCGGGAAGGAAACCATACTGGCAGTTTGATTGCGCGTATTGATGCTGAGTAAGACGATCGTGTCGGTGCGGAAGCCGATTTCACCCACACGTTGATCTGACCCTAATAAGAGGATATTGATCTGATCCTGGGGATAGTTGATCGGTTGGGCGGGGGATGTGTCCCCGCTGCTCACGGGTTGGGATTCGACCTCGGGCTGGGGGGTGGCAGTTGGCGCGGGGGTGGGAAATTCTGTGGGGATATAAGTCGGCGTTGGAGGAAGGGGTAGAAAGGGGGTCGGGGTGGGCGTGGCATCCGCGGGGATCGTCGCCAGCGCAACGGTCGCCTGTGCTTCGGCCCGTTCGATATTGGCTGGAATAGCGCCGACCAGACTTGATTGAACACAGCCTAGGATGAACGATGGGACGAGGAGTATCCAGAGCAAACGTTTTGGCGAAGTCATAGTCGTGATGAGCTGGTGGGCGCGGTCGCGAGACTCCCCTAGGGTTGTGGACTGGTAGGCGATGGTGTGGGTATGACTGTATCCGTCGGAACCGATGTGCTGGTAGCTGTGGGCGCTGTTGTCGCTGTGGCGGTCGAAGTAGGCATGGTTGTCGCTGTCGCGGTTGGGGCGGTTGTGTTCGTAGGGCTGGCGGTGGGCGTGCTGGTTGGCGTTGCCCCGCTGGTCGCTGTCGAAGTTGCAGAGACCGTTGATGTAGCGCTGGCTACTCGCGTGGGAACGAAGGGAACGAAAAGCTGTTGGCCGGCTCGGATATACGAGGATGAGCCGAGACAGTTCGCCTGCTGCAATCGAGAAACGCTGACCCCATGCGCCAGGCCGATCTGATAGAGAGTATCCCCTGATTTGACGGTGTAATATACCCACCCCGGCGGCGGGCCGCACGGGATGTAGGTTGGGGTGGGAGGCAGTTTCGGGGCGTAGATCTTGCTCCCGGGGGGCAGATTGCTGACGAGCAGGCAATTCGCCTCTGCCAGCTCATCAGCCGAGGTATCGTGTCTGGCTGCCAGGCTTTTCAACGTGTCTCCCTGGTTGACGGTGATCTGCTCCCAGCCAGGAGGATGCGGGCAGGTTGTTGGGGGCGGTGTCTCTGGCGTTTGGGTTGGGGGTTCTGTCGGCGAGGGGATCGGAGAAGCTGTATAGGTAGGCTCCCCAGGTTTTTGGGTTGGTAGAGGGGTAGGGGAGAGCGTCGGTGATGGCGTGATCGAGGCTGTGTTCGTTGACGATGGAACCAGCGCAAGCGATGGCTGATCTTCAGCTATGGCCAGGATGAGACTGCCTGCGAGGATCACGGTGGAAGTCAAGGCAGTGACCAGCGCCAGGATATGTTCACGGCGCAGGATCATCAGGAATGTCCTTCCTTACCTTGAGAGGTAGTATCCCCCTGATAGAGTGGGAGGAGTATGTTGAAGGCGGAGCCTTTGCCCATTTCGGTATCTACCCAGATTCGCCCCTCATGGGATTCCACCAGGGTCTTGGCAATCGAGAGCCCTACGCCGGTGTCGCCTACGCCCTCGATGAGGGGATTATCCGCGCGGTAGAGGCGGGAGAAGACGCGCGGTAGATCCTCTTTCGGTATTCCCCCACCCTGGTCAGCGATCTGGATCAGCACATAATCGCGCTCGTTCTCGGCATCCTGGATGTCAGCTCGCAGGTAGATTTCTCCTTCTATGGGAGAGACCGCTCCCGCGTTCTTCAACAGGTGGATCAGGATCTGTTGCAAGGCGTCACGATCGGCATGGATGAAGGGCATTTTCTCGGGAAGGTCGACGCGCAGGACGATATTTTTATCTCGCATTTGGGCGCTGGTGTCGGCGATGGCCTTATCAATGGCGCTTCCGAGATCCACTGCTTCTGGATTGAGCTTGAGCTGTTCTCCATCCAACACGGTGATGCGCAGAAGATCATCCAGCAGCATCTCCAGGCGTTCGGTGGATGCCCGGATTCGCTCCAGGAATTTTCGTTGCAGCGCGCCGAGGATGCCTACCGACTCGCCAAGCAGCAGATCGGTGTAGCCTACGATAGAGGACATGGGCTGCCGTAGATCTTGCGCAATAGACGCCAATACTTCGATCTGTTCATCGGATATTGCGCTGGTTGTTTCAGACGCCCCAACGCTTTCTTGGGCATGTCCTTCGACTTTGACCAGTTGCTTCTCGAGTTGAGCTATTTCCTCGAGAGCCTTTTGCAGCTCTTTCCTAAGCTGGCCTGAGGTGGTCAGTTCGTGGGTATCGGCTTCGGCGATCAGGCTCTCGACCATCTCGCCCAAACGCCGGTTTTCGACTTGCAAGCGAGAGATGGTGTCTTGGGTTTTCTTTTGTTCGTCTTTCAGGGTATCTAACTCTTCCGCTCTCTTTTCACCGAGAACTTCCCTGCTGAGGGTATCTTTTTCTGATTTCAGGGCCTGGTTTTCGATCTGGGTTTCTTCCAACATCGCCTGGAAAGATTGCAGGTCATTTTTCGTTTTCTCTAACTCTGCTCGAGTTGCTGCCCATTGCTGAGAACGATGCAAGATCGGGGCCAACCCTTTGCTGATCTCTTCGAGGTATTTTTGATCTTCGCGACTCCAGCGGCGTTCTGAGTGTGGAGAGAGCAGTAAGATGCCCAGGGATGGTTCGCCCTCAGGGCTTTGCACGAATCCTGCCAGAAGGTGTCCAGTGCTCCCCAGGTGTAGGATATTCCCCAGGCTGGTCATATCTTGCGAAGTGCTGCTGGCTGGCAGGCGTAACGGACGGCATTTTTTCATCGCCGAACTCAATAGGGGGATTCGTTCCTGGTCGAGCGTCATTCTCCCAAGGGTTTCTTCACGGATGAGATCATATCCGCATTGGAAGCAGAGCTGTCCGCTTTTGCCTGGGGGCAGGAGCACCAGGCAGATATCCGACAGCATGGTTTCGGCGACAACCCGAGAGATCGCTTTACACAGTTCGAGGCCTGAGGATTCTCCCAGCATAGATAGCATAGCTTTGAAATGTTCGAGTGGGATGCCGTACTGAGGCCGTTCCTGGATAATAGACTGTTGGACAGTTGCTGGGGCGGCCTCGCTAACAGGGATTTCTTTCTGTGGGGGATTGAACCTTCTCGGTAAAGAGAACAGGATTGGGTAGGCGGCCATTTCGGCCAGGCGCACAAAACCGGGAAAGTCGCTGTCGGTTTGTGGGATGATCAGGTGCAAGATATGCCCAAAACTGGCGATGACCATCATGCCCAGGCCATATTCCCAGCCATTGGGGCGGCGGATGATGAGCAGGGCTATGCCTGAGATGAGTAAGGCGATGGCGAAGAATTCCCAACCAAAATCCAACCAGGACGCGTTGAAAGCCGATTCGGTGAAGTGACCAAACCACCAGGCCCAACTGAGCGCCGCGGCTGCGGCTGTAAGCATTCCCAACAAGCCGCTGGCAGCATCGGCCAGGCGCGCGGGTTCAGGGAAGATCCATAGCCAGAGGATGATGATCAGACTGAGGACGGAGGCCGTGCGATCTAAGATGGGGAGTAGGATATGGGGGTTCGAGAGACCCTGTTGAGCAAGCCCCGCGCTGAGGAAGAGGACGAACCTTAACCCCAGCATCAACCCCAGGCCGAGCACCATACGCTGCCCCTGGGGGAATTCGCTATCGCGCCAGAGGTTCAGGGCAGCTTGCAAAGCGCCAGCAATCGAAAAGGCCAGGGCGATGTGGTAGATCAGGTTGCCCGGAAAAGTGGTTAACGCCGTCAGAACTTGCTGAATTGTATTGTCCATGTGATCATACCCTCGCTGAAATTATAGCATGGGGATGGAATGTAGCAAACTTCAATTCTCGTTGACAAACCCATGAATCCGAGTAAAATATCGTCTGTGGCCGAAGTGGCGGAACTGGCAGACGCGCTACGTTCAGGGCGTAGTTCCTAATTACGGGAGTGTGGGTTCAAATCCCACCTTCGGCACAAAACTCCTGACTGAAAAGTCGGGAGTTTTTTGTGCAAGATTCGTACTTGTGGCGGCAATCGAGTCGCGATAAGATGAGGTCATGCTCTCTTTCCTTCGCAGTGGACGTTTCTTGATCCTTCTGGTGGTGATCGTGGTCCTGGTGCTGCTGGTACTGGGCTTCAACAACCGCCTCGCAGAGATGCGTACGCTTTCCGAGGAGGCCATGCGCGTCGAAGAGCGGCTGTTGGGCTTACGGCAAACCAAGCTCTATCTGGAAACCCAGATGGCATATGCTACTTCGGAAGCGCCGGTCGAGCAATTTGCTTTCGAAGATATGCGTATGGCGCCAGAAGGGGTTCATCTGATCGTTCCACTGGTTGATCCCGATGCAACCCCCTCTCCACCGACCACGACTCCCCTGGCGTCGCCGGAGTCGATCGAGAATTGGCAGGTTTGGGCGGCGTTATTCTTCGACGATCAAGATTTGCCTTGACGCTGTCGAGTCGGCGTGCTATAATGCCGTCCGCTCGCGCCAAGGCGAGCAAAACGAAACGACGCGGGGTGGAGCAGTGGCAGCTCGTCGGGCTCATAACCCGAAGGCCCCAGGTTCGAGTCCTGGCCCCGCTACTGAGAAGACGTCCATTTTGGGCGTCTTTTTTGTTTGGAAGATGCCCCTGATATTTTTAACGTAACTGCTCAGTCATCGAACGGATTAGCCCGAAAAAAGGGTGTGCGTGGGGGGGCGCAGCCCCCCCACGCACACCCTTTTTTCGGGAATTTCTCCGTTTGGCTGAGTAGTTACTTTTTAACTGCATTTGCCTTGACAATATGTACAATATGAATATATTATGAATTCGTATCGAGAGAGGCCGAGCTAGCGAATGGAAAGAGAACTTGGTGTGACCGAAGCCAGAAAAGAGTTTAGTGATCTGGTCGAGAAAGTCCAATACTGGGATGATGCATATATGATCAGTCGTCATGGGAAACCTGCTGCAGCCGTTGTGCCAGTTCAGGTCTACGATCACTGGAGGCAGAAACGAGAGGAATTATTTCACCTGATCCGGGAGATGCAAGCTAACTTGGGGGAAGATGGGGGGTGTGCGGGCGGCTTCGCCGCCCGCACACCCCCCTCCCCCCTTATTATTGAGATGATACACCATTTGCTTGATCTTCAAGAATTTCAGGGGATTGTGATATTGACCCCTGTTGGATTGTTGACCATATTGGGAGTTGAAGCGAAGAGATAGGGATAGCATATGTATATCAACGGCCAATTCACTTCTGGTAATGCGTCCGAGGAAATTTCTATCGTTGATCCTGCCACGGAGGAGATTTTAGATGCTGCGCCGCGCGGCGCGGCGAAAGATGTTTCGGCTGCGGTGGATGCGGCGAGAGCGGCTTTCGTGGATTGGAAGAGGGTTCCTGCCAACGAGCGGGCTGCTGCTCTTCATGAGGCGGCTGCCAAAATCCGCGCTCATCATGAGGAATTGGCGCGCTTGTTGACTCGGGAGGAGGGCAAACCCCTCCCTGAGAACGATGAGGAGATGCGCTGGGTCGAAGACACCTTCGACTATTACGCCGAATTAGCTCGTCACGAGCGCGGGCGGGTGATCCCTCCCGGAGAGCCGGGGCAGTTCAACTTCGTGCTCAAAGAGCCGTATGGGGTGGTGGGCTGCATCGTGCCGTGGAACTATCCGCTCTTGCTCCTGGCCTGGAAGATGGCCCCTGCGCTGGCGGCGGGCAACACTGTGGTGATCAAGCCCTCGGAGTTGACGCCCTTGTCGGCGCTGAGGCTGGTCGAGGCGGCATGTGATCACCTGCCTCCGGGCGTGGTCAACGTGGTCACCGGCTATGGCCCCGAGGTGGGCGAGCCGCTGGTCACGCACCCCCATGTGCCGGTGATCGCCTTTACCGGATCGCTCGCGGTCGGGAAGCATATCGCCAGACTGGCCGCGCCGATGATGAAGAGGCTGCACCTGGAGTTGGGCGGCAAGGACGCCATGGTCATCGCCCCGGATGCTGAGTTGGATATGGCTGTATCCGGGTTGGCGTATGCGGCGTTGATCAACACCGGGCAGGTCTGCACCAGCACCGAGCGGGTCTACGTTCACGAGAGCATCTTCCCTCGCCTGAGCGAGGAACTGGCTGATTTCGTGGGCAAATTGCGCCTGGGCAACGGCCTGGATGAAGGCGTTGATATCGGCCCGATGATCCGCGATGAGTTCCGCATCAAGGTCGAGGAGCAGCTCGCGGAGGCGGTCTCCCAGGGGGCAGAGATACTCGTCGGGGGACAGCGACCAGCCCAAATTCCACGCGGGTTTTTCCTGACTCCTGCGGTCGTCACCGGCGTGGATCACAGGATGCGCCTGATGCGTGAGGAGACCTTCGGGCCAGTCATCCCCCTCATGCCCTACAAAGATTTCGACGAGGCTATCGCGCTGGCCAATGATTGCCAGTATGGCCTGGGCGCGACGCTGATGAGCCGCGATGCCAGGCTGGTCAAACGCTTCTTCGAGGAAGTCAAAGCTGGCACGATCTGGATCAACGACCCGCTGACGGATAATTTCGCCGGGCCTTTCGGCGGCATGAAGATGAGCGGCCTGGGGCGCGAGCTGGGTCAGGAGGGTCTCGATGAATATTACGAGGTCAAGCACGTGCACTGGGATATCGAAGGCGGCGTGAAGGAGTATTGGTATCCGTATTAATTGTTAGTCTCCTTCCAGAACAGGAGATTTATAGTATTACTGCTCAACATTTACATCATTCGCACAAATGTTTAACCGCAGAGCACGCAGAGAGCGCGGAGCTGATATTTGTTTTTCTCTGCGATCTCAGCGCTCTCCGCGGTTGAATGTTTGGTTGCGCCTGGAGGCCGCGCTATGACTATAGAAGTATTGAAAAACCATATCGGTGGGCAGTGGGTTGATGTCGGTTCCGGGGACTTTCTCGATATTCACAATCCTGCCACGGCTGAAGTATTGGCCCGGGCGCCTTTGTCTACCACTGTTGATGTAAGCAAAGCTGTGGAAGCCGCATCGTCGGCTTTTGGGGAATGGCGATATACACCGGCTGTCAGCCGCATCCAGTATATGTTTAAGCTGAAGAATTTGCTCGAAGAACACTTCGAGGAGCTTGCTCGCACGATCACTATGGAGAACGGCAAGACGTTGGGAGAATCCCGCGGGGAAATGCGGCGGGCCATCGAGAATGTCGAAGTGGCTTGCGGTATCCCTGCACTGATGCAGAGCGAATTCTCGGAGGACATTGCCCCGGGCATTGATGAATATATGATCCGCCAGCCGCTGGGGGTCGTGGCGATTGTCGCTCCTTTCAACTTTCCAGGGATGATCCCCTTCTGGTTTTTGCCGTATGCGGTTGCCTGTGGCAACGCGGTGTTGGTGAAGCCTTCCGAGCGCTGCCCCATCACCATGCAGAAAGTGTTTCGCCTCTTCGAGGAAATTGGCTTTCCGCCCGGGGTTGTGAATCTGGTCAATGGCGGCGCGCAGGCTGTCAATGCCCTCCTGGATCACCCTGATGTGAAGGGTGTCAGTTTCGTGGGATCGACCCCAGTAGCCAGGCATATCTATCGCCGCGGCGCGGCCAATGGCAAGCGCGTACAGGCCCAGGGTGGGGCCAAGAACCCCCTGGTGGTCATGCCCGATGCGAATATGGAGATGACCACCCGCATTGTCGCCGATAGCGCGTTCGGCAACGCCGGTCAGCGCTGCCTGGCGGCCTCGACCGTCATCACCGTGGGAGATGCCAGGGAGGTTTTCGCGCAGGCGATTGCCAAAGCCGCGGATGAACGCGTGGTCGGTTATGGCTTAGAAGACAGTGTCACCATGGGGCCGGTGATCAGCCCAGAAAGCAGGGAACGCATCCGGGGTTTGATCCAGCAGGGTGTTGATGATGGCGCCGATCTGCTTGTTGATGGCCGTGAAGCCCAGGTTGCTGGTTATCCTGATGGCTATTTCTTGAGGCCTACCATCTTGAAAGATCTTCCCCTGGCAAGTGAAGTAGCCCGAACAGAGATCTTTGGGCCTGTACTCACCTTGATCCATGCGGATACTTTAGGTCAGGCTATCGAGATCATCAACCGGGGGCGATTCGGCAATATGGCCTGTTTGTTTACCAGCAATGGCGGGGCTGCTAGGCAGTTCCGTTATGAAGTCCAGGCGGGGAATGTGGGCATCAATATCGGAGTTGCCGCGCCGATGGCTTTCTTCCCCTTCAGCGGCTGGAAAGACAGCTTCTTCGGCACATTGCATGGCCAGGCACGCCATGCCGTCGAGTTCTACACTCAGACGAAGGTGGTGGTCGAACGCTGGGACGAGAAGTGGTCGCGGCAGTTCTGAGCAGATCACTGGACCCCGCAAACTCTATTTCCTTTTGGGATCAACCAGCCAGGCGGGATTTCGATGGCTGGTTGAATTTCTTCTGAGATGTTTTCTTCGTCTTCTTGAATTTCCTGGTTGTTGACGCTCAGCGGATACCCCGCGTTCATGCCGCCTGGCGTTGGCCAACATGGATAGGCGAGTTCGGCGCTGCCATCGGGAAGACGGCACCAGGAGAGGTTGACGTCGGTGGCGAAAACGTAGGCGCGTTCGTCTACGATGACGCCATCGGGCAGCAGTAATCGCACGCTATCCTCGCTGTCCGAGAGAGAGATGCTCGTTTTGGAGCGAAAAAAGCTGATGGTTTCTCCGGGGGCTAGTTTGATTTTGGGGAGCTCGTAGGGGGTAGAACCCTCCTCGATGTCATCCAGCAACCAGCCCTCGAGGTTGATTGTGGTCGTCCCCGCGTTGATCAATTCGATGAACTCATCGCTGGATGTGAACTTCCCGTCCCCATTCCAATCATATTTGGGATGGGGCAGGAATTCGTTGATCAGGATTGCCATACCCTCGGGCAGGGGCGTTGGCGTTGGACTGGGGAACCAATTCGAATTGGCTTGCCTGGGTGTTCCCCGGATGCGATAGCCGTCTACGTCAATCCCGTTCGTGACATAGCCGTTATTGGTGTTCCAAAGAGCGCGCCCGTCGGCTGTTGTGCTGCGCCGTTCCATCGTGGCGCGGGTATCCGCGTCTCCTTTCGGCCATCCGCCATCGGATTGGCCGCCGGAGTCGACCAATTCGCCATGGGGGCCGTATAGGTAGAGGAACTCCCCGCTATTGCTGAGTGAGCCGGTGTAGATCTGGTCGGCGGGGATATCTGCGACTGTGGTATCGTCGGTTCGTTCCAGGAGGAAAAATCCCCAAGGCGTGATCTCACCTTCCAGCTCGATATTCGGGCTGCCATCCGCGGCGACAAGCACCCAGCCTGTAAGATCGAGCGGCTCGAATCCTGCGTAGAAGAGTTCGATCCACTCGTCGTTCGAGTTGCCGATCGTGCCCGCCCAGGCGATTTCGTTGATCCAGACGGTTTCGGGCGGGACCAGGCTGATCGTGGGCGAGGGTGATGGCGTCGAGGATGGGGTGGGCGTTTGGGTAGGAGTCGGTGTGGGAGTAGCGAACCAGACCGAGTTGGGCTGACCAGGCGTGCCCCGGATGGGATTTCCATTGGCGTCGAGGCCGTTGGCGACGTAGCCGGTGTTGATGTCCCAGGCGGAGGGGCTATCAGAGGTGTTGGCGCGGCGCTCCATGGAAGCGCGCAGGTCGGCGTCTCCAGCAGGCCAGTCCCCGCCGTCGCCGTTGGCGGTGTCTATCACTTCGCCGGAGGGGCCGTACAGCCGCAGCGTTTCTCCCGTGTTGCTCAATGTGCCTGTGTAGATCTGGTCGGCTGAGATGTCGCTGATCGTATTATCATCGCTGCGCTCCAGCACGAAGTAGCCGCCGCCGGGAATAGTTCCAGCCAATGCGATGTTCGGGGAGCCATCGTCGGAGATCAGCATGCAGCCCGTCAGGTCGAAGGATTGGGACGAGGGGTTGTGGAGTTCGATCCATTCGTCATAGGAACTGGCCTCTGTGCCTGCCCAGGCGATTTCGTTGATCAGGATCGTTCCCGATGTTACCTGGGTCGGCGTGCTTGTTGGAGAGGGCGTGCCCGATTGTGTCGGGGTTGGTGTGGTTGTGCTTATGAGGGTTGCGGTTCCCGAAGGGGTAACGGTCGGGGACGGGGTTGGCGTCGAGGTCGAAGTGTCCGTGGGAGAGGGTGTTGGTGTAGGTGTGGTGATGTCCGTATTCGTTGGTGAAGCCGTATCGGTGGGTGTGGGGCTGGCTGCCTGCGATATCGAGTTTGCTGACTTGGGCGTGCCATTGATAGGATTGCCTTTGGCGTCCTCCCCATAACGGATGACTCCATTGTTGGTCCCCCAATTCGATGGAGAATCTGCGCTGTTCGGGTCTATGCGTTCCATCGAGGCGTAGGGCGGGGTTCCGCTGCCATCTCTGCCGCCAGGCCAGTATCCAACGCCGATATTGGCAGTGTCAACCACAAATCCGCTGTTGTCTTTGAGCGTGATACTCTCGCCGCTGTTACTCATTGCGCCAGTGTAAATCTGGTCGGCGGGGATGTCGCTTACTGTGTCATCCTCCGTGCGTTCGAGCAGGAAGTAACCATGAGCGGAGATTGTACCGTTGAGTGTGATGTTGGGTGCGCCATCCGCGGCTTTGAGAGTCCATTGGGTGAGATCAATCGGTTGATCCCCATGATTGTAAAGCTCGATCCATTCGTCTGCAGAGTTAGCAGCAGTTCCCGCCCAGGCGATTTCGTTGATTACGATGCTCATCTCCTCGGCGCTTTGCGAATTGAGCGAGAAGATTTGTGGCTGGTCTACTGGCAGTGGGGGCGGCGTGCTGGTTGGAGATGGCGTTCCTGTGGCTGTTGGGGATGCAGTGGGCGTATCGGTAGGAGATGGGAATGGCGATGGCGACGGCGTGTCGGATGGAGGAGGGGTGACCGAGCTCGTTGGAGTCGGCGTCTCTGTGGAGGTTGGCGGAGACGTTGACGTGTTGGTGGTTGTAGGGGTTGACGGGAGCGTTTCTGTGTTTGTCGGTAGGGGAGTGAGCGACGGCGTTGCTGAGGGAATGGGGTCCTCTTGGGATAGAGTGGGTGTTGGATTTTCCTCTTGTTCGCCAGGCGCTGCGCGTAAAGAATCGGCGCCGCTCATCATGGTCAGGCAGATGGCAAGAGTCGCCCCCGCAAAGAGCAGGCTTCCCGCGGGGAATTTCGGATGATGGCGTGATCCACTCATGATACTCCCCAAAAATTGCGAATAAGTTACCTGTTAGTTCAAATAAATTATACATGAATATGGGATTGTATCAAGGTTGAGTTCACTGAAAAAATTCATATATGTGTTCACTGAAAAAACTCATGAACGAGGGGGCGGGGCGGCATATATGGGGGTGCGTGCTGCGCACGCACCCCCATATATGCCGCCCGGAGCCTCTACTCGCAGTTTTTGCAGTGGATTCATATATGAATTGTCAAGTTTGGCTGTTGTTGTCGTGAGAGTATAGTAAAATGGTAGGCGGTTGTTCCAAATAATGGAGATTAGAGTCACGAAGAGAGTCATCTATGAAACCAAAATTCGTTTTCGTTAGCGTATTTCTGCTGTTAGCATTCTTGGGGACAGCCTGCAAGGCGGAAACAGTTGAGCCAACCCCCAACATTGCCGGAACGGCTGCTGCAATGGCTGAAACCATCGTTGCTGTGCAGCTTACGAAGATTGCACAGTCGGCAACCGCGACGCCGACCCCCACCCCCGAGCTAACACGAACGCCAACGCCTACCTTGACCTTTGCTTTGCCGACGCTGTATCCGACACAGAAGGTTGGCGCCAGCACCTGTCTTTTGGCCCACATGGTCAGTGAAACGATCCCTGATAATACAGAGATGGGGCAGGGGGAGTTTTTCGAGAAGACTTGGGATCTTCAGAACGTTGGCACCTGTACCTGGACCAATCAATTTAGCGTCGTCTTTCATCATGGCGATCAATTGGGCGCTCCAGGGCGAATTTATTTCCCAGGGACTGTAAAACCTGGAGAATCGTTCACGTTGAGGATTCCTATGATCGTACCCGCGATCGCTGGCGACAAGCTGGGTTTTTGGAACCTCGAAAGCGCAACTGGACAGGCATTTGGCACTACCACCAGTGGTTTGTTTTGGGTGAAGATCGTTGTCGAAGAACTTGGAATTGCTGCTGATGATGACACCACAGGCCTGACCGATTCAGGTTATCTATATGATCTATGGACGCCTATTTCCGCGGGTTCCGTAGTCACCACTGGTGAACAAAGCAGCAATATTTCTGTTGGAGATACGAAACATGATTACTCCAGGCAAGGATTTGTCACATTCGATCTGATAAGTATTCCTCTGGACGCAACTGTTCAAGCAGTGTCTTTGGTTTTCGAAGGACGTGACCTTCATGGTACTCCCTTCGAAGATTTAGGTTGTATGGGCGTTTACCGTTATAACTACGGAAATCTCGATCCAAATGATTTCTACACAGGCACTCCCGGCGGCGCTTTGTGGAGTTTCTGTAGCGCTAACGAAGTCTTCGTGGGAATCGCTCGGATGGGAGGGCCTGATGCTACAGTCAATGTCCAAAATTCGTTGGGAGGGAAGATCCAATTCCGCTTCCAATTCAACACGGATACCGACAAGGATGGGGTGGATGACTATATTAACCTCGTCCCCAATTTGAAGATCGAATATACCGTTCCGTGATCGGATGCTCTATCCAATGAAGCGAAAATCCGCTCGCCCCTGGCAGCGGGTTTTTTCTTTCGCGCGTCTATTCTGCTATTGGGGTGTTTTCATAATGAAAGAAGTCGAAAAGTCTGTCCGAAGGAGTGTTCGATGCGCAAACGAGTTGTGATCACGGGATTAGGCTGTATCTGCCCCCTTGGAAATGACGTTCATTCGACCTGGAACAACCTGGTCGCCGGGAAGTCAGGCGTCGGGTTGATAACCAGGTTCGACGCCACGGAGTATAAAACCACATTCGCAGCGGAGGTCAAGGGCTTCGATGGCGAGGCCTTGTTCGGACGTCGCGAGGCGCGGCGCATGGATCTGGTCTCACAGTATGCTCTGGCAGCAGCTCAACAGGCTGTGGAAGATGCTGGACTAGAGATCAACGACGAGAATCGTGACCGCATCGGGGCGGTGATCGGCACGGGGGTTGGGGGGATCGGCACCATCTTCGAGAATATCAAAACCTTGCTAGAACAAGGCCCCGCCCGGGTGAGTCCGTTTCTCGTCCCGCGCATGTTGCCGGATACCCCAGGGGCGATGATCGCCATCCATTTTGGGGTGCGCGCCACCAATTACGCTGTCGTCACTGCCTGCGCTACGGGAGCCAATTCCTTGGGCGAAGCAGCCGAGGCGATTCGCCGCGGTCAGGCGGATGTGATCCTGGCGGGCGGCGCAGAAGCTACGATTGTGCCCATTGCCCTGGCTGGCATGATCGTAATGGGCGCCTTGTCGGCCCGCAACGATGAGCCGGAGAGAGCCTCACGTCCCTTCGATGCCGATCGGGATGGCTTCGTGATGGGCGAAGGAGCGGCGGTCTTGATCTTGGAATCCCTCGATCATGCTCAAGCTCGCGGGGCGCGCATTCTGGCCGAAGTCAGCGGCTATGGCTCGACGAATGACGCCTACCATATCTCGGCGCCAGCAGAAAACGGCGCGGGGGCGGCTTTGTGTATGCAGGCCGCCCTGGAAAGCGCAGGACTGCATGGGGATGAAATTGCCTACATCAATGCTCACGGAACCAGCACCCCTCTCAATGATAGGAGTGAAACTGCGGCCGTCAAGGCGGTTTTTGGGGAACACGCTTATCGGTTGGCGATCTCCTCGACGAAGTCAATGACCGGTCATTTGTTGGGCGCGGCAGGGGCTTTGGAAGCGCTTTTCTGTGTGAAAGCCATCTGTGAAGGGCAACTCCCCCCCACGATCAACTACGAGAAGCCCGATCCCGAATGCGATTTGGATTATATTCCTAACCAGGCGCGCCCGGCGCATGTGGATCATGTGATGTCGAACTCGTTTGGATTTGGCGGTCATAACGCCACGATCATCCTGAGCCGATTCGATGGGGAAAGGGCATGAAACGCTATGCCCACATTACCGGATGGGGGATAAGCGTCCCTGAGCGGGTGTTGACCAATGATGATCTTGCTCGTATGGTTGATACCACGGATGAGTGGATCATCTCTCGAACAGGCATTCGTCAGCGCCATATTGCTGGAGACGGTCAAAGCACTGCCAGTCTGGGAGCGGAAGCTGCACTCAGGGCTTTGGAGGTGGCTAAAATCAGTCCCGGCGATGTAGATTTGATTATCGTATCCACTTCGTCGCCGGAGCACCTATTTCCCTCTACCGCTTCCCTGGTGCAAGATCGTATTGGCGCTGGAAAAGCGGGCGCGTTCGATCTCTCGGCGGCTTGTACAGGTTTTATTATTGCCTTGAGCATGGCTGCTCAGGCGATACAGACAGGTTCGATCAATACCGCGCTCGTACTTGGCGCAGAGACCCTATCCCGGTTAGTGAATTGGGAAGATCGCACAACTTGTATCTTATTCGGCGATGGGGCAGGCGCCTTCGTCCTCCAAGGCAGCGAGCAGCCAGGCGGCATCTTGTCTTCTGTGATGCGCTCGGATGGTTCGGGCGCCGATTTGCTGATCGTGCCTGCCGGAGGCAGCAAGTTACCAACCACCCCACAAACCGTCCAGGATGGATTACATTACATCCACATGAACGGCCAGGAAGTTTTTCGGTTTGCTACTCGCGTAATGAAACAGGCGACAGAAGAGGCTATCGAGCTGGCCGGGATGACGTTAGATGAGGTGGATTGGGTTATCCCTCATCAGGCCAACCAACGCATCATCGAAACCGCGGCAAAGCGGTTGAAAGTCCCCATGGAGCGTGTCGTCGTCAATCTGGATCGCTATGGGAATACCTCCACTGCCTCGATTCCTCTGGCGACCGTAGAAGCTATACGAGATGGACGTGTGCAGTCCGGAGATCGAATTGTCTTCGTTGGATTCGGAGCGGGTCTAACCTGGGGGGCTGCGGCAGTCTTATGGACGGGGCTGTTGGCAGAAGAAAAACGGTTGATTTGGCCCTATCGTTTTTACAATCTTTACCAGGTATATGCACGAGTACGATCGTGGGTGTTGCGCTTTGTGCGTTTTATCGAAGGGGTGATCTGGGGAAAGCGTGTGTAGTGCGAAATAATTCCGAGAGACGAAAATCGGGGCGCAATCTTGCGCCCCGATTTTTTTACCCTACGATCTCCTCTGCAGGCGGCAGGGGAGGCGTTTGCGGAACTGTCTCTGGTAGCTTCTCAACTTTCTTCTCTGCTTTTTTCGCTTCCTTTTCTTCGCCCTTGCTTCCGCTCCCCACATCCAGCACTTTGAGCATGCGTTTGATCAAAGCAGTGAAGACATTGTGCTGGTAACCGGCCAGCCCGGCCAGGATGTAGATGATCACAGGGGAGTTGATTTCCCCGTTAGCGAGGGAGATCAGCCCGGCTTGCATGAACAGGTGGATGATGGCGCCCATGATGACCCCGGTGGGAGGACTGGTCAAGTACCACACGGTGTGCTGTGATGAAAAATCCTGATCGGTAGAGTAATGCTGAATGAGCGGCAGCAAAGCGCCGATGATGCCGCCTATGCCTCCCCAAATCATGCTCCCGCCCATGTAGGTCAGGGTTGGTTGGCCGGCGATGAAGAGTTTTTCGCCTATTACGAAGATCACGGCAATCAGTCCTAGGAACCAGGCTGCCAGATACATGAAGATCAGGGGGATCAGCCTCCTCGACCAATTTTTGAGTTTGATGCTCAACTCTACGCGAAGTTCGACTTCGTTGATATGGCGCTCAGCTTCTTCGAAGTTCTCTTTTCCGGCCATGAGTAGTTTTCGCGCGGCCTGAACGCGGTCTAGCATCGGCTGGGCGATATATAGAGTCGTGATGTTCGCTCTGATCGCATCTGGAGCTTTGTTGGCTCGATCCCATAAATTGTCAATGGCTGCTTGAGTGACTAAATTATCCGTCAAGGGAGGAGAGGAGGTATCTACTGTATCGGCGATGGGGGGGATGATTCCTGCCGAGAGGTCTGGCCCGGGCGCCCGAAAAACTTCCTCGGAGAAGAGCGCCTCGATTTTTTTCGGTTCGTCTTCAATATGGGTGCTCATGCCTGCATCGGCGAAATCGGCGGGAGGCCGGGCGAACTCCTCCAGGCGTAGGGCCTCGTCAGGGTGTCTGGGCAGCCCCTGGTCTTCAAAAAACGCCTCGCCGAAAGCCTCGGTTGGAGGAAAAGCCTCACCGACGTCGCCGATCAGAGTTTCAGCTTCTTCTCTAGAGAAACTCCAGGGAGCAGCTTCTGCGCCAAAGGCTTTTCCGACGTCGCCAATCAGCGCCTCAGTTTCTTTGTCGGAGAGTTCGAAAGCAGACGTTTCTTTCGATTCGATAGTTTCTTCTGTCCTCATGAGAGGGGGTTGTTCATCGTCGAAGGTTATTTCCTCTTCTTCCAGGTTTGGAATACGCTCTTCGGGAGGGATATCTTCGAGGGGTGTATCGTCTATATCGTCGAAGGGTAATCCCTTATCGGGGATCATTTCTTCCCCTTTTCCTTCCAGAGGATCTTGAGTTAAGTCAGTTGGCATTACTCACCTCCTTAGCGAGATGGAGATAGGCTGTAGCAACGGCGCTGCTGGGCGCGTATTCGAGGGTGGTCTGGCGCAAGGCAGGGGCTGTTGCGGCAGCATGATCGTATGGGATGATCGAGTGAAACACTTTCTGTTTGAAGACGGTTTGCATCTCGTAAATAGCCGATTTTGCGTGGGGCGCTTTGGGTTGTACCATGGTCGGCAGCACTCCCAGGAGCTTTAGTCGAGGATTGAGACGTTCGCGAATCAACCAGACAGAATCCAGAAGCGAACGCACGCCGCGCATGGATAGATAGTTCGCCGCCACGGGGATCAACAATTCGCCCGCCGCAACCAGCCCATTCACAGTAATCAGGCCCAGGTTGGGGGGCGTGTCAATCAAGATGAAATCGAACGGCTGACGGGGGTGCTGCAGGGCTTCGATCAGGCGAGAGGTGCGGTCTGCTTCGTTGTATAGCTTATAATCGGCAGCGATAAGCTCGGCATTGGCCGGCGCGATGTGGATGCGCTGGCGCGCCTCTCGCAGCACCTCGCTGAATGTCGAACCCTGGTCGAGCAGGATGTTGTACGTGGAGGGACGGACAGTGTAGGGATCGAAGCCCAGGCTGATGGTGAGGGCTCCCTGAGAGTCGAGGTCTATGACGGCTACTCGATGCCCCAGGCGCGCCAACCCTGCGGCCAGATTGACGACGGTGGTGGTTTTTCCAACCCCGCCTTTTTGGTTGGCTACGGTGATGATGCGCTCCATGAATTCAGTATATCACATTTTATGACCCTGCCTCGAAAACCGCTTCTCGATTTCTACGGCGATGAAGATCAATGTGCTCGCGCCCAGGGCGATGCCGAATTCCAGCAGCGTGAGCGGATGAGTATCGAAGAGAGTTTGCAGAGGCTTCCAGTAAGTGACTGCGATTTGCAAGATGAAGGTCAGAAGCACAGCGCCCAACATGGGTTTATTCGAAAACAGGCCGATCTTGAATAACGAGTCGCGGTTCGAACGGATCGCCAGAGCATGCCCCATCTGAGAGAGGGTCAAGGCTGTGAATAAGATCGTCTGCCAGGAGGGTAGAGAGATGTCCCACGCCCAATAACCCATCCCTAAAGGGATCAGGCCCATCAAAAGGCCTACCCAGGCGATGTGTCTTCCCATCCCCCGGGAGAACACGCTTTCATTGGGAGCGTAGGGCGGCCGCCGCATGGTATCACGCTCGGCTGGTTCTACCCCCAGGGCCAGACCGGGCAGGCCATCCGTCACCAGGTTGATCCACAGAATTTGCAGGGCGGTCAGCGGCAAGGGCATGCCAAAGAAGGGCGCCAGCAGCATTACCCAGATTTCGCCAGCGTTGCTGGTCATGGTGTACTTGATGAATTTGCGCACGTTGTCATAGATCGTGCGCCCCTCTTCGACCGCGCTGACGATAGCGGCGAAATTGTCGTCGGTGATGACCATGTCGGCGGCCTCTTTGGAGACATCCGTGCCGGTAATGCCCATGGCCACGCCGATATCGCTCTTGCGCAGCGCGGGGGCGTCGTTGACGCCATCGCCGGTCATAGCCACGATGTGGCCGCGCTTTCGTAGTGCATCCACGATATTGAGCTTGTGTTCCGGGGAAACGCGCGCATACACCGAGACATCTTCGACGAGGGTTTCTAACTCCATTGGAGAAATGCCGGCCATCTCCTGCCCGGTCAGCACCTTGCTATCTTCGACGGCGATGCCCAAATCCTGGGCGATGGTGAGCGCGGTGAGTGGGTGGTCGCCTGTGATCATCACCGGGCGGATGCCAGCAGTCTTGCAGGTCAGTACCGCTTCTTTGACTTCGGGCCGGGGTGGATCAATCATGCCGACCATGCCGATGAAGATCAAATCATCTTCCAGCGTGCTGTGCAGTTCATCGTTCTCCGCAAGTCCTGTGGTGTTTTCATCCAGCGCACCGAGAAAGCGAAATGCAATCCCCAGCACTCGTAAACCCTCCTCCGAGAGCTGGTTGCTGGCATGTTCGATGCGCGCTCGCCATTCTGGGGTCAGCGGCTCGCTCTTTCCACTTGTCCACACCCGGCTGCTGATCTCCAACAACCCATCCACAGAACCTTTGGTGAAGAGCACATATTCTGCGCCATAGGCCGAGAATACCTGTTCCAGTAAAGCCTCCCCCGGTCCAAAATCCACCGCGCTCTCCCGACGATGAACGGTCGTCATCCGCTTGCGTTCCGATGAAAAAGGCGCTTCCGCCACCCTGGGCAGTAAATTCTCCAGACGATGTTTCCATAGCCCAAAGCGAGCCGCGGCAATCAGCAAAGCCCCTTCGGTGGGGTCGCCAATGGCATGATAGCGATCGGGGTTAGCGTCTTCGCATTTCAAAACCGCATCATTGCACAGCGAGCCGCCGGCCAGCATCAGGGCCTGACTGCGCCACTCAGGCGTCAAGAGTTCATCGGTTGGGCGTACGACCGGCTGGCCATTCACCAACATTTCGGTGATGTCGGTTGTGTGACCGGCCACATCCAGGATTTTTACCGTCATGCGGTTTTCGGTCAGCGTGCCGGTCTTATCCGAGCAGATCACAGTCACCGAGCCAAGAGCCTCCACAGCGGGCAGCTTGCGGATCAGGGCGCGGCGCTTCAACATGCGCTGCGCGCCCAGGGCGAGCGAGATAGTCACTACCGCAGCCAGGCCTTCAGGCACCGCGGCCACCGCCATGGCTACTGAAGTCAAGAAGAGTTCTTTGATCTCCTCGCCCCGAAAGATTCCCATGACGAAAACCACCGCCACGATCGCCAGCGCGATCAACGCCAGGGTTTTTCCCAACTGTTCCATGCGCCGCTGCAAGGGCGTCTGTTCGGATGTGACTGTCTGGATCAGATCGGCGATGCGGCCCAACTCGGTGCGCATGCCTGTTTCGGTGACGACAGCCAGGCCGCGCCCGTAGGTGATGCTGGTTCCCATGAAGACTAGATTGCGCTTATCCCCAAGAGGGATGTTCTCGCCCTGAATTTCGAGAGGGGATTTGTCCACCGGGAGGGATTCGCCCGTCAGGGAGGCCTCCTGTACTCGCAGATTGGCGCACTCGATCAAACGGCCATCAGCAGGGACAACATCGCCCGCTTCCAGGACGATCATATCGCCGGGAACGAGTTCGCGGGCTTCGACTCGCTGTATCTCTCCCCCCCGTCGCACTTTGACCATTGGGGCTGCCATCCTCTTCAAGGCCGCCATGGCTTTTTCGGCCCGGTACTCCTGGATAAAACCCAAAATTGCATTGATCACCACAATGGCCAGGATCACCCAGGCATCCAGCCAGTCGCCCAGCAGCGCCGAGATCGCCGCGGCGATGATCAGCACCACCACCATCAACGCGCTGAGTTGTTCCCACAAAATCACCCAGGGACTTTTTATCCCCCGCTCGGTCAGCTCATTGGCGCCGTATAAACGCATGCGTGTTGTTACTTCGGCGTTGGGCAGACCTGAAGTTGGCGTGACGCCTAATTTCTCCAATACTTCCTGCGCCGGAATCTCGTGCCAGTGCATAGAATTCTTTCCTCGTTGTTACTGCTCAGCCATCGAATGGATTTACCCGAAAAAAGGGTGTGCGCAGGGGGCAACGCCCCCTTCGCACACCCTTTTTTCGGAAATTTCTCTGTTTGGCTGAGTAGTTACTCCTCGTTATTGTTTTTGAATGGATGTTGTGTTTATTCAGTCTCGCGGGGGCGATGTTCAGAGGTTAGCGATGATATTGCTGAATACATTGCCGATGGCGCTGCCGAGAACGCTGAGGATGGAAATAGCCAGGATCGAGACGAGAACGATGATGAGCGCGTATTCGATAAGCCCTTGACCATGCTCGATTGGATAACTCACTTTCATATTGCACCTTGCTTCTGAAGCGGGTATCTACTGGTATACCGTTCGACGTACTCACGAAATGGCCTTACCCAGCGTGAGTGGGCGTTTTGGGCGGATCCGCTTTCATTATAGCAGATATTCATCCCAGGGGAGCGCGAGCCTCCCGAGGGTTTGCTTGAACGTTATCTGGCTTTTCCAGGGAGGTCGAGGGGTTTTGGGTAGTATAATCATATCGTGCTTACGCCTCTTCTGGCGACCAGGCTAGAATCCTCACTTCGGCGCGCAAAATTGGTGACGTGCCGACGGCTGATGGATAGGCTGAATGCAAGCGGTAACGGCACATACTCATCCGAAGGAGTTTGGAACTGCTGCCCAGGCGCGGGGTATGGCCTGTCAAGCGCAGGTTGCACTTGCGGAAAGTTGGGTATCCGCAACCACATGAGGCGGCGATGCAGGCGAGGGAGTTGGGGTTGGTGTAAAGGAACCATACTGCGCGTAAGTCGGTGCTATTATATTTCTATGGCGGCGATAAAAAACACTGTCCGTAACTACTCAGCCAAACGGGGAAGTTCCCGAAAAAAGGGTGTGCGAAGGGGGCGCAGCCCCCTTCGCACACCCTTTTTTCGGGCTAATCCGTTCGATGGCTGAGCAGTTACCACTGTCCAATATTATCGGCAGTGCAAGGAGGCAGACGCGATGGATACGATCACCCTTGAAATTCCCGAAACTCAATTGGTGGAATGGCTGCGTAGGTTGACGCCGTCTGCCGTCCGCGCCGCAGCCGGTCCCGATTCCGGCCTGACCGGCCGCGAGCAGGAGGTGCTGCGCCTGATCGCCGAGGGTCTCTCCAACCGTCAGATCGCCGAAAAACTGGTGCTGAGTGAGAAGACGGTCAAGACGCACGTCAGCAATATTCTCAGTAAACTCAATTTGGCCGACCGCACGCAGGCCGCCATCTACGCCTTGCGCAACGGCAAGGCCGCGGAAAGGGGATAATGCGCGCTGCGGGCGTGTTCCTGATCTTCGGCGCGGTCGTCATGCGCGGGGCGGTCATCCTGGCCGGCGACGCCCGCCTCGGCGCGGCGCTGGGCCTGCTCGCCGCCTACGGCCTGCTCCTGCTGGTGGAAATGAAGAATCCGCGTTCATCCGCGTTGATCCGCGTCCCATTTGCGCGCCTGGCCTACATCCTCCTCCAATCCGCCCTCGCCATCGTCCTGCTGATCCTGACGAGTTACGAGGATTTCTTCGCCATGCTCTTCATCCCGCTCAACCTGTCAGCGGTGACGTTCTTCGGCCGGCGCTGGGGACTGGCGGGCATCGCCCTCCTCTCGCTCGCCCTGAACGCCACGCTGCTCTTCTCGGACGTGGGGCCGCTCTTCGGGCTGGTGATGGGAGTGCTCTACAGCGGCATTTGCTTCCTCTTCGGCGGGTACGCCCTGCAGGTGCTGAAAGCGGAGGCGGCGCACGAGCAGAACCGGCACACCTTCGACGTGTTGCAGGCCGCCCACCGTCAACTGCAAGGCTACGCCGACCAGATGTCCAGCCTGGCGGTCGAGCAGGAACGCAATCGCCTGGCGCGCGACCTGCACGATTCGGTCACGCAGACAGTCTTCAGCATGAACCTGGCCGCGCAGTCTGCTCGTTTGTTGGTGGATAAAGACCCCCATCGCGCGCGGGGACAGTTGATCCGCCTCGAGGAACTGGCCGCGCATGCCCAGGGCGAGATCCAATCCCTCGTCTCGCAGTTGAAGCCGCCCTCGCTGGCCGAGGAGGGATTGCCCGCTGCCCTGCGCCGCCTGGCCGACGAGCGCCAAGCACGCGATGGCCTGCAGGTCGCGCTGGAGGTGGCGGGCGAGGGGACGCTCACCGAGGCGGCCGCGGCAGGCCTGTACGCCATCGCCTGCGAGGCGCTGACCAACGTCGCCAAACACAGCCGGGGGCGGGAGGCCGCCATCCGCCTGAACCTGGAGGCTGGCCGCGCCTGCCTGGAGATCGAGGATCGCGGCGCTGGCTTCGATCCGGGGGCAAACTCGCAGCAGCGCGGCCACCTCGGGCTGGCGGGCATGGCCGAGCGGGCCGGCGAGATCGGCTGGCGGTTCACGGTCGAGTCGCGGCCCGGCGCGGGGACGCGCGTCCGCGTGACGGAGAATCGGGAGGAAGGCTGAAATGAGCCAGGCGCGCGCTTACCGGGGCGGCTACCTGATCGGCTTCATCGTTATCGGCGTGGTCGCGCTGCGGGCGGTCCTCGAACAGCAAATCCAGTCCGTCCTGCTCATCGGCCTCTACGGGCTGCTCTACAGCACGGAACCGTGGCTGGCGGGCCGCCGGCGCGGATACCGGCCGGTTTACTTTCCCATGCAGATCGCGCTGATCGTCGCCCTCTCCGCCCTGCCCCCCTTCTCGGACATCAACGCCCTGCTCTACGTCCCGCTCTGCATCCAGGCGCTGCACGCCTTCGAGCGCGGCGCGGCGCGAGCCTGGATCGCTGCCCTCGTCCTCCTGCTCGGCGCGACCCTGCTGCTCGGCATGGGCTGGTGGGAGGGGCTGGCGCTGATCTTCTCCTACCTGGCGGTCGGCGCGTTCCTGATCTCGTATGATTCCCTTTACTCGCGGACGCAGGCCGACCAGGCCGAAAGCCAGCGCCTGCTGGCGGACCTGCAATCTGCTCACGCAAAGTTGCAGGACTACGCCGCCCGGGCCGAGGAACTGGCCGCGGCGCGTGAACGCAACCGGCTGGCGCGTGAACTGCACGACTCGGTCAGCCAGGCGGTTTTCTCCATCACGCTTACATCGCAATCCGCCCGCCTACTCCTCGAGCGCGACCCGTCCCGCGTCCCCGAGCAGGTAGAACGCATGCAGGCCATGACCGGGGAGGCGCTGGCGCGGCTGCGGTCGTTGATCGCGAGGTTGAGGCCTGACAGCTTTCCACGGAATCCCGATTGAGCAGGCACTTTACATCTTGATGAAACCTGTCAGGTCTGCGAGGTGGTGACAGGTGAATCAAGGGTGGAAATGGGGAATATTTATGTTTTGTAAGATATTACTGGATTGACTTACTTTATAATCTTCGGTATACTCCTGGCAAGATTTCGAAAGGAGCATCCAATGGAAACCGTTGCCACATCGAAAGGACAGGTGGTCATCCCTTCCAAGATTCGGCGCAAATTGGGAATCAAGGAAGGCACTTATATTCAGATTGACGTAGACGAACTAAACAAGAGAATCATTCTCACCCCTGTTACGCGAGAGTATGTTCACAGCTTGCGCGGAAAATACAAAGGCAAAGGCTTGATGAAGGCGTTGATGGCAGAAAAGAAGCGCGAACAGGAGTACTAAATGACGTACAAAGCCAAAGCCCTTGTACTCGACACATGGGCGGTGATTGCCTATCTCGAGGATGAACCATCAGCTCAAAAGATTGCCGATCTGATTGCCAGCGCCAACGAGGAGGGAGTTCCCGTTTCCATGACAGTCGTGAACGTTGGCGAAGTTTGGTATATCATTGCACGCGAAGTCTCCGAAGATGATGCGAATGACAGCGTCAAAGAACTTCGAGATTTGCGAATTCGATTCGAAAACGCGGATTGGGAGCTTACCCAAGAAGCGGCGCGGTTCAAATCACAAAATAATATGTCCTACGCCGATTGCTACGCGGCGGCGCTCGCCAGGGTCAAGGGGGCGGATTTGGTAACGGGGGACCAGGAATTCAAGCCGCTGGAGGGGCAAATTCTTATTCGATGGGTATAAATGAAAAATCCAATCATCAATTCCCCGTATTTTGAACCCACTTGTCACTTCGAAGGTATCTTCTCAATAACTTGGGGGAAGATGGGGGGTGTGCGGGCGGCTTCGCCGCCCGCACACCCCCCGCCCCCCTTATTATTGAGATGATACCTTCGAAGCAGATGAGCGAGGAATTTCGGATGAAATTATGGACTTTGTGGAGGGCGCATATGGAAGTGAACTCCAGCGACAGAATGAGCTCATCAACAAAATTCGGGTGAAGGTAAGAGAGTGGCGGGAGGGCAGCTATTCAGGAATTACCAGAACATCGCGCGATCTGCTATATTACTGGCGTGACGAAAACCACGAGAACAACCTATTCTTCTGCCAGATCGAAGCGTTGGAAACGTTGATTTTCATCACCGAAGTGGCGGAAAAAGCAGGCGAAATGTGGCTTCCGAATGAACTGCGAAAAGCCAACAACGAGGCCACCCCCGGGCTGTTCCGCCGCCTTTTTCATCACCATTCTGGCTAAGACCTGCCGAAGGCGGCGCACTGAGCCTATCGAAGGTGTCTCATCCGCGCCGTGGTTGACCAGGGTCATCGCGTGGAGGTGGGTCACGATTGCCCTCACCCCCGTCCCCTTCACGCAACAGCCCTGCGGGACTTCCCAACGAACGGGAGAGGGGAGTCCGTTGCGGGAGGAGGGTTGTTTTACCCCGTTTCGCAGGGTTCATTCGGCTATAATATCGCTATAGGAGTGTCCCTTATGAACCTGCCCAATAATCAAATTCTCAAAGGCGATTGCGTCGAAACCCTGAATTCCCTGTCTGAGAAGTCCATTGACCTGATCTTTGCCGACCCGCCTTATAACCTGCAACTGCAAAACGAACTTCATCGTCCCAACATGACGAAAGTGGACGCGGTGGATGATCAATGGGATCAATTCGATTCGTTCGCCGCCTACGATGAGTTTACCCGCCAGTGGTTGACCGCCTGCAAGCGCGTGTTGAAGTCCACTGGCTCGATTTGGGTGATCGGCTCGTATCACAACATCTTTCGCGTTGGAACAATTATGCAGGATTTGGGCTTTTGGATGTTGAACGACGTAATTTGGGTCAAGACCAATCCCATGCCGAATTTTCGCGGTGTGCGATTTACCAATGCCCACGAAACTTTGATTTGGGCAAGTTCGGGAAAGGGTGCAAAATATACGTTCAACCATCAAGCCATGAAGGGTTTGAACGAGGAAAAACAAATGCGCTCCGATTGGTGGTTGTTGTCATTGGCGACGGGGTCAGAGCGTGTCAAGGGTGAAAATGGCGATAAGGCTCACTCCACGCAAAAGCCTGAGGCATTGCTGTATCGCGTGATCCTTGCTTCCAGCAACGCGGGCGATGTGGTACTTGATCCATTCTTTGGAAGCGGCACAACGGGCGTAGTTGCCAAAAGACTCCATCGAAATTGGATAGGGATTGAGCGCGAAGAAAAATACATTAGAGTTGCGCAGAAACGAATTGACGCCGTTCAGCCAGAGATGTTCGACCCGCAAACATTTGACGTGAAAAGCAAAAGCAAGTCCGCCCCCAAAGTGGAATTTTCCGCGCTGGTTGAAAACGGCTTTCTGCAAGCGGGTCAGAAGTTGTTTTTCTCGAAGGACAAAACGCGCTTTGCAACCATCAAGCCCGATGCGCGGCTTCGCACTGCGGATGGATTCGAGGGAAGCATTCACAAGGCGGGCAGTCATTACATGAACGGTGCGCCCTGTAACGGTTGGGAACATTGGTACTTGCAAGAGAATAGTCATTTGGTTGTGTTGGATGAGATCCGTCAACGATACCGAATAGAAACGGGGCCTTTCGATGAGCAATCAGGTTAAACATATCATCCGCAAAACCGTCTTGCAAATAGACAGTACATCGCCTGAAAACATTCGCAGGATGATCGAGAAACACGAAGAGAAAGTCCATTTCGTGCCAATTCGGTATCGGATCATCGGCGGGATTCTGCAAGGACTCGACATCAAGTTCGGCAATTTCATCGAGTAATTGCTTCGGAACATTTCGTCAGTCTCAACTTTCGCTTGCCTGAACTTGTGAAATTCCGCAGCAACGGTGTAGAATATTGACATGGACAGGAAAGTTCCGGCGCACATCCGCAGGTTGATGAAAGAGTTGAAGGAGGGGCTTGTCTGCATTTACGGGGACAGGCTGAAAGGCGTGTACCTGTATGGTTCCTAGATGGTGTGCCAGCATGAACGATTACACGCGCCGACTTCTCGCTAAAGCGATTGACGCGATCGAAAGCGCTGAGATCCTGCTCGACCATGGAAAAACCGATATGGCGGCGGGGCGCGCGTACTATGCTCTGTTTTATGTCGCCGAAGCCTTGTTGTATGAAAAGGGACTCCAATTCAGCAAGCACACGGGGGTGATGAGATAAGGTCAGTTAGAAACCCCGAAGTCGCGAGGCTTCGGGGTTTTTATTTGGGAGATCGTTTCGCATCTTGGGGAAGGCTGACCTTTTGGTGGATGCAGGATGGAAATGGACAACGCACTTTGAGCATATACGCTTTTCGATCCCCTCAGGTACTACGACTTGCGACGTATCCCTACACCTCCGGTCGTAGTTCATAAATCCGTCTCTCGGCGCAGGGGGGATTCCGCCTCGCGGCAGATGCGCTTTTCCTCGTCTGAGCGTATAGTGGGGATGTACATTTCGACCGAAGGAACTGCTCATGAATACAACAGATGAAAGAAAGACTACCAGAGTATTGATCGTGGACGATGTGGCCGAGGTGCGCCGCGACCTGCGCACCCTCCTGTCCCTCTCTGGGGACCTGGAGATCATCGGCGAGGCCGCGGACGGGCGGGAAGCCGTGCGCCTGGCCGCATCCATCCAGCCGGACGTGATCCTGATGGACCTGGAAATGCCCGTCCTGGACGGGAATGAGGCGACGCGGCAGGTCAAGGCCCTCGTCCCCGCCTGCCGGGTGGTCATGCTGACGGTCCACGATTACCCGGAGGCGCGCGCCGCCGCCCGGGAGTCCAGCGCGGACGCCTTCCTCGTCAAGGGCGCATCCGTGGAAGAGATCATTCGATCTCTGGTTTCACCCGGAAAGGGTGTTTAACCGCAGAGATCGTGGAGAACGCGGAGATAACAAAGAGAAAACTCTGCGCTCTCCGCGTGCTCAGCGGTTGGTTTTTCAACGAACTCAAAACGAAAGGAGCAAGCATGGAAACCACAACCAATCAACGAAGGTTCGACCTCGACTGGCTGCGCGTGCTGGCTATCCTGGGGATCTTTGGCCTGCATCATTGCACGCGCTTCTTCGATACCGATGGCTGGTTCATCAAAAACGCCACCACCTATCTGTCCGTGCAGGTCTGGCTGGAGTTCTGCACCAGTTGGGGCATGCCGCTGATTCTGATCATCTCAGGCGCCAGCGCTTTCATGGCGCTGGACAAGGCACCGCCCAGGCAAATATCTCGGCGGACTGGTGCTGCGCCTGTTCATCCCGCTGATCGTCGGCATGTTCACCCACGTTGCCCTGCATGTCTATCTGGAAAACCTGCATACAGGGAGATTCAGCGGCTCATTCTTTGCTTTCTACCCGCACTACTTCGAGGGCATGTACGGCTTCGGCGGTAACTTTGCCTGGATGGGATCACATCTGTGGTACCTGGAGCTGCTTTTCATCCTGTCCCTGCTCTGCCTGCCGTTCTTTCTCTGGTTCAAGAGAACCTCTTCCGGGGGGCGTGTTTTGCAGGCCATGGGCGATCTGCTGGCGAATCCCGCCGCGGTCCTTCTGCTTGCTCTGCCGGCTATCCTGCTCATCCTGAACCTGGATGAGGCCGGCGCAGGCAACACTTCCCTCGGCGGCTGGAGCGTGGTCATCTACCCGCTTTTCTACATCGCCGGATTCGTGATCATTTCCAACGAACGCCTGCAGAGCCATATCGTCCGAATGCGTTGGATGCATCTGATAGTGGGTTTGGTCTTTACCGGCGCCTATCTGTTCGTCGAATTCCAGACCATCCTGCCTGTCCTATACCCGGTGGCAGATCCGCTGGGGAAGGTGCTGGACTGTTTCGTGGTGTGGGCATGGTTGCTGACGGTTCTCGGCTTCGGCATGAAGCACCTCGACTTCACCAACCCGTTCCTAAAATACGCCAACGAAGCCGCGCTGCCTTTCTACATTCTGCACCAGACGGTGGTTATCATCCTGGGCTTTTTCGTGGTGCAGTGGGACATCCCCGACCTGCTGAAGTACGCCGTCATCCTGACCGGTTCTTTCTTCGTGATCATGGGCATTTACGAGTTCGGAGTACGGCGCTTCAACCCGATGCGCTTCCTGTTCGGGATGAAGTTGCTATCCCGGCGCGTTGACTCCAAAGTAAAGGAAACGCAGCTCGAAGAGGCTGCTCGAACAACATAAATTCACATCCGTGTCATTGCGAGGGCCAGCGGTCGAGTAGCGCTCTTTGCGTATCGAGACCCCGCCCGAAGCAATCTCCGGACTTGTTGAGCGCTGCTCGAAAACAGGAGATTGCTTCGCTCGCTGGGAAACGCTCGCTCGCAATGACACCCAACAAACAAGCTTACTATCATGAAGTCAAGTCCTTTACCAAAAAACAGTCGAAGATACCTCGCATGAAAAATGGAGTCGCAGAATAAGCTATGAACTGCAAAGTCTGGCGCTGGCCGAGAGCAAGATAACCGAAGAGGGCAGGCGTCATCTGAAAGGAGAATCACATGAAAAGCACCGCACTTTCCCAGGGGGCCGTCCTGGCAAAAGGGACGGAGTATCGCCGGCAGTTCCTGGCGCAGTTCAGCGACTATCTCGCGACGCAGCATCCCATCGTGCGCGGCCTGCACCTGGTCCTGAAGGGAGTGGCCTTGATCTGCCTGGCCTTCCCCTTTGTCTTCGTCGCCGTCGCCTTGTACCAGACCTACATCTGGGCAACGGCGGGCAGCGCGGCCTCCCTCGGCCTGGCCTGGGCGAACTTCGGCTTCAGTTGTTCGTTCCTGGTCTTCTTCTGGGGCCTGGACGCGATGCTGCTGCGCGCCTTCCCCACCGACGCGTTCCTGGTCTATGCCTACGGCAAGGTCGCCAAGCCGGTGCGCTTCATGACCGGGCTGGGCGCCTTCTTCGCCGGCTTCGGCATCCTGTGCGCCGGCGCGCCGGGCGCGGCCACCATCCCCGCCGCCATCTGGCAGTTCATCCTGGGTTTGCTCTAGCCTGTTCTGTGTCATTGTGAGCACGTTCCCCTTCACTACGTTCAGGGTCAGTGTAAACTCCGCGAAGCAATCACCACGCACGAGGAGATTGCTTCGCTCGATGGTCTCGATACGCTCGCAAGGGACACTCGCTACTCGGCCACCTTCGCTCGCAATGACAAACAAGAGGAGAATTTACTATGACCACCACAGTTCAAAAATCCGTAACTGATAAGGAAGCCCGCGCTCTCCTTAAAGCGCAACTCGCTGAGCACCTTGCGGGACATCCCGAAACCCATTCCGCACACAAGTGGATGAAACGCGCGGAGGCCGCGTGGCTGGGAATCGTCATCGCTGTGTTTGCCTTCGCTCTGTACGGTTCCTTTGCCTGGGCAAAAACCAACCCGTCCATGATCTCCGTTGCCTGGTTTGCCTTCGCAACCTGTCTCAGCCTTCTGGCGATGCTGAACGGTCTGCACGCCATCCTCATTCACGCCTATCCACCCGTCGTCATGCCCGGCAAACCGCAAAAGTTCGTGAGCGGCTCGACCGCGGTATGGATCGGGGCCGCCTCCATCGTCGGCGGTTTGATCATGGCTGGCTTTTGGGTCGCGTTTGCCTGCTACACCGCGACCTCCAACATGGCAATGCTCATCCAGCTCATCAACGCGCTGGGTATCGTTGTAAGCATTGGGATTCTTGTTGCCATCGTCTATGCCATCTATCAGAAAGTCATCCAATCCCGATAACCAAACGACAGAGGCGTGCCATGCTCCGCATCGAAATCCATATCAAAGGACAGATCAATGAAAAATGGTCGGGGTGGTTCGACGGCCTGACCGTCAGCCATCCCGACTCCGACCGCGAGGCGACGCTTCTTTCTGGACTTGTGGCTGATCAGGCCGCCCTATACGGGATCATCTCCCGCCTGCGCGACCTCGGCCTCCAACTCACTTCGGTGAGCAGTGAAGAGATGGAGGAATTTTCAAGCCCGTCATTGCGAGCCGCGGAGCAGTGAAGCAATCCCCGACTTGACGGGGAGATTGCTTCATCGGGAAATGCGCCCTCCCTCCTCGCAATGACGACAGAAAAGGAGTTCACAATTAACAACAAAACGAAAGGCATCCTTTGGTATCTGGTGATCGCGTTCGCGATCACATGGAGCAGTGTTCTCGGCATCTATCTGTTGGGAGGAGTTTCATCCTCTGCCTTGGACGTTACGTCCGCTAGTCCCCTCGTTGGGCTTCTGGGCATGCTGGGGACGTTCGGACCCGCCATCGCCGCCTTTGTAGTGCGTAAATGGATCACCCGCGAAGGATTCAAGGACGCAGGTCTGCGTTTACACTTCCGGGCGGGATGGACGATCTATCTATGGGCAGTTATCGCTCCCCTGGCGGGAGGTATCTTGACCGTGGTGGCAGCTTGGGCGACAGGCGCGGAAGTTTCTGGCCTGAGCGCCATATCCGCGACCGACATCGTTCCGTGGATTATAGGCGCTCTCATTTGGACGCCCATCCTCTTTGGGGAGGAATTCGGCTGGAGAGGTTATCTGCAACCGAGACTTGCGCCAGGCCGGCCGTTGCAGGCTGCCCTCCGGATGGGTCTGATCTGGGGAATCTGGCACTACGCCCAGGTACTGGCGGGGATTGTCATGTCGGCAAATCCGCTGGCGTTGCTGATCTATCCATTTTCTTGTATCACAGGTTCGATCCTGCTTGGCTGGTTGCGGACAAAGAGCCAGAGCGTGTGGCCTGCCTGCCTGGCTCATGCCGTTGGGAATGTCATCGTGACTGGCGCGATTGGCGGCCTCCTGCCGCAAGTCCCTGATATCTCAACCTTTGCATACAGAGTTATTGGCTATGCTTTGGTGGCGCTGGCCTTGTTCCTGAGTCATCGCGTCCCGTGGCGCGAAGCGGAGGCTACGCAAGTCGCGGCGCACGCATAAACTCACTCAAACTCGCAGACACGGAGTTGACCGTCGCTCTCGAAGCGGCGGTCAACTTTACCGCAATCGCCAGACCTCACCAAACTTCCGAAGTCTCCAAGACTTCGATTGTACGATGTGGGGGAGTATCGCCTGCATTTATACTGTATCGGCGAGGGAAGTCCTACCGTGATTCTCGAGGCGGGCGCGGGCAAGTGCGGCACTTCTCTGAAAATTTCGAACCGTGAGCCCGTGAAATCCGTGTCCGACTAATCAGCGTCTCGTCTGTTTGAAGCGAAACTTCGTAGGGTATTTGCACGATAGCCGTGTTCATCCGTTTGTTCCGTGACGAATATTCGCTGACAAACTGTTGCGCGCTTTGACGATCTCGGCCATCACGGAGAGGGCGACCTCTTCTGGCGTATTTCCCCCTAGATCCAATCCGATGGGCGCGTGGAGGCGATTCAGTTGGGCTTCGCTGATCCCCCCTTCGAGCAGGCGTTGACATCGCGCGGCATGGGTCTTCCGGCTGCCCAATGCGCCGATGTAGAAGGCCGGGCTGTTCAGGGCGATGATGAGCGCAGGATCGTCTATCTTGGGGTCGTGGGTGAGCATGGCGATGGCGGTCGAGGCGTTGATCTCGATCTCGGAAAAGGCTTTATCCGGCCAGGCCTGGATGAGCTGGTCAACATCGGGGAAGCGGGCCTGGCTGCCGAACATCCGGCGGGGGTCCACGATCACGGCGCGATAGCCTATTGTTTTAGCGAGCGCTGTCAGGGGGATGGCGATATGCACCCCACCGACGACGATCAATGTTGGAGATGGCGTTACTACATTAATGAACATGTCTACCGGCTCGGGGAGTTCCACCAATTCGACCCGCCGAGGTTTCCTGTCGGAGAGAGCGCTTCGGGCGCAGGAGAAGGCAAGAGGATCGAGATCACGCCCAAATGTCCCAACCGCATCTCCATGCTCGAGGATGAGCATCTCCTGACCCAGCAGCGACTCTGGGCCTCGGACGATCACAACCGAGGTGATCGTTCTTTCCCCTCTGATTTCTTTTTCAAGGATGTCGAATTTATCCAAATCGAGGGGGTGTAAAAAGACCTCGATGGCTCCCCCGCAAGCCAGTCCCACAGTCCAGGCAGTTTCATCGGCGACGCCGAAATGCATAAGCTGCGGCCGGCCGCTTTTCAGCACTTCCGCTCCAACCTCGATCACCGCGCCCTCGACGCAGCCGCCGCTGACCGAGCCAGCCATTCGCCCGTCGGCGGTGATGGCCATGTTCGCCCCGACTGGCCGCGGCGCAGACCCCCAGGTTTGGATCACCGTAGCCAGGGCAATGGATTTGCCTTGAACAGACCAACCGGCGATTTCATCTAGTATGTCACGCATAGATATGGTTTACCGCAGAGTTCGCGGAGAACGCTGAGAAAAAGTCGGTTTCAAAGATTTCTTTCCCATCCTATCTGGGATGACGCCCAAGACGCGCTTCTTATTTGCGGGAATATCATAGATGCGCACACCCGTGGCATCGTAGATGGCGTTGAGGATGGCCGGGGCGGTTGCCAGGGAGGGCGCTTCGGCGAAGCCCTTGGCGCCCAGGGGCCCATCGGGGTGCGGGATTTCCACCAGCACAGGGATGATCTCCGGGGCAGCGTCTGCGCCGGGGAGGCCGCATTTTCGCAGGGTGTCGGTCAGGTTGAACCCTTCTTCGACGATATATTCCTCCGAAAGCGCGTATCCCAGCCCCATCATCACCCCACCGTGAATCTGCCCTTCAACGGCGGTCTTGTTGAGCACTTTGCCCAGGTCGTTGGCTGAAATGATTTTCAGCACTTCGACCGCGCCGCTCTTCGTATCCACTTCGACGATAGCTGCCTGGGTGCTGTAGGCGTAGCACCAGTGCGTCGGACGGGATTCGAAGTCGGGCTGACCGTAATGGCTTGCGCCTTCCAGCAGGGCGGCGGTTGCGCTGGGCTGGTAGACTTTCTCGACGACGAATTTCTCACCCAGTTTGGCCAGTTCGACAGATCTGCCGCTTTCGGGATCAAGCACCTTGCTGCCCTGCAAAATTAACTTGCCTGGCGATTGTTCGACGATTTCCGCCGCCCGGCTGAGGACTTCTTCTTTGAGAGCGCGGCAGGCCATCACGGTGGCGTTGCCGGTCATGAAGGTCTGGCGGGAGGCTGTGGTTGGGCCGGTGGGAGGTGTTTGGGATGTATCTGGTCCGATGATCGTCATCTCGGTGATCGGAGTCCCAAGCTCGGTGGTCACGATCTGGGCAATTCCAGTCCTTGCGCCCTGGCCATATTCATGCTGGCTGTGGCGCACCGTCACCTTGCCATTGGAGGCCAGTTCGATAATCGCTCCTGCGCGTTCCGTCACGGCATGTCCATAGCCGATATTCTTCACGCCGCAAGCCACGCCGTAGCCGATCTTCTTATGGCCGTCGGATTTGGGCAATTTCATGGCGGCAAATGTATCGCGCGCCGCCGCGATGGTCTCTTTGATCGAGACGACCCCCTCGGTCATGAGATGGTCGGCGGCGGTGGGCAACCCAACATCCAGGCCATTGATCAGACGAATCTCGAAGGGGTCAATGCCCAACTTGCGAGAAATCTCATCCAGTTGCTGCTCCAGGGCTACAGCCACCTGGTTTGCGCCGAAGCCGCGCATCGCGCCGCAAGGCACATTGTTGGTATGCCAGGCCCAACCCTCCAGATGCAGATTTGGAACGAAATAGGGGCCGGCTGCAAAGACGAGCATGTTCTCCAGGACATCGAAGGACAGGGACATATACGCCCCGGCATCGGCGACGATCTGAGCAGCCAGGGCCAGGATGCGGCCGTCCTTGTCCGCGCCGGTCTTGTAGTGCATCCAGGTGGGGTGGCGTTTCGAGTGGACGCGCAGTGACTCGGCGCGTGCCAGGACGATCTTAACCGGCTTACCGGTCAGTATTGCGCCCAGGGCCAGGTGCTGTTCGATGATGGGGTCTTCTTTGCCTCCAAAGGCGCCACCCATGGGCAACTGCACAACGCGGATTTTTTCTTCCGGCATGTTCAAAATCTCAGAAAGCTGCGTGCGTATATCGAAGACGCTTTGCGTGCCCATCTTAAGCACTACGCCGCCATCAGGGGTGGGATAGGCGATCCCGGATTCAGGCTCCAGGAAGCCGTGTTCGATGAACGGTGTGGTGAAGTCGCCTTCAACGACCACAGCGCATTTCTCGAAGGCGGCCTCGACATCGCCGCGTATGATCGTGGCATGATGAGCCTGATTTCCTTTTGCGTGGATCTTCGGCGCGCCAGGTCTGGCGGCGTCTTGCGGGGTGAAGACGCCCGGCAGCGCGTTGTATTCGACCTTGATTTTACTCAAGGCCTTTGCGGCGATCTCAGCAGTTTCGGCAAAGACCGTGGCTACGGGGTCGCCAATATAACGGGTTTTATCCGCCGCCCAGGCAGGCTGATCGCGTTCGAGGATGCCGCATTGATTCTTCCCGGGGACATCCTTCGCGGTGATGACCAATTCGACGCCGGGCATCGCCTCGGCTCCAGATGTGTTGATATTCAAGATTTCCGCGTGGGGGTACTGAGCCCAGAGAATCTTGCCGTACAACATCCTCTCCATGCGAATATCATCCCCGAACAAAGTCCGTCCGGTGACCAGGTTGATCGCATCCTGGGTGAGCAACGTGGTGCGGACTCGATGCTCCTCGGGGGCGATCGGCGGTGGAAATTCCCCTGCGCGAATCATCTCGCCAGCGGCCTGGACTGCATCGAAGATCTTGATATATCCGGTGCAACGGCACAGGTTGTTGTTCTTGCTGAACGCGGTCTTGATCTCTTCGACAGTAGGGGAAGGATTAACATCCAATAGAGCCTTGGAGGTCATAATCATGCCGGGGGTGCAGTATCCGCACTGAACCGCCCCCTGCTCGACGAAGGTGTACTGCAGGGGATGCAATCGTCCATCCTGAGCCAGATTTTCGATAGTCTCGACCTGCGCGCCGTCCGCCTTCGACATTTTCACCAGGCAGGCGCGGCGCACTCTGCCATCCATGATAACCGAGCACGCGCCGCAATGACCGCTGTCGCAGCCGTTCTTCGTGCCGGTCAGGCCCAGATAATCGCGC
>VGOC01000002.1 GCA_016865865.1 Chloroflexota bacterium
TGATCGTGCCGATAGCCCTGGAGCAGGGACAGAACTTCGCCATCCGCGAAGGCGGCCTGACCGTGGGCGCCGGCGTCGTCACGAAGATTATTGCGTAGGTAGATTATGGCTGGTAAGAAAGGCGTCCGTCACGTTGTGACAATGACTTGCACCGAGTGCAAGGAAAGAAATTACCTGACAGAGAAAAATCGTCGAAATGACTCCACTCGAATGGAGTTGAATAAATTCTGTCAGCGCTGTCGCAAGCATACCTTGCACCGCGAGGCGAGATAGGTAGTCTGATAGTCTGATAGTCTCATAGTCAGATAGTTGGTAGATGAACGGCTATGAGACCATCAGACTGATGACTAGTAGACAAATAAAGGCGAGTAGCTCAATTGGTAGAGCAACGGTCTCCAAAACCGTAGGTTGTGGGTTCGATTCCTGCCTCGCCTGCCTGAGAAATCACGCCGTCCTCTCCCCTTACTTTGGGATAAAGAGGCGGCGTTTTCGCCGAAAGTATGATGTTACTTATACCGCAGGTACGCCGATAAGCATTTTGCGGAGTGGTATCGGAAAGGAGATCTGAGTGGCCAATAAGAAAAAATCAGCTCGCGGGAATGCAATCGTGCGATTTTACCGGGAAACTGTTGGTGAATTGCGCAAGGTTACCTGGCCCACACGCCAGGAAGCCGTCAACTTGACCATCATTGTGCTCATCGTGATCTTTGGGATGAGCGCGTTCCTGGGCGTTTTGGATTATCTCTTTTCCAAACTCTTCGGGTTGATCTTAGGAATATAGTCGCTGCACGGTTTCGCGGTTGCGCAGTCGCCTAAGTTGCCCTCAGCAGAATCTGGCTGTTTAGTAGGAAGAAGTGGTATGTACGAGCAAGATCAGGAAGATCATCTAATCGAAGAGTCTGTAGAATCTCAAGCGCTCGAAGGAGTAGATACTATCGAGGTGGCGGCTAAGATTCTCGATGAAGAACAGACCCAGGATGAACTCCCCCCTGCCGATGCGTATGGGGAGGCAGATGATCGCGCCTGGTATGTTGTGCATTGCTACTCTGGATATGAGAACAAAGTCCATCACAATCTGATGCAGCGCATCGAATCCATGGGCATGCAAGATATGATCTTTGATGTAGTTGTGCCCACGGAGGAGGAGATCGAGGTCAGAGAGGGGAAACGTCGCACAGTCGAGCGTCGAGTTTTCCCCGGGTATATCCTGGTCAATATGCTCTTGACCGAAGAGTCATGGTATGTGGTACGCAACACGCCCGGCGTGACTGGATTTGTCGGCATGGGCAATACCCCCATCCCTCTCCGCCCTGAAGAAGTTGCTCATATCGTCAAACGCATGGAAGCCGAAGCCCCTCGCATCAAGGTCACATTCCGCATCAACGAACGGGTTCGTATTATCGAAGGGCCCTTCAAGGATTTCCATGGCACAGTTTCCGAATTAGATATGGAACGCGCCAAAGTGCGCGTAATGGTGAACTTCTTCGGTCGGGAAACCCCTGTTGAGTTGGATTTCTTACAAGTAGAGAAGATGTAGCTGCTAAATATAGGTTTGAGTAAAATGAGATAAAAACCTCGTGGGAGGATGAGAACATCCGCTAAAACCACCAAGGAGACAAAATGGCAAAGAAACTAAAAGCAGTAGTAAAACTTCAAATCGAAGCCGGTAAAGCCAACCCCGCCCCCCCGATTGGGCCTGCGCTGGCTGCCCATGGCATCAACCTGATGCAATTCTGCAAGGAATATAACGCCCGGACGCAGAGCCGCATGGGAGATATCATCCCGGCTGAGATCAGCATCTTTACGGACGGTTCCTTCAAATTCGTTCTGAAAAGCCCCCCCGCTTCAGCCATGCTGAAGAAAGCAGCCGGCCTCGAGAAGGGTTCCGCTGTGCCTAATCGGGAGAAAGTTGCCAAACTCACCCGAAAACAGATCTGCGAGATTGCTGAAATCAAGATGAAAGACCTCAATGCTATCGATCTCGAAGGCGCCATGCGTCAGATCGAGGGCACGGCCCGTAATATGGGTATCCAAATAGAAGAATAACTCTCGTGGGAGGACATACCTGTCCGTTTGCACCACCAAGGAGTAATCATGGCTAAACACGGAAAGAAATTTACACAAGCATTTGCCAAAATAGATCGAGCGAAGAATTACGATCCCGAAGAGGCCATCGCTTTGGCGAAGGAGTTGGCATACGCCAAATTCGATGAAACCGTCGAGTTGCATATCCGCCTGGGTGTAGACCCCCGTCATGCCGATCAGCAGGTTCGTGATGTGGTTGTGCTGCCCCATGGGTTGGGGAAAACAGTGAGAGTCTTGGTTTTTGCCCAGGGTGAAGATGCCATCAAAGCGCGTGAAGCTGGCGCTGACTACGTGGCTGATGACGATGAGATGATCAAAAAGATCCAGGACGGCTGGACCGATTTCGATGTGGCTATCTCGACCCCAGGCATGATGGGCAAAGTCGGACGTTTGGGGCGGGTTCTTGGTCCCCGCGGCTTGATGCCCAACCCCAAAGCTGGCACCGTCGCTCCTGGCGAAGACCTTGCCAGTGTGATCGAGGAATCCAAAGCTGGTCGTGTGGAATTCCGCACCGATAAGACAGCCAACCTGCACGTCCCCATTGGCAAGATCTCTTTCGAAGTCGGCCAGCTTGTTGAAAATATGGCTGCGTTGATGGGCGCAATCAGAAAGGCCCGCCCCGCGGCTGCGAAAGGCGTTTATCTCCGTAGGATCACGTTGACTTCGACCATGGGGCCTGGCATCCGCATTGATGTTGCTAAGGCGCGCGCCATGGAAGCGGTTCAATAAGAAAATCGTAAACACACATCGCCAAAGACAGCAGGCGCCTATTCCCAGTTCGATCATGAGAAAGGCTTAATTTCCTGCCGAGGTGAGGCTTTTTGCCCTGGATAGGGCGGTTCCTTTTGGAAATCAAGTCTTTACCTCGTGGCGAGGTAAAGACTTTTTGTAACTACTCAGCCAAACGGAGAAATTCCCGAAAAAAGGGTGTGCGTGGGGGGGCGCAGCCCCCCCACGCACACCCTTTTTTCGGGCTAATCCGTTCGATGACTGAGCAGTTGCGACTTTTTTATGAAAGGAGGATATTTCTTTGGCTATTTCGAAAAAAGAAAAACAGGAGCTTGTCAACCAGTATGGCGAATGGATCGGCCAGAGCAAGGCCATCGTTTTGACGAAATATCTTGGCCTCTCGGTGAGTGAACTGGATAAGATCCGCCGCGATATCCGCGAAGCCGGCGGCGAATTCCATATCGTCAAGAACACATTGGCCAAACTTGCTTTCGAGAAAGCGGGTTTGGAGATCGAAGTCGAACATTTCTTGGGCGATACGGCTGTTGGATTTGCGTTCGAAGACGCGCCCGGGCTGGCAAAAGCGATCGTTGGTTTTTCTGAGGAGTCGGATTTCGTAAAGCTAAAAGCCGGCTACCTGGGGAATAAACGCCTCACCCCCCAGGAGATTGTGGCGCTTGCGAAGGTGCCGCCGCTATCTGTTGTTCGTGCGCAATTGTTGAGCACCTTGCTTGCTCCTGCGACGAAATTGACTCGTATCCTGGCCGAGCCTGGGCGTCAGATTGCTGGCGTCCTCAAAGCCTATACTGACGCGACAGTGGGTGCGGCTCCTGAAGCTGCATAGCTCGCGCGATGTTTTATAGACGTGATGTTCGTTGAAAATATCGAATCAAAATTTAGTAGACGTAAAACGTAGAACGTAAAAAGTGAAACGTGAAACGTTGAACGTTCAATGATATACGAAGGAGTAATAAAATGGCTGATTTAAAGAAAATCATGGAGCAACTGAGCGAGCTTACCGTCCTCGAGGCTTCCGAGCTAGTCAAGATGCTGGAAGAAAAATGGGGCGTTTCTGCTGCTGCGCCTGTAGCTGTGGCCGCCGTCCCTGGCGTTGCCGCCGCTGCTGCCGAGGAAGTCGAAGAGAAGACTGAGTTCGATGTCATCCTCAAAGATGCTGGCCCCAAGAAGATCCAGGTCATCAAGGTCGTTCGTCAGCTAACCAACCTGGGCCTGGCTGACTCGAAAGAGTTGGCCGAGACGGCTGGCTCCAGGATTCTGGAAGCTGTCAGCAAAGAAGCTGCCGAAGATGCCAAGGCTAAACTCGAAGAAGCCGGCGGCGTTGTCGAGCTTGTATAGTTTCCATAGAGTCTGCATACCTTGTGCAAAGAAAAGAGGTCGCCAAATGGCGGCCTTTTTTCTTTCCTCAGCATGTGGTATATTCTTCATCGTCTGGTAACTATTTTGACGAACCGGGGTAAATCCGTCCCGTGGTTGAATAGTTATCTTGTTCGTAACTACTCAGCCAAACGGAGAAACTCCCGAAAAAGGGGTGTGCGCAGGGGGCTACGCCCCCTGCGCACACCCTTTTTTCGGGTAAATCCGTTCGATGGCTGAGCAGTTACTCTTGTTCGGAGGTTGTTATGAGCGCTCGGATATTGATCATAGAGGACGATGAAGGCATCTTGACCTTTCTTCGACGCGGTCTGGTCTATGAAGGGTATGAGGTCAGTACGGCTACTGATGGCCGGTCAGGGCTTGACGCCGCCAGAAATAACCCTCCAGACCTTGTTGTGTTGGATCTCATGCTTCCCAGTATCGATGGCTTAGAAGTTTGCAGGCGTCTACGCGCAGGCGGGGATGTCCCCATTTTGATTCTGACCGCCAAAGATGGCGTTAGCGATCGCGTCATCGGCCTGGATATGGGCGCCGATGACTATATGGTCAAACCCTTCGATCTCGATGAAGTGCTCGCCCGCATACGGGCGCTATTGCGCCGCACGCAACCCAGCAGCCGCCTGAAGGTATATCAATTTGCCGATCTGACCCTCGATGCCGGAACCCGCCAGGCCAGGCGGGGCGACCGCCAGATCACGCTCACAGCAAAAGAATATGAGTTATTGGAATTATTCATGCGTCATCCTCGCCAGGTGCTCACCCGCGACGTGATCTATGATTCTGTGTGGGGATATGATTTCGGCGGTGAGAGCAACATCATCGAGGTCTATGTGCGCTATCTGCGTCAGAAGCTCGAACAAGGCGATGAGGAGCGCCTGCTCCATACCGTGCGCGGCGTCGGATATGTGCTGCGCCAATCTGGCTGATGTCGCTTCGCGCTCGACTGACTTTCCTCTATTCCTCGCTGGTAGGGGGGATTCTATTACTTTTCGGCTTTGTTATCTATCAACTGGTTAGCGTTAGCCTGATAGATCAGATAGATGAGTTGTTGGCCCGAACTGCCGGCGATCTGGTTGCCAGTATGCGTTTGAATGCTGTTGGGGAACCGGATGTAGACCTGGCGCCCGATTTGGAGTTGGCGACCAATGTCTATGTGCAGCTTTGGGGGCGCAACACCGGCCTGAGATTCGCCTCTGCAAGCATCAGCCATCTTCGCGAACCTCTGGCCCCGCTCGACCAGTTTCCGGCTGAATCCGTGTACCGCACCACCAGGATCGGTGAAACGAACTTGCGGGTGTTGAGTGTGCCACTGTCGCTGGGTAATCGCCTGGTGGGGGCCTTGCAGATCGGGGCCAGCCTGGCGATTGTCGAGGCTACTCAAAGGACGTTGCTCACCGTCTTGATCGCCGGCGTCCTGGCATCCATGGGGCTGGCTGCTTTGGCTGTTTCTCTGACGACTTACCAGGCTCTGGTTTCACTCGAGCGCGCTACCAATGTCGCCTTGCAGATCACCCGCGCTGACGATCTTTCCAGGCGAATCCCTTATCAGGGGCATCCTGAGGACGAAATCGGTCAGCTCATTCGGGCCTTCAATCGAACTCTGGGCCGCCTGGAGGATCTATTCAATGCTCAGCGCCGTTTCGTGGCGGATGTGGGACATGAACTGCGCACCCCCCTGACTGTTATCAAGGGCAACGTCAACCTGCTGCGCCGAATGGGCTGCGCTGACGATGAATCTCTGGGGAGTATCGAGAGCGAGGTGGACCGCCTCACCCGCATGATCGGCGATCTACTCTTACTGGCGAGTGTCGAATCGGGAAAGTTGCCTCTGAATATTCAGCTTGTCGAAATGGATACCCTGGTTCTCGAAGTGCTCCAACAAACCCGTGTTTTAGCGGCGGATCGCGTTCATGTGAGGCTGGGTGATGTTGATCAGGTTCTGGTGTGCGGAGATCGCGACCGCCTCAAGCAAGTCATGTTGAACCTGGTCGAGAACGCCATCAAGTACACCCCTGCAGGCGGCGACGTGGTTGTCGAAGTTGGGAAAACCGATGCTCAGGCCCGCTTTGCCGTCGCCGACACCGGGCCGGGGATCCCCCCCAAAGACCTGCCGCACATTTTCGAGCGGTTCTATCGCGCCGAAAAATCTCGCACACGCTCTAAAGATGGAAAGGGTTTTGGATTGGGCCTTTCGATAGCCTATTGGATTGTCCACCATCATGGAGGCCAGATCGATGTGGAATCCGAGGAGGGCAAAGGGACGAAATTTTGCGTGTGGCTGCCGCTGGCTGAGGGGGAAGGTGATTGCCAACCCGAGGCATGATACTACCCCCAAACATCACCGCGCAATCCCTAAACGTCCCCCAGCCTGGGCGCACAGGCTGGCGCCTCCGCGCGCCAGCCACTCTTCCAGGCGGTCGCTGTGGGTTTTTCCCTTCCTGGCGTCGGTGTAGATGCCGGTACCCCAGTAAACATAACGTATCATCTCGGCTGACCAGGCGCTTTCTGGCCGTCTGGCCCCGGTGATGCCCCCATTGTATCCTGCCAACGCTAAACGGATATCTCCGCCTCGGGCTTCGAGCGCCTGTTTGAGGTAGGAAAGCCCGCGGGTGGCGTTGACGCCCGGTTTGTACGGGTCCTCGCCGGAGGTAAAATGGTATGGCATCACCTGGAATAAGCCCATGGCTCCGGCGTGCGAAACCGCCCTGGGGTCGCCGCATGATTCTATTTGCATCACCGTCGCTACCAGATTTGGATCCAACCCCCATGTCGCGCTCCAGACATTGATCTCTTCTCCCCAATAATGGATTTCCGGTGTAAACAGAGAGGCAATGCCGGAGACGCCTCCGAGTCGAATATCTTCTTGCTGAATATCGTTGAACTCTATTCTGGTGAGGAATAACGCCATAAGAAAGCCCACCACGATCACCGTGAGTGGGGGCAGGGCGAAAAAAGGCAGGCAGCCCTCGGATGAAAATTCTACGAGGGCTGCCTCGCTGGGATAGTGTTTGGTGTCGTTGCGAGCCATTGGGGTAAGGAAACGCGAACGCGTTCGCTAGAATCGAAATCGTCGATCCTCCTGGCCGTCATGGCTGTCGAAGGATACAGGATGATAGGTAGGCTCTTGGGAAGCAGAATCAGGGTCGGTGTAGGTCGGCTTTATCGCCGGGCTGAAGGGGGAACGCGCACGCGCTGTCTGACCGATGGGATTATTCCTTGGGCGAGCGCGGGAAAAGGACTGCGCTGGCGCGGTGTTCTGGCGCACAGCACGCCGCCCAGAGGTCGGATTTCCCTGGCTGAAGAGCCTGTCGCCAGCCACAGAGATGGTTCCGATGATCAGCACGCGGATCAGCCAGACCATGATCGCTACGAATACCGGCGCCGCTTTGAGCAAGGTATCTTTGGCGATCACGGCGTTGCCTAGCGTCTGGTGATTGAGGATGGCGATAGAGACTCCCCACCAGGTCAACATCGCGTTCATCAGCGCCGCCAGCATCCAGGCTCCGAAGAGATACCAGACCTCGGCAGGCTCGTCGCGCCCCTGTTCGGGGGTGAACAGACGGGCGATTCCGGCGAAATCAATGCCGCAGAAAGCGATCGAGAGGATCGTCGCCCAGCGGACGCCAAGGAACCTGAGATTGCCGAGCAGATCCGAGAGGGCGAAGTCCGTTGTGGAGTAGTTGAAGACTTCGAAGGCCAGCAGGGCGGTGACGATCAAGGCCCCAAAAAGCAGCCCGCGCTGCAGGCGCAGACGTTTGTGGAATATAGACATTCGAGATAGCATGGTGAACCTCCTCCGGGTGTGTACTGCAAACCATCATCTGAATAAAGAAACCAGAACAAGCGTTCCGTTTTAAATATAGAACACATGTTCTAGTTTGTCAAGGACGAATTCCTCGAATTGTGTCAGAAATCCCCCTTTTTCTCCTCATTTGACATTCTGGCCTGGCGTCAATATCTGCTACAATAATCGTATGAGTCCACTGCAAAAATTAAAGGAGAAATCCATGTCAAAGAACAATGAGGCTGTCATCCTAAGCGCTGTTCGTACGCCCTCTGGACGTTTCCAGGGAAGTTTGAGCGGGTTCACCGCCCCGGAGTTGGGCGCCATCGTTGTGAGAGAGGCGGTCAGGCGCGCCGGCATCCCAGAGCCAGCCGATATAGACGAAGTTTATATGGGCAACGTAGTATCCGCTGGCCTGGGTCAGAATCCTGCCCGTCAGGCGGCCATCATCGGGGGGTTGCCGGTGTCGGTTGGGGCGACCACCATAAACAAAGTCTGTGGCTCTGGCTTGAAGGCGGTGATGCTCTCTGCGCAGGGCATCCGCGCTGGAGATGGGCAGCTTTATGTGGCAGGCGGATTCGAAAGCATGAGCCGCGCCCCCTATTTTGTGCGCGGCCGCTCCGGCGAGTTGCGTTTTGGGCATGTCCAATTCACGGATGCCCTGTTGTATGATGGATTGTGGTGCGCCTTGGAAAACTGGGGGATGGGTGACGCGGCTGAGTTCATTGCCGGGGAATACAACGTCACTCGCCAGGCCATGGACGAACTCTCTTATAACAGCCACATGCGCGCCATTGCCGCCATGGACAATGGCAAGTTCGAGGCCGAGATCGCGCCGGTGGAAATCAAAGGCCGCAAGGGAGAAGTCGCCATGTTCGATACGGACGAAGCCCCTCGCCGCGATACGACGCTCGAAGCCCTGGCCAGGCTGCGCCCGGCTTTCGTCGAGGGCGGAAAAGTGACTGCTGGCAATGCCCCAGGACTCAATGATGGGGCCGCTGCGGTGGTTGTCTCTTCCAGAGCAAAGGCCGAGCAGATGGGTTGCAAACCCCTGGCTCGAATCGTGGGCTACGGACAGGCAGCCGTAGAACCCAAATTTCTTTTTTACGCTCCGGCGAAAGCCATTCCCATGGTTTTGAAGCAGGTGGGCTGGTCCCTCGATGATGTGGATTTGATCGAACTCAATGAGGCCTTTGCTGCTCAGGTGTTGGCCGATGGATACGCTTTGTCGGATCAGGGCTGGGATTGGGACAAGGTCAATGTGCATGGTGGGGCGATTGCTTTAGGGCATCCGATTGGCGCCAGCGGGGCGCGAATATTGGCAACCTTGATCTATGCCCTGAAAGACCGCGGCCTCGAGCGCGGCTTGGCTTCTCTGTGTTTGGGAGGCGCAGAGGCGGTTGCCTTGGCAGTGGAGATCGAGTAGTATTGACGTCAGTACGTTCCATGTCGCATGTCCTGACGTTTCTACGGAGGATGGTATGGCTGTCGAAATTCGAGAGATGACAATAGCAGATTACGACCCGGTCTACGCCTTGTGGGCCGGAAGCGAGGGAATTGGCCTCAGCGATGCGGATTCGAAAGAGGGCATCAAGCGATTTTTGGCGCGCAATCCCGGCTTGAGCTTCGTGGCCGTGGAGGGAGGGGAGATTGTGGGAGCGGCCTTGTGCGGGCATGACGGGCGCAGGGGGTATATCCATCATCTCGCCACTGCTAAATCTCACCGCCGCCAGGGGATTGGACGCTCTCTGGTTGGACGCTGCATGTACGCCCTGATGCGCATTGGCATCGGCAAGTGTCACCTGTTCGTCTTTGGCGACAACCAGGGGGCGATCGGTTTTTGGGAGAAGGTGGGGTACTCCCAGCGGGTCGAGCTGGTGATGATGTCGCAACAGATCGCGGGTGAGTGAACCGAACAGGAAGAGCAATGACCAGAACAAATCAAACCTACGACTACGTAATCATCGGCTCCGGGTTCGGTGGCAGCGTTTCAGCGATGCGTCTGGCGGAGAAGGGTTATTCCGTGTTGGTGCTGGAGAGAGGCAAGCGCTACGAGGACAAAGATTTTCCTCGCACGAACTGGAATGTTTTCAAGTTCTTATGGCAGCCCGCCTTGCGCTGTTTCGGATTCTTCGAAATGACCTTCTTGAACGGGCTGCTGGCCTTGCATGGCAGCGGGGTGGGCGGCGGCAGCCTGACCTACGCCAATGTGTTGATGGAGCCGGATGATCGTTTATTCCAATCTCCAGGCTGGCATCATCTGGCGGACTGGAAAACGGTTCTGGCGCCTCACTACAAGACTGCCCGTCACATGCTGGGCGTGACGACTAACCCTCGCCTGTGGTTCTCGGACGAGAAGATGAAAGAAATAGCCGGAGAGTTGGGCCGCGGGGATACTTTCACTCCCACGCAGGTCGGAGTCTTCTTCTCCGAGCCTGAGCAGGAGGGGCAAACCGTCCCTGACCCATATTTCTATGGCGAAGGCCCTGATCGAGCCGGCTGTACCCATTGCGGCGGATGTATGGTGGGCTGCCGGGAAAACGCGAAGAATACGCTGCTAAAGAATTATCTCTATTTCGCTGAAAAATGGGGGGCAAAAATTATTCCGGAAGTGCTGGTGGGGGATATTCGTCCCCTGCTCCTGGATCAGCCGGATGGGGCGCGTTACGAGCTTGAATATCGCAGCACGACGGCCTGGTTGATTAAATCCCCCAACCAAGTGCGCGCCCGCAATGTGATTGTCTCAGCCGGCTCGTTGGGCACGCTGGAATTACTCTTGCGCTGCCGCGATGAGTCCAAATCGCTGCTGAAAATTTCCAACCGCCTGGGCGATCAAGTGCGCACGAATAGCGAGAATATTTTGGGCGTGACCACCCGCGATAGACATATTGACCACTCGAAAGGGATCGCCATTACTTCCATCTTCCAGGCTGACGATGTCACCCGAGTCGAACCAGTGCGTTATTCTGACGGGTCCTCATTCATCCGCTCCCTGACGATGCCGTTGATCGAAGGCGAATCCAGTATCCTGGGGCGCTTCCTGAGGTCCTTCTGGGTGATTATTCGACACCCCATTGACTTCCTGTATGCCAAATTCTTTTCCCGCTGGGCGCGTTACACGACCATCTTGCTGGTGATGCAGGTCGAGGAAAATCTGACCCATGTGCGCCTGGGAAGAAATCCGTTCACATTGTTTCGCAAAGGGGTGGTTCTCAGGGAAGATAAAGATAAACCCATCCCGCGCCAGATTCCTATCGGCAACCAGGTGACCCGCGCCCTGGCGAAAAAAGCAAATGGGATTCCTCAGGCAGCTTTTACCGATACCCTGTTCAATTTCCCAACAACGGCGCATTTTATGGGCGGAGTCCCCTTTGGCCGGGATGATCAGGAGGGGGTGATCGGCCTGGATTGCCAGGTGCACAACTATCCAGGGTTATATGTAGTAGATGGCTCGGTGATGCCGGGCAATCCGGGCGTGAATCCCAGCTTGACGATTACGGCGTTGGCAGAGTATGCGATGAGCCAGATTCCAGAACGTGAAACGTAAAACGTAATAGGTGATTATTTGCGTTTCACGCTTCAAGCATCATGACGAGCAGCGTCTCCCCCTCTTTCTGTAAAATCTCGATGATGCTCGATAGCCGTGAGACGCGTTGGAAGTATTTGGGCATCTCGTTGTATGCAAGGGGGCGGAAACCGAATTTCTCGTACAATGACCTCAGGGAAGAGCGGCACATGAGATAGAGTGTGCCCTCTTGGGAGGCAATCAAATGCTCGATGATACCGCGCGCCACGTCCCGGCCTCGCCAGGTGGGATCCACCACGATGGAGGCCAGTTCAAGCACGCCGTCGCCATGGGGTTTGATCTGACCGCAACCGATCACTTGCGCGTCTGCGCCTTCATCAACAGCCACAATGAAGCGCTTCCAATCCAAACCGGTGGGGTTGATGTGGCCGGCGATAACTAAAGAGCGGATGCGGGGTATATCTTCATGAGTTGCTGGTCGAAGGGTGTAAGATTTCATTTGATGAGCATAACCCGTGCTATAATCGCGGCTGATTTGGCGATTATACTGCATCCATGGAGGAAGAAATATGACATCTGCATCCGCAAGCCTAAATTTCACGCTTTCTGAAGAACACGAAATGATCCGCATGGCGGCGCGCGATTTCGCGCAAAAGGAAATCGCCCCGATCGCTGCCGAGCTCGATGAGACGGGCGACTTCCCCCTAGCGACCATCAAAAAGATGGGCGAGATGGGATTTATGGGGATCGAGGTCCCCGAAGAGTATGGCGGGGCGGGGATGGACACCCTGGCGTATGTGCTGGCCCTGGAAGAGATCTGCAAGGTGGATGCTTCTCATGGCACGATTATGTCCGTCAATAACTCGTTGTTCAATTACGGCATTCTCAAATTTGGCACTGAGGAACAGAAACAACTATTCATCACCCCGGTCGCTTCGGGAGAAAAGATTGGCGCTTACTCGCTGACTGAGCCTATGTCTGGTTCTGACGCAGCCACCATGCGCAGCCGCGCCGTGCGTGATAGGGATGAGTACATCATCAACGGGCGCAAATCCTGGGTGACCAGCGGCCCCGTTGCGGATTATATCGTTCTGTTCACCATGACCGATCCTGACCGGGGACATAACGGGATCACTGCCTTTTTGGTTGATGCAAATAGACCGGGTTTCTCGCGCGGCAAGAAAGAGCCCAAGCTGGGCATCCGCGCCTCGGCTACCAGCGAGATACTTTTCGAGGATTATCGCTGCCCTGCAGCAGATCGTTTGGGCGAGGAGGGCGAGGGCTTCAAAATTGCCATGTCCGTGCTGGACGCTGGACGAATTGGGGTGGCGTCTCAGGCTTTGGGCATAGCAGAAGCCTCCTATCAGGCCAGCCTGGAATACGCCCGTGAGCGCGAGGCATTCGGTCAGAAGATCGGCCAATTCCAGGGCATATCTTTCAAACTCGCCGATATGAAAACCCGCATCGAGGCAGCGCGTTTGCTGATCTATCAGGCGGCTCTGGCGAAAGAGGAAAATAAGAAGACCGGCCGACGATATACCTTAGAAGCAGCCATGGCGAAATTGTCCGCCTCCGAGACGGCAATGTTTTGCGCCCACAGTGCGGTACAGATCCACGGCGGCATGGGCTATTCGAAAGAGTATCCCATCGAGCGTTACTTCCGCGATGCCAAGATCACAGAAATCTACGAAGGCACCAGCGAGATCCAGCGGTTGGTGATCTCGCGCCTGGAGACAGGTTTGCGCTGAAATCTCCTATAACGGAGGACGGGCGCTATGGAAAATATTTCACTCTGGACGCTTTTGCTGCCATGTGTTGCAGCCATACTTAGTTGGCTTTGGCTGCTTTGGGCGCGCCTCAAAGGGTGGAGTAAAGGCGTCGGGGAACAGGAACCTCTCGACCCCCGTCAGAGCCTCCCCGCTGATCAGGCTCCGCCAATCCCCTGGGCTTCGGCTCTCTGGGGGCGCAAGTGGAGCTTGAGTTTACTGCTCCTGGTCATCGCCGGCGCGAGCTATATGCTTTTCTTCGCGCCTCCCCGTCTTGGGGGCGAAATCCCCATTACGCCCAATCAGCCGGGCAGACCTCTCTTCAGCTTTCACTGGCAGCGGGATTTTCTCGATAAATACGATGAACGAATTGGCCTGGCGATCTCTTTGGTCGGCAGCAGCGCCAGTCTGCTGGCCTTGACCTGGGGACAAGGGCGGCGGGCGCGTTTTGGCGGTGAAGCGGCCTTACTGCTGGCCGGTCTGACTTTGGCGGGGATGGGCCAGTGGGCGCTCGCATTCGGCGTCTTTCCCCTGGGAGCAGGCTTATACGGTTTTGCGGTCTTGTGTTTCGTTTCATGGGGTTGGATGGCCCGGCAGCGCGTGCGAGGGGATTTGGAAGCGCGCCCGCGCTGGACACCGCAAGTCGAGTGGCTGCTGGTGATCGCAATTTTTTTGTTGGCGGCCTTCGCCCGATTCTATGCTTTACACAGCGTCCCCTATGGCGTCGAAGGGGATGAGTCGAAGTGGATTTTCGAAGTTGTCGAAATCATGGTTGATGGCCGTTACGACTCGAGCGCCGAATACCACCGCGACGCCCTGCCGGGCAGCTTCTACATGCAGGCGCCTTTCCAACACTGGTTGGGCATCGGTATCTACTCAGCCCGCCTGGGCGTGGTTTGTTACAGCTTGTTAGGCACGCTGGCCTTTTACTGGTTGCTGCGGCAGATTTCGCCGATCCCATTGGCGGCCCTGGGGACATTTCTACTGAGCATCTCGGTGATGGATATCAGCGCCAGCCGCCTGGCGAATGTCGAGAGCCATGTGAAACTCTGGCCGATTCTGGCGTTGGCCCTTCTGGCGTTCGCGATTCACCTGCGGCGGTGGGAGGTTTATGGCTTGAGCGGCCTGGCTCTGGCTTTGGGCTTGCTGACCTATGATACGGTGCTGCCTATCCTTTTAGTGACGTTCATCGTTGCCATCATCGAGTTGATCGTCAACCCTATTGATTTGAAATCGGGGGTCACTTATTTGGCCGCCTTTCTCCTTCCGCCTCTCCTGACCGTCCCTATCCTGATTCCTTATTTTACGGGACGGCTGGATTATTATAAAATCAGCGAGAAAGGCTGGCATTCGGATGGCTGGTTGACGTTTACGAACAATCTCAGCCAGGTAGCCCGGTCCTGGTTTGTCGAGGCGCGCTTCGATTTCATCTATCATCGCCAGGGGCCTTTCATCAATGCTGCGTTGCTGCCCTTGTTGGTTCTAGGATTTGTCCTGGCTCTGATGACCATGCGCAGCCGCCTCTCACGCTGGGTGGTGATCTGGGCGTTGTTGGTCTTGATCCCAGTCCCGATACTGACAGCCTCCCCCTTTGGAAGGGTGTATTATCCTGGCGTCCCCGCGGTTTACGCGCTGATTGCTCTGGCAGGGTATATCCTGATGAGGGAGATCGCGCGTATCCTGGGGTCGAATCTTGCTCCCCTGGGATGGATTGTCGGGATCGCCGTTTTGGCGTGGTTGCCACTTTATAACTTTTACCTGTACTTCAACGCTGTCAGCGAAGCCGGAGATCGTCAAATCCGCCGCGAGATCGGCGAGTATGCCCTGAGCGCCGCTGAGGCGGGAGCGCATCTCTTTATGCCGTATTGGCCGAACGCCAATGATCCCCTGTTCGTCGAGTGGCAGATCGCTGAACTTTACCTGCGCCAGGAATTGAGCGCGGATCAAGTTGACAAAGCGTATGACCAGATTCCAATAGAGGATTTCCTGCCGCGTTTGGCTGAGTTCGCCCACGCCTGGGAGCGCGTGGATATTTTGTTGGGTAAAGAAAACTCCTCCCAGCGGGAACAAGGGGATGTCATGCGTGAGACGCTGTTTCGCTGTTATCCGGGGGGCATGCTCAGGGAAGGGAATTTCTTCGATCGTTATCGTCTCGAAGCTGCGGTATTGTCTGAGCCGAATTGTGTTCCTGTTCGACTTAGTTTCGATTCTCTCGAGGCAGATGGCGAGGAGCAGCAGTTGACCTGGACGCTCAGCAGCGGTTTGGTTTCGTCTCTGCGCCTGACATGCGAACAGGAGAATGAAAATATCCTCTGGGTCGAAGCGGAAAAATTCGAATGGGGGCCCGGCTGGGGTGAAAACGTCGCCTTCGTCAGCGACTGGCAGGGCGATGGCTATCTCGTTGATAGCTACGGCAGTCAGGCAGCCGTTCATCACACCTATTTCCCCCATGCTGCCCCGGCCTATGCCTGGATTCGTTATTACAAGCGCACGGTAGACCAGGCGCCAGCCTATCTGGAATTGGAGAAACAGGTTTACTCCTTCTCGGATGTGGAGGAGGATGAAACCAACCAATGGCTTTGGGAACGGGTAGGCCCATTCGACATGGCGGCCGTCGAGCAGAACTGGCGCATCACCCGTCCCTACGACGATGCCCCAGAAAGGTTTATGGCCTTGTTTATAGACAGCCTGGTTTTCACTACCGACGCGGAATTTTCGCCGCTCGATGACGCCCAGCGCGAGATGGTATATGATCGCGTACACCCGCTGGCGAATCCAACCAACAGGGGAATGATCGAACTGAAGCTGGCTCCGGGGCGTTATTTCTGTCGTCTTGGGATCGAGTCTGCGCCTCTGGTTGACGCCTATGGTCGTTCTGAGGTCTGGTCTAATAATCTTGAGGTCGAGTTACCATAGCGAGTTTATTTGTAGCGATGCACGATAGCGGATGGATTTACCGCAGAGTGCGCAGAGACCGCAGAGACATGCAAAGGTTAAGGAGCAACGATGAAAGCAATCCTCTTCCACAAACACGGCGGCCCGGAAGTCCTCGAATGTGCCGATTTCCCCACCCCCGAACCTGGCCCTGGGGAGGCGCTCATTAAACTCGAAGCCGCGGCCCTCAATCGCCTCGACTTATGGGTGCGTGAGGGCTGGCCCGGCATCAAACTCGACTATCCTCACATCCCCGGCGCGGATGGGGCAGGCGTGATTGACGCGCTCTCCCCTGATGTTGGGGAGGCTGGAGGGGGCGGGTGGGAGATCGGCGACCGCGTCGTAATCAACTCCAACATGGGCTGCGGGACGTGCGAATTCTGCCGCGAAGGCAGAGACAACCTGTGCCAGAACTGGCATCTGCTCGGCGAGACCATCCGCGGCACGTACGCCGAATATGTGGTCGTGCCAATTCGTCAGTTACACCCCATGCCAAAGGATTTCGATTCCACTACTGCCGCGGCTGCCGCCCTGGTCTATCATACGGCCTGGCATTCCCTGATCGCGCGTGGAAAGCTGAAAATGGGCGAAAAAGTTTTGATCGTCGGCGCTTCTGGCGGGGTCAACACGGCCTGTATTCAAATAGCCAAATTGACCGGCGCGCTGGTGTATGTGGTCGGGTCTGGTGAGAATAAACTAACCATAGCCGAAAGCCTGGGCGCCGATTATTTGATAGATCGCAGCAAAGAAGAAGATTGGTCGAAAGCGATCTATCGGATGACCGATCGACGCGGCGTAGACGTGGTCGTTGACAATGTTGGTACGACCTTCCCCTTGAGCTTCCGCGCTGCCCGCAAGGGAGGCCGCATCCTCACGGTGGGCAATACCGGCGGAGCCAGGTTCGAGGTTGATAACCGCTTTGTCTTTGGCAAACATCTCACGATTATTGGCTCGTCCATGGGTACGCTGGAAGATTTCGCTACGGTGATGGATTTGGTATTTGCTGGTAAACTCACTGTAGCCATGGATAAAACCTTCCCCCTGGAAGAAGCCGCTGCCGCGCAGACTCGCCTGGAAAGCGGAGAGCAGCTAGGTAAGATAACGCTTTCGATTACAGACAAATGAATTTCCTTTGAATAAAATGGTTCCCAATCCTCCAATCTCCAAAACCAAACGCCCCTTCGGCGTAACGCTGCTGATCTTCTTGGTGTCTGGCTATTCAGCCTTGGGTTGGCTTGGTTTCCTGGAGGTGCTCCGCCATTGGGACTTCCTGCAAGGGCTACCACTTAATGTACCCGTGTTGTATCTGGCCTTGAGGGGTTTGTTTTGGGGGCTGACAGGTTTGTCTCTGATCTGGGGTCTTTGGGTTGGCCGTCGTTGGGCCTGGGTTGCTGTCCAATTCGCCGCTGTATTCTATGCGATCCATTATTGGATGGAACGTTTGTTTTTGGCCGATGTTTCGGCAATTGCGAGTCGATGGCCCTTCGCCGTGAGCCTGACCGCCTTGAGCCTGGCGTATACTTTTGTGGTTTTACAGCTTCGCATGAGCCGCAGTTTTTTCGAAGTCACCTACGTTTTCACTAAAAAAACTCGTTTGGTTTTTCAGTGAACATCCTTTATGGAGATCTTCATGTCTGAGAATCCAAAGATTCAACGCTTGCGCGAATTGCAGGCAGAAGCGCGCCTGGGAGGCCGCGAAGAGCGCATCGAGCAGCAGCACCAAAAAGGGCGTCTGACCGCCCGCGAACGCATTGATCTCTTGTTGGATAAGGGTTCCTTTCGGGAAGTGGATGCCTTTGTCACCCATCGCACATCGGATTTCGATTTGGATAAGCGCAAATTCCTGAGCGATAGTGTCGTGACCGGCTGGGGCACAGTCAATGAACGATTAGTCTATGTATTTGCACAAGATTTCACCGTTTTCGGGGGCAGCCTGGGCGAAGTCCATGCCGAGAAGATCGTCAAGATCATGGATATGGCGATGAAGAACGGCGCGCCGGTGATCGGTTTGAACGACTCGGGGGGAGCGCGCATTCAAGAGGGGGTGGTCTCCCTGGGCGGTTACGCCGACATCTTTTTGAGAAATACCCTGGCCTCGGGCGTCATCCCGCAGATCAGCGTCATCATGGGGTCTTGCGCGGGAGGGGCGGTATATTCACCGGCGATCACAGATTTCATTTTCATGGTGCGCGGCTCGTCATACATGTTCATCACCGGGCCGAATGTGGTCAAAACGGTCACGCACGAGGATGTCACTTTCGAAGAGTTAGGCGGCGCGGATGTGCACGCCGAAACTTCGGGAGTCTGTCACCTGGCCGCGGATAGTGAGGCTGATGCGCTCTTTCTGGTGCAGAAGCTGCTCAGCTACCTGCCTCAAAACAATATGGAAGACCCCCCCTTTGTATCTATGGGCGATGATCCTCTGCGACGGGAGGAGGAGCTTGATAATATTATTCCCGATGATCCCAGCAAACCCTACGATATAAAGGATGTGATTAAGCTGATCGTGGACAATGGCGAGTTCTTCGAGATTCACGCGGCGTACGCCCGCAACATTGTCGTCGGATTCGCCCGTTTGGGCGGGCACAGTATCGGCGTCGTTGCCAACCAGCCGGCGGTCCTGGCGGGCGTCCTGGATATCGATTCGTCCGAAAAGGGCGGGCGCTTCGTGCGCTTCTGCGATGCTTTCAATCTCCCCATTCTGACCTTCGTGGACGTGCCAGGCTTTTTGCCCGGTACGGATCAAGAACATGGCGGGATCATCCGCTCCGGGGCGAAGTTGCTCTACGCTTTTTGTGAGGCGACTGTTCCCAAGCTGACCCTCATCACCCGCAAGGCCTACGGCGGCGCTTACGACGTGATGAGCAGTAAGCACATCCGCGGCGATGTCAATCTTGCCTGGCCCAGCGCCGAACTCGCCGTGATGGGCCCAGAGGGCGCTGTAGAAATCATCTTCCGAAAAGAGTTGGAGGAGGCGAAAGACCCTATCGCGCGCAAGAACGAGCTGGTGGCCGACTACCGCGAGAAATTCGCCAATCCCTATGTCGCCGCGGCGCGCGGCTATATTGACGATGTCATCGAACCGCGCGATACGCGCCCCCGTTTAATCAACGCCCTGGAGATGCTCTCCAACAAACGCGACACTAATCCACCCAAGAAGCATGGTTGTATTCCGCTATAACGACCGCAGACCGCGGACTGCAGTACATTCCATTGTTTGCCGTCTGCGGTCCGCGGTCTTATTTCGATATGAATATCAACAACCACTGTCTCCACGTCGAAGTTCACGGTTCTGATGAGAATCCCGTGGTCGTTTTTCTTCACCACGGCCTGGGTTCGACGCGCGCCTGGCGAGCGCAGACGCCGGCCTTCGTGGAGGCAGGCTATCGTGTAGTGGCGTATGACCGTTGGGGTTATGGGCGTTCGGATCCTCGATCCCACCTTGACGTTCCGGGCTTTGATACGGATATTGACGATTTGCATACGATACTTGCAACTTGCAACCCGCAACCCGCAACTTTCATCGGTCACAGCGATGGCGGCACCCTGGCTCTCTATTTCGCCGAGAAATATCCCGAAAAAGTGACCGGTCTGGTGACGGTGGCTGCCCATATTTACCTGGAGCCGAAGATGGCGCCCGGTATTCTGGACATCCAGACAGCTTTCGAGCACGATGGTCGCTTTCGCAAAGGAATGCAGCTTGCCCATGGCGAGAAATTCGAGTCGGTGTTTCGCAACTGGTTCGATGGCTGGCACAAGCCCGAAGCCCTCGGTTGGGATATGCGCCCGCTGCTTTCCAGGATCACCTGCCCTGTTCTGGTCATTCAGGGCGAAGAAGACGAGCATGCTATGCCGAAGCATGCCGTTGATATCGCGGAAAGCATTCCCGGGGCTGAGTTGTGGCTGGCGCCAGGCGCCGGGCACATGCTGCCGCAGGATATGCCCGAAGAGTTTAACCGGAGAGTCATTAATTTCTTGAAACGCAAAACGTAAAAAACGCTGTCAGATGATTACGTTTTACGTTCTACGTTCTTGGAGTTCTCATGTTTAGCAAAGTACTGATTGCCAACCGTGGAGAGATCGCTGTCCGCATTCAGCGTGCTTGTCGCGAGCTGGGATTGGAGGCGGTGGCGGTCTACTCCGAAGCTGATCGGCTGGCCTTGCATGTGCGTTACGCTGACGAGGCTTATTTATTGGGGCCGGCCCCTTCGCGCGACTCGTATCTGCGCGGCGACAAGATCATCGAAATTGCAAAGAAGAGCAGGGCAGGCGCTATCCATCCTGGTTACGGCTTTCTGGCCGAACGAGCCGATTTCGCTCAGGCAGTCATGGACGAGGGTATTGCATTCATCGGCCCGAAACCTTCGGCGATTGCGGCGATGGGGGATAAAGGCGTGGCCCGGGCGACGGTGGCCGCCGCGGGCGTGCCAGTGGTGCCCGGCACCGAGGGGGAGGGTTCTCTGCGTGATGATGAGCTGCTCGAAATCGCCCCAAAGATTGGTTTTCCACTGTTGATCAAAGCCACGGCTGGGGGGGGCGGCAAGGGCATGCGCGAAGTCCACAATTTGAAGGAGATGCCCGTTTTGTTGTCATCAGCCCGAAGGGAGGCGGAGTCCGCCTTTGGAGATGGGAACGTTTATCTGGAGAAACTCGTCGAGGGCGCCCGCCACATCGAATTCCAGATCCTGGCTGACACCCATGGAAATGTGATCCACCTCGGGGAGCGCGAATGTTCGTTGCAGAGGCGTCATCAAAAGCTGCTCGAAGAGTCGCCATCGCCCTTTTTAGATGAAGATTTACGTCAGCAGATGGGTCAAGTGGCTGTGCGGGCGGCGCAATCGGTTGAATATATCAATGCCGGGACGATCGAGTTCTTGGTGGATGGCGAGAAGAATTATTATTTCCTCGAGATGAACACTCGCCTGCAAGTCGAGCACCCCATCACCGAGGCGGTCACTGGGATAGACATTGTCAAAGAGCAGATCCGCATCGCCCGCGGGCGGCCGTTGAAACTGAGCCAGGAAGATATCCAGATGAAGGGTTGGGCGATCGAGTGCCGGGTCAATGCAGAAGATCCGTATAACGATTTCATGCCTTCTACCGGCTATATTTCGAATATGTTACTGCCTGCCGGCCCTGGCGTGCGGGTGGATACGGGCGTGTACCCGGGATTCGAGATTTCCCCATATTATGACTCGTTGATCTCGAAGCTGATCGTTTCTGGTGAGACTCGCGCCGAGGCGATCTTGCGTATGCGCAGGGCCTTGGAAGAATACAAGATCGTGGGCGTGCGTACGAATATCCCTTTCCACCAAAATATCATGGATTCGCATCGTTTCATGGCTGGACAGTTCGATACGCAGTTCGTCGAGAAGCGCTTCTCCATGGCGCAGGCTGACCGCCGTCGGGAATCGGTTCCCCATATTGCGGCGGTGATAGCGACATTGGTTGCCCATCAACAGACTGAACGTTCGACGCACATGATCCAACGCAACGAGCGCGATGCCAGCAATTGGAAGTGGATGGGACGATGGGAGCGTATCCATCGTTAGTGAGATAAGACTATGAAATACATCGCAACTGTAAACGAGCAAGAGTATATCGTTGACATCGTAGATGAAGAACATATCCTGGTAAACGGAGCGGCCCATTCACTGAATTATGCATCTGTCAGCGACGAGCCGGTGTTTTCTTTGTTGCTCGATGGCAAATCTTATGAGGCTTTTGTGTATGAGTCTGAGCAAGGGTGGGAGGTATTGTTGCAAGGTTCGTTATACTCTGCCACTGTCGTTGATGAGCGTGAACATCGTCTGCGATCGGTGTTTGGAAAGGGGGCGGCGCCGGGCGGCGAGTTCTATCTCAAAGCGCCGATGCCCGGCCTGGTGGTGGATATTCCCGTCAGGGATGGCCAGGAAGTGAATGACGGGGATGTGTTGGTCATTTTGGAATCGATGAAGATGCAGAATGAGCTGAAGTCGCCCCGGGCGGGAAAGGTTGCCCGGATGCGCGTCAGAACCGGCGACCATGTCGAGCGACGGCAAACTTTGCTGAGTGTGGTTTGAAAGCTCACCCATCGAAAATATTCGAGGCTGGCGTACGAAATCCATGCTTTGCTATGCTCAGCACAGGCTCTTCGTGGGATTGGGCTTTCAAACGACGCAGGTCGGTTTTGCTAGGCAGCCTCGATTTCCAATCGGGCTCATTTGCGGTTAGTTGCGCCTCGATATTCCCCATGATAGAATAACTACCAATAACATCCATGAGTCCTCTGCAAAAACTACGAGTATCAGTACTTCACGAAAACAGGATCAAAGACCCGTTGCTTCGGTTCACTCAGCACAAGCCTCGGGTCGTCCGGGGCTTGCACTGAGCTGAGTCGAAGTGACGGGCTTCCGATCTTTTTCGTGATCTACTGAGTATATGAATTTTTTCAGTGAACTCATCCGCGATAGGCATACCTGGAGCGCGCTATGTCTGAGATGGTAGAAGTTGTGATTGATAGTATTCGCGTCAGCCTGATGAACCAGCAGCGCATTGTGATCTTGCGCGAGGTAGATGCTGAGCGGTATCTGGCGATCTGGATTGGCGTCTATGAGGCCGAACACCTGACGATCGCTTTGCAGGATGTCGAAGTCTCGCGCCCATTGACTTATGATCTATTTACCAATGTGATCGAGTCGCTGAATGCAGAAGTCTCCCATATCGAGGTTGTGGCGCTGCGTGATGAGACCTTCTACGGCAACATCGTCCTCCATGCAAATGGCAACATCATCAACATCGACTCACGGCCATCGGACGCTATGAATCTGGCAGTGCGCAGCGATGTGCCGATCTTTGTGGCTCGCGAGGTCATGGACAAAGCCGGGATCATCCCTGAGGAGGACGAAATTTCCCTCGATGAGATGGGAGAAGCCGGGACGCCATCAGGGAAAGACAACGAACGCCTCTCGATTTTCGAGGATTTCTTGGATCAGCTAGATATCGACGATTCGGCAGATGAAGAGAGCAAATAATCACTGAAAAAATCCATCATATGGATTTTGGCCGCTGACCGAAGCCGTCAAACTCGACTCTGACCAGCGCCGTTCCCCCGTTTTTCGAGATGATACTATTTGCTTATCCATCCTTCTTGATATAGTGCGTTATAGTTTTACCGCTCAACATTTGCATCATTCGCGCAAATGTTTAACCGCAGAGCACGCAGAGAGCGCGGAGCCTATATTTGTTTTTCTCTGCGATCTCAGCGCTCTCCGCGGTTGAATGTTTGGTTGCGGCTGGAGGCCGCGCTATGAGTATTGATATTCCTCCCGAAAATGAAATCCAGGCTGGTCCGCAGATCGTCCCTCATAGCCGCGAAGCAGAGGAAGCTGTCATCGGGTCAATCATGCTCAACCCCGAGGTCTATTATGATGTCGCCGAGTTCCTGCAGGCGGAAGATTTCTATATCCACCGACACAGGTGGATCTGGCAATCCTTTGCCCGCTTGCAGCAGAGCCGCGCTCCGATCGATTCACTCACTGTCATTGATGATTTGGATCGGCAAGGGCAGTTGGCCGAGATCGGGGGGGCTGCCTACATCACGACCCTGATCAACAGCGTGCCTTCTTCCTTACACGCCGAATCGTATGGCCGCATCGTCGAAGAGACGGCTGTCCGCCGCCGCATGCTGGAGGCGGCCAATAAGATCGCCAAGCTGGCGTATGAAGAAGCAACCGGCCTGGATGCGGTCATGAATGACGCCGAAAAGGCCATTTTTGGGGTCAGCGAGCGCAGGTTGACGCGCGACCTGGCGCCCATCCAAGTTGTGCTCAGCGAGTATTATGACACGATTAGCAAATTGGCCGGCTGCGATGATGAAATCCGCGGCGTGCCGACTGGCTTCATTGACATTGATCATCTGCTCGGTGGCTTGCAGCCTTCTGACTTGTTGATCATCGCCGGGAGGCCGGGAATGGGGAAGACCGGTTTTGCTATATCTGTCGCCAAAAACGCCGCCCTGACTCATAAGAAACACGTCGCCATTTTTTCGCTGGAGATGTCCAATGAACAGTTGGTGCAGCGCCTGCTAGCCCAGGAGACCGGCATCGACTCGCAGCGGCTGCGGATGGGGAAGCTCGCCGAAGACGAGTGGTCGTTGTTCACCCATGCCATCGAGGTCATGAGCGGCACTCATATCTTCCTGGATGATACACCGGGCATCACTCCGCTGCAACTGCACACCAAATGCCGTCGCTTGCATCTCGAACACCGCCTTGATTTGATCATCGTAGATTATCTGCAATTGATGTCGGGGGATACGCGCACCGAGAATCGCGTTCAAGAGGTATCCTATATCTCTCGGCAGATGAAGATGCTGGCGCGCGAGTTGAACGTGCCTGTGTTGGCCGCGGCTCAGCTCTCGCGCGCTGTCGAGCAGCGCGGGGATAAAAAACCGGTGCTCTCCGATCTGCGCGAATCTGGATCGTTGGAGCAAGACTCGGATATCGTTATGTTCATCTACCGTCCGGAGATGTACGAGGATGACCCGGCAAAACAAAACCTGGCTGAGATCATCGTCGCCAAACATCGCAACGGGCCCACAGGCAGCGTACAACTGGTCTTCCGCAAGAATTTGGCGAAATTCGAAAACGCGGCCACCAGGGTTGTTGACCTTACAAGGGTGACGTGATGACCTTTGCTGGTTTCCCTGATGGCAAGGTGAGCTTCAGCCGTATCCCGGAGTTGTTTTTCGGCGAATTATTACCGCAGATCGATGATTTGGGAGAACTCAAGGTGACCTTATACGCCTTGTGGAAGCTGGAGTCTATGGAAGGGGATTTCCGCTATTTGAGGGAATCTGACTTTCGAGCGGACGAGCGGTTTATGTTTGGGTTGGCTGCCACGCCCGAGGAGGCTGAATCAGCCCTGAGGGAGTCCCTGGAGCGCGCTGTGGGGCGGGGAACATACCTCAGGGTAGTGATCCCTCGAGACGAAGAAGCTGTCCTCTATTTCCTCAATACTTCCAGGGGCAGAGCCGCGGTCGAGGCGATTCGCAGGGGAGAGTGGCGCCCCCAGGAGTCCCCAACCACCGCGCCCGTACTATCCCCAGAGCGCCCGAGTATCTATCATCTGTATGAGCAGAATATCGGGCTGATCACACCGCTGCTTTCCGAGACGCTCCAGGAGGCCGAAGACACTTACCCGGCTGAATGGATCGAGGAGGCATTCCGCATCGCTGTCGAAAAGAATATCCGTAACTGGCGCTATATCGAGGCCATTTTACGACGCTGGCACGAAAGAGGTTATGATGTCCGAAAAGATCGTCGAGACCCTGAAGAACATCGCCAACAATATGCCGAGTGGGAAAACGACTGATTTTGGGGCGGAATTCCCAAGACATGATCTGCCGGGCGATCCATCATGTTCCATCTGTGGTGGGGTGGGCTTTCTGAGACAAGACGTCCCAGTCGGCCATCCGGAATTTGGCAAGCTGCAAATCTGCACCTGCCGAAAGGGGGAACTCGACCGTCGCATGCACAGGCGCCTGTTCGCCCTCAGCCGGTTGGACGAGCTGAAGCATTTGAATTTCGACAACTTCCGACCGCGCGGCCGCGTTGGCCTGCGACCTGCCCAGGCCGATTCATTGGAACAGGCGTTCAACCAGGCGCAGATGTTTGCGCGTACGCACAAGGGTTGGCTTTTGCTCTATGGGGGGTATGGCACTGGGAAAACCCATCTGGCCGCGGCGATCGCGAATTTCGCTGTCGAAATGGGCATCCCCACGTTATTCATCACCGTCCCTGACTTGCTGGATACGCTACGCTATTCCTTCGATGATCCCGACGCCACGTTCGAACAGCGTTTCGAGGAAATTCGCAGCGCGCCTTTGTTGATCATGGATGATTTCGGCACACAGAATGCGACCGAGTGGGCGCAAGAAAAGCTCTTTCAAATCTTGAACTATCGCTATATCAATCGCCTTCCCCTCGTAGTGACCACGAATCTACTGCTCGAAGAAATGGAACCCCGCATTCGTTCCCGCCTGGATGACCCTGAGTTGGTGACGCGCGTCAATATCAAAGCGCAGGACTACCGGCGCCCCGAATATGACCGACTAGGTCATTCGGCGCTGTCTTCCTCGATGGATTTCTTGCACAAACTTGCCTTCTCCACCTTCGACTTTCGGGAAAAAGAAGACCTTCCCTCTGATCATGTGGATAGCCTGAAACGTGCCTTCGAAGAAGCGCGAGAATTTGCAGAAGACCCCGATGGCTGGCTGGTGCTGACCGGCCCGTATGGATGTGGTAAAACCCATCTCGCGGCGGCGATTGCCAATTACCGCGCCGATCAGGGGCACATGCCTATGTTTGTCGTCGTCCCCGATCTGATGGATCATTTGAGGGCCACGTTTGGCCCGCGCAGTACGGTCACGATGGATCGCCTCTTCGAGGATGTAAAAAAAGCCCCCCTTTTGGTCCTGGATGATTTGGGCACCCAGAATATGACCCCGTGGGCCAGGGAGAAGCTCTACCAGTTATTCAATTATCGCTACAACGCTGAACTGCCCACTGTCATCACCACCCCTGAATTGAAAGATGAAATGGATCCCCGCTTGCTCAGCCGAATGAGAGATACGCGTTTGAGCGTTATTTGCGCGATCACTGCGCCTTCCTATCGAGGGGCGAGGAAGAAGAGGAAGAGAAGTAGATACTAATTGTTGATAAATATTCTATGGCAGTCGAGGCTTTCTCTTGATAAAATATTGCTAATAAGACTATATCTATCCAATATCAGGAGAAAAAAATGTTCCCAAGTTTTTTATTGGCTTTACGTGAAGGCCTCGAGGCCGCTCTCATTATCGGTATCGTCCTGGGAGTGCTTCGAAAGGTCAACCGCACACAATTGAAGTCGGTTGTTTGGGTGGGGGTAGGCAGCGCTGCGCTGGTGAGTCTGTTGGGGGCTTTGGCGCTCAACGCGGTGGGAGCGTCTTTCGAAGGCCGGGCTGAGGAGATCTTCGAAGGCGTTACCATGTTCATCGCGGCGGGGGTGCTGACCTGGATGATCTTCTGGATGCAGCGTCAGGCGCGCATGATCCAAATTGAGCTGGAAGCCGATGTGCGTCGAGCAGCTCTGGCAGGGGGTCAGCGAGCTTTGTTTCTATTATCCTTCGTGGCTGTCGTTCGCGAGGGAATCGAGTTGGCGCTCTTTCTCACCGCGGCGGCGATGACGACCTCCGCGCAACAAACACTGACTGGCGCAATATTAGGTTTGGGTACCGCGGTGCTGCTGGGGTGGTCGCTCTTTGCCAGCACAGTCCGCCTGGATTTGCGCCGTTTCTTCCAGGTGACGGGTGTTCTGCTGATCTTGTTTGCAGCGGGCTTGACGGCTCATGGAATCCATGAGTTCAACGAGGCGGGCTGGATTCCAGCCGTCATCGAGCATGTTTGGGATATCAATCACATCGTAGACGAGAATTCGACTTTTGGGTTGGTGCTCAAATCGCTGTTTGGCTACAACGGCAATCCATCCCTGACAGAAATATTGGGCTATGCGATGTATTTCATCGCCATCGGGTTGGGGCTTCGCTGGAGGAGGCAGATTCTTCCCGCGGTCCGAGACATCTGAGAACCGTTCCCTATAATCGGGAGTGCGAGCGCGCTGCAACGAGAAGCTAAACTTCTGTCAGAAGTTTAACTTCTTCCGAAGCAAGAAAACTCACCGCGTATGCTGTGCACGCCTGCGGCGAGATGCGAAGGGCGCGAAGTTTTTATAAGATTTTCTTTGCGCTCTCGCTATGCGCGCCGTTGGCGTGTGGCTTTGCGGTTCGAAATCCCGTGTTTGGTTCCGGCTTGTCCGGGTTAGGGTGGTTACGAACGATTCAGTTCGGCAAATTTATGCTTGAGCACATCGAGGAGCTCAGCGGCAATATCTTTACGCGTTGGATACAAATTGTGCAGTTCTTCTGGATCGTTGGCGAGATCATAGAGTTCGATCAGTTCGGCGTCATCTTCTAGTTGCTCGTAGCCGAAATACCACATCAGTTTGTAATCCCCGCGTATCAGCATGGCGGTTGCTTCAGCTACGTGATTGTTTTCATCGAGCCGTTCGACTTGAACTGTAGTGATGTCTCTCTCAGTTGGGGCTGTTGTGTCGAATGGGGGCATCACGATCCCTTCTGCCCATTCCGGGATATCCTGATTGGCGATTTGCAGAAGGGTGGGTAACAAATCAATCATTGATGTCTTTTCGTAGACATCTACTCGTTCGTTTTGGCCGGGAGGAAAGATCAACAAGGGAATATGGCTGATGGGTTGGTGGAAAATCGGTTGAATATGGCCGAGGATGCCCCGTTCGAACATCTCGCCATGGTCTGTAGTCAGGATCAGCCAGGTATCCTTCAAGATACCGCTTTGTTTCAATTGCTCGTAGAGCCGGGCGAATTCGGCGTCCACGTACAAGATGAATTCGTCATACCAGCGAAGTTCCTCGATCATTCTGTCTTCGGCGACGCCCTGATCCAGAAGATGCAGTGGTTTCTCCAGCGGTTGAAAGTTATCCTGGGTGAATCTGTCTATGAAATCCAGGCGGGTGTTGTAAGGATCGTGAGGCGGCAGAAAGTGGTAGTATCCAAAGAACGGTCGAGGGGCAGCGTCAATCGAACTTGACAACCAATCGATGCCCTGTTCGAGGGTGAAGAAGTTCAAGCCCAGCTCACTGTAATTGGGGATCCCGCGTGGAAAGGCTGGCGCGATGTCGGCTCCTCTTCTATTGACGAACGATTCATAGATTTGCGAGAGGTAGAGTGTGTAAGCATGACCTTCATCCAGGCGCTTCATGCCTCGGCGCCACCCTAAAGAGGCAACATCTTGATCGTTCTGGAATAACGTGAAGTTCAAGGGGTCTTTTTCGAAGTATAGCTCTGGCCATGGGGTGTGTTTGTCAATATCGGTCAAGAACTGGCGGAGCAGCGTGTCTGCCAGGGGATTATGGGTATAGGCCAGCCTGTGATATCCGCGGAAGGCATCGAAGATATTCATTTCCACGGAGGAGGGTTCTACTGTGTCATTGTGTTTAAAAGCCCGATGAGTCCAGGGAGTCGTCCCGGTCAGGAGGGAGGCCGTCCCGGGGGTGGTGAAGTGCCCGCCGGTAAAATGATTGTGATAAACGATGGCTCGATCAGCTAACCTTTCCAGATGAGGCGTTGTCTTGCGATGGTAACCGTAAAGGGAGATGTTCGACGCTGACCATGCATCGAAGACGATGATGAGGATGTTCTCGTCATTCGAGTTCTTATCAGCCTCCTCCGCTTTGGAAAAGGAAGAGGGGATTGCATAACTCAAAGAGAAGAGTCCTGCCAGTTTCAGAAAGTCACGTCGCGTGATGGCCGAATTCATGACAAAGACTGAAGGTTGCGGATGAGAATGATGATGATCCCGCCAAGATCCAAAACCAGGTAAATCGTTGTCAATAGGGAGAGCCGTTCGATCAGGTTTCGAATGATAGAGAAAGCCCTCTCGGATTTCAACACCCCATAGACAGGCAACAAAATCGTTGGGAGTGCAAGGACCGCACAGAGCGCGTAGAGAATTCTCAATGGGTGAGTGGATTCGAGCAAAAGTCGAAATATAATTTCCGGGGTAGAAAAACCCAATAGAAAGAATAGTTGGTTGACGATCGCCCAAATTCCAGTGATCACGATCAACGCCGAAAGAACGGTTACCCGTTTATCTTCCTCCCAACAGCTCGAGATCAAGAAGCTCGACGCCAGCGCGATGACAAAAACAAAGATGCTCTCGACGAGCGCAATGAGAAGTCCATAAGCGCCCACGCCAATCGCGTCCCACGAATTCGAACGTTCGGCCACCCACGAGAAATCCTGAAGAATCAGAATGATCGCCCATACATGGGTTGGGAATGCAGCCATGAGGAACAGCGTCCAAAGACTTCTTTTCGAGAACTTGGATATTTCGAAAGGAAGCTTATAAGTACCCAAGACCTATCAACCTCTCTTCCAACTCTGCCTGTTCTTCGCTTTCCAATGTGGGCGGTTTCTTGGCTGCCCTGGCTTTAGGCTTCATGCCGATAGCAATATAGGGAAATTCCCTGTAGGAGGGATGGGATATATCATCGAAGCCTCGATTGGAGAAAAGCACGCCCGGGACGAGTTTCGGGGCGATACAATGATCGGCGCGCCAGTGATCCATGTTCTCTTCGATTGCATCCGACGGCCATTTCCCTAACCCGGTTTCAGCCGAAGCGCGGTATCCGTTCGAGAACCCCAGGATGAGGTCAGGGGCAAGCGGAGCATACGGGCTGCTATCATCGGCCGGGCTGGCGAGGATCGAATCGAAGATGAGGTTACCATCGGGGCCTTTCCACTGCGATAACTTGCGCCGGAGTTCCTCGAGCAGCGCGCCTTTTTGATCTTGACCAACGCATCCTTTCCCTTCTCTGCCGGAAATATTCAGGTAAAGGCTATTCAATCCAATCGCATAGGCCTGGCTCTGGGGCCATTCTGCAGCGAGCAGCGATTTGCTGGTAGATGCTAGACTGGTTGTGACCAGGTAGCCCTGCTCTTCGAGCCAGCGATTGACATGCACTTTATAATCAAAGTTCGCAAATCCATGATCCGATACGACCAGCAAGTGGGTTTGCCTCGCTTCGACCCTTTCCACCACCTGCTCAACGAGCTGATCGAGCCTGACGTACCATTCTTCGATAATGTCTGGTCGATCATGCCAGAACATGTGCTGGATACGATCCGGCGAGTCGAATACGCAGGCCAGAATCCCTTCGTCGAAACGCTGAAGATTATTCAGAAACACCTGTTTCCTGGTAGTGAAAATCTGCCTGCATAAATCCATAAACTGATCGTCTGAAATCAGGCCCTCTTCCAGAGCGGTGGTATCCTGCGGCCAGCCCAAAGATAAAAAGCCTCCCGATTCATCCCAGGTCTGTTTGACGAAACCGCGCGGCGAGGCGTAATGCCACGGGGATTTCAGGGGGTGGATTTGTAGCGGCAAGAAATACAGGCGAGAGGAGGGCAATCCATGGGTCAGGATCACCCTGGTAATTGCGCTCACCGAGGCCATCAGCCCCATTTTGAATTTCAATTCGATGATGGGGCTCCAACGGCCCAGTTCCAACTCGATTGTTTTTTCCCCAATGGATAGGCGGGCATGAGTATCCTCGAGGAAGGAGAGTCGAAATTCCAGGGAAGCCTTTTGCGCCTGGGCTGATTTTTGTCGGGCGGGGCCAACCAGTTCGCCCGTGAATTCGGTTTTCCCTTTCGATGACAATTTTTGGATGGGGATCTTCTGGTTCTCTCTGGGGGAATCAGGATCAGCCGCAAATCCTAGGCCGACTCCCAGGCGGCCATGGATATCCGGTACGCCTAAACCGGGGATATTTCTGACGGGCGAGTCCAGGCGCGCCGGGAACATTGCCGGCCACCACAGCGTGGTAGCCGGATACCCCTGTTCGATGGCCTCGTCGAAGATCGTATGGCTGTTGTGGGGAGGGGTGAATTCGACGCCGAGACTGGTTCGTCTGGTCGGCAACAGGGAAACATACAGGTGATAATTTTCGGGGTTTCTGTGTACGAAATCGAAGATACCATGCCCGGCAGGGTCAAGCCCGGTTGCGATGCTCGTCCAGGAGACCTCGCTTTGGGGGGGGGTGGAAACCTCGAAGCGCGCATACCCGCCCTGGTTTGCGAGTCTGGTCAACGTTGCCAGTTTGCCCTGTTCGCGTAAAGCTTCGAAAACCTTTGGGTCGAAGGCGTCTAATCCAAGGATGATCGTCTTCATAAGAACAGCTTATTTTTCTGGATTTGTGTCGCCAGTATCTTGACCCCGGCGTTCTCGGATGAATCGAAGAAAACGCCGATAGCCCATTTTGATTTTGCTCGAAAACAAGAGGACGATTCCTGAGATTACGCCGAACAGCACGGCCAAAATCTGGAAAAGCATTCCTCCGGTGGAAGGATCTATATACATGGGGGGGGACTCCTTAATTATTGTTGTAACAATTCACTCCCGACTCGCACGGGGATCGCCTTGCGTCCCCGTGCTATCCAAAAACGCCCGTTGAAACGGGCCGAACCGGATTCGTCCGGTTATCGAGAACACGCGCCTAATTTTATCACTAACATTTATTGGTAGTCTCCCTCTTGAGAGCAGTTGGAGAGCATAGAAAAAAGGGGGCAAACTGATTTCGAGGGAGACCAATGAACCAAATTGCGAAACCTGGAGAGTTCTGTCCAAATCAAGCGTGCACAGATTACTAAAAACCTCAAGTCGGGGAAGTCAAGCCCAATATCATCAAGGCTGGCAAGACCCGGAAAGGAGTCCAACGGTTCAAGTGCAAGACCTGCAACAAGTATATCGTAGAGACCACTGGAACGATATTCTATCGCTTTGGCTGCTGCGCGGACAGGCGAGAAGACGGTATAGAGTTCTCACGCCCATGATGATCCAACAACCGGCGTGGGCACTACCGGCGTGATCTCGATTTTGCCTTGACGAATGGTCAATACGAACGTCGAGAGAGAATAACCTTTATCGCCTCCGCGGCCAGGGACGGGATGAGGAGCAGAGGCAACAAAACCTCCCATTGGCTCCAGGTCAGGGGAACGGTATCGAAGACCGGTTGTAAGAATGGCACATACACTACCGCCAGCAACAAGAACAGGGAGGTAATCACTGCCCAGTTCATCGCCCGATTCTTGAAGACGCCAAATTTCAGGATCGGGATCGTTTCAGAACGGGAAGTAAAGGCGCGTAACAACTCCGAGAAAGACAGCGCCACGAAGGCCATCGTCTCAGCGACTTCAGGTTCACCCGGATGAGCAATCAGGCCCAGCCAATAAGCCACCAGGGTGATCGTAGCGATAGCAATCGTCTGGACGATAATGCCGATCTGCATTTGCCGGTTGATGATTGACTCCGAGGGCGGACGCGGAGGGCGTTCCATGATGTCGGGGTCGCCTTTCTCTACGCCTAGGGCGAGAGCGGGGGCGCCATCGGTGATCAGGTTGAGCCATAACAATTGGATAGCCGTCAGGGGGGAGGGCAATCCCATCAACGTAGCTATGAAGATGATGGCGATCTCGGCCAGGTTGCATGAGAGAAGGTAGTAGACGAACTTGCGGATGTTGCTGTAGATTACACGCCCCTGTTCGACAGCCGAGACGATGCTGGCATAGTTATCATCGGTGAGCACCATGTCGGCGGTCTCTTTGGTTACGTCGGTGCCGGTAATGCCCATGGCCACACCAATATCGGCCTGTTTGATGGATGGGGCATCGTTGACGCCGTCGCCGGTCATGGCAACCACTTCGCCGTTCGCTCGCAGCGCCTGGACAATGCGCATCTTGTGCTGTGGCGAAACTCGGGCAAACACATCCGTGCGCATAATCTCTTCTTGTAGAGTAACATTATCGAAGCTTTCTATTTCTTTGCCGGTAAGCACATCGTGACTTGCCTGGAGCAGGCCAATATCACTGGCAATGGCGCGGGCGGTGTTTGGATAGTCGCCAGTAATCATCACCGTGCGGATGCCGGCATTTTTGGCCGTCGCTAAGGCTGCGGGAACCTCCGGGCGGGCTGGATCAATCATGCCGATCAACCCGGCAAAAATCAAGTTCTCTTCCAAATCATCATCCATGAAATCGCCATCGTGATCGTTGTCCAGGCTGTGCGCCACACGATAGGCCACTCCCAACACACGCAGGGAATCTCGCGTCATGGCGTCGTTGGCTAGCAAGATGCGCCTGCGCTGTTCATCATCCAGGGGAACGGCTTTATCTTCGCGATTCTGGTAATGAGTGCATTGTTTGAGGACAATATCAGGCGCGCCCTTCTCTGCCACAACGTACCACTGACGGTGTTTATCATCGTAGAAGGGGGAAATATCCTCCGGTCGAGGATCGCTGACGGTATGCACCGTAACCATACGCTTGCGTTCAGAATCGAAGGGGATTTCTTGAATGCGGGGATAGGCCTGATTGAGTGGATGGGGCATAGCGCCGGCTTTGGCTGCGGCTACCAGCAGCGCCCCTTCAGTTGGGTCGCCCACTACGCGATAGACCACATCGTCAGCGCTCATTCGTTGAGTCTCCAGGACAGCGTCGTTGTTGAGCGCGCCGATCCACAAGGTTGTCAAAATAGCGGGGTAATCGCCCAGATTGACAACCTTTCCATCCATCAAAAATTGGCCCTGAAGACTGTAGCCGCTGCCGGTGACTTCGACGAATTCGCCGTCAGCCGCCACGCGGGTGACGGTCATCTCGTTCTGAGTCAGGGTGCCAGTCTTATCGGAGCAGATGACCGTAGCCGACCCCAGGGTTTCCACAGAGGATAAACGCCGGATGAGGGCGTTGCGCTTGATCATCTCGCGCATCCCCAGGGCCAGGCTGATGGTCACCACCGCAGGCAGGCCCTCTGGGACAGCAGCTATTGCCAGGCTGACGGAGATGATAAACATCTCCAGGGGCGGAGCGCCGCGCAGCCAGCCCAGCACGAAGACCAGCCCACAAATCCCAAGAGCAGCCCACCCTAAGGTGCGTCCAAGCTGATCCAGGCGCTTTTGTAAGGGAGTCTGCTCCTGTTCCACCGATTGCAGCATCTCGGCAATACGCCCGATCTGCGTGGTCATGCCTGTCTCGACCACAACACCCTTCCCACGGCCATAGGTGACAACGGTACCCATGAAGGCAGAGTTCTCTTGATCACCAGTAGGGGTATCGGGGGGAAACACTGGACGGAAGTCTTTTTTCACTGGCGCCGATTCTCCCGTCAAAGGGGCTTCATCCACCCGAAGATTGACAGATTCGATCAACCGTACATCGGCGGGGATATAATTGCCAGCCTCCAGGAAAACGATGTCCCCAGGTGCAAGCTCTCTCCCCGGGAGGCTGATCCGGCTGCCATCGCGCAACACATTGGCCTCTGGCGCTGCCAGGCGACGCAGAGCAGCCAGTTCCTTCTCCGCGCGGCGGTTTTGAACCACGCCCAACGCGGCGTTCAATAACACAATCGCCATGATGGCCGCTGATTCGACCCAGTCGCCCAGGAATGCTGAGATGATTGCCGCCACAATCAGTAGCATGACCACAAAATCGCTGAACTGCTCCCAGAGCATCTGCCAGACCGTCGTGGGAGGGGCTTCTTTTAGTTGGTTGGGGCCAACCTTTTTCAGACGGCTGGCGGCTTCTTCTGAGGCTAATCCTTTATCAGGAGAGACGCCAAGCCGTTCGAGAGCCTCTTTCGTCTTGAGCGAGTGCCAATTTGTCGGCGACGATGAAGTGACGGGTGTATAAGACATGAATGACTCCATATGAATCCAGCCAAATTAAAAGCCGGGGAGAGCCATACCCCGGGATGTTTGGATTATACCACGCACGATAAAATGAATGGATACCTATATTATCTGGGGGTGTTTCAAATAAGTTCGAACTTCCCGAAGGTTCGTGTTGAATGATTTTCTAGCTTCTCTCAAGCAACCTTCGGGAAGTTACCAAGGCACTATTTTTGTAACTGCTCAGCTATCGAACGGATTTACCCGAAAAAAGGTGTGCGCAGGGGGGCGTAGCCCCCTGCGCACACCTTTTTTCGGGAATTTCTCCGTTTGGCTGAGTAGTTACCTTTTTTTTGCTATTTGCAGACGTTTAGGGTATGATTATAGGGGCATTGCACCATTTCATCGGGATTGCCGATCGAAAAACATACCCCAATTCACTCGAGCATGGATATCCTCAATACAATCTTATCTCTCGACCCTCGTATATTGATTACTGTCATTGGCGGGATCGCTTTCATGCTGGGAAGTGGTATTGCCAGTATCTTTTGGTTTCGACGAGACCAGGTCCGTCAGGCGCGGGCAAAAATACAAGCCACGAAACGGAAAAAGATAGCCCAGGTACAAACTCAACAGCTCGATGCTGGGCGCCTGCGTGAAATCTCCAACATGCTGACGAACCTCACAGCAACGCTCAACTACAACAGGGTCTTGGAATTAGCGCTTGACATCAGCATGCAAGCCCTGACTTCCCGCGACGACCCGGCTGATCGCCTGATCGGCGCGGTGCTGTTATTTTCGAGAGGCGATGAAGAATCTGCCAACCTCTACATTGGCTTTTCACGTCGCCTGACTCCCTCCGATCTGCCTCGGACATTCCCCGGTATGCAAGGATTGCTGCGGGAGGTAATAGACGAGGGTGGAGCAATTCAATCTTCAGACATAGCCAAGGATGTAGAGCTGGGGAAAATCATGGCGTTTCAAAGCTGCCGGTCCGGGTACTGCATCCCCCTTCGGCACGGCATTGATACCTACGGTGTGATCGTATTTGCGCATCCGAATGAGCATTTCTTTACAGCCAACAACCGAGAGGTGCTCAACATTATTGTCAAACAAGCCGTCGTTTCCATCCAGAACGCCCGTCTTTATCAAGACCTGGAACTCGAAAAAGAACGTATGATGGAAATCCAGGAAGAAGCCCGCAAGAAGTTGGCGCGCGACCTCCACGATGGCCCCACCCAATCCATCGCCGCTATCGCCATGCGGGTCAATTTCGCCCGCCGCCTGATAGAACGTGATCAAAACGCGGCATCCGATGAGTTGTTCAAGATAGAAGATTTGGCGCGCCGCACGACTAAAGAAATCCGTCATATGCTCTTCACTTTGCGGCCACTGGTTCTCGAATCGAAGGGGCTGACCGCCGCGCTGCAATCTATGGCCGAGAAGATGAAGGAGACCTACAACCAAAATGTGCTGCTCGAAATCACTCAAGAGGTTGTATCCGTGCTGGAGATGGATAAACAAGGCGTAATCTTTTACATCATCGAGGAGGCTGTAAACAACGCCCGGAAACACGCTGAAGCCAAACATATTTGGGTGCGCCTGCGCCCCCTCCAGCAAGACCTGGCGCTGCTGGAGATTCAAGACGATGGCCTGGGTTTCGATGTCAAATCCGTGGCCGCCTCTTATGAACATCGCGGCAGCCTGGGCATGATCAACTTGCGTGAGCGCACCGAATTGATCAATGGGGTGCTGAATATCGATTCGACGCCTGGCGCAGGTACCCATATCCAGGTCGCCATCCCTTTGACCGAAGAAGCTGTTGACCGCCTCCGTCATAGCGTATAACTCGAGCAGTATGCCGATCGAAGCCGACATATATTATTCTGCATACAAGGGGAAGGGCTTCCGCAAACCGTCGGTGGTGCTGATCCACGGGGCCGGCGGCACTCACCTTCACTGGCCAGCATCTGTACGCAGGCTGCCCGAATATCCCGTTTATGCGCTCGATTTGCCCGGTCACGGCAAGTCGGAGGGGCGCGGGAAGCAAAGCATTATCGAATACGCCCAGGATGTTCTGGATTGGATGAATGCGCTCGAGATGCGAAAAGCGGTTTTCGTTGGACATTCCATGGGAGGGGCGATTGCGCTGACATTAGCCATTCGATGCCCTGAGCGTGTTGTGGGACTGGGGCTGGTGGGAACTGGGGCACGCTTGAAGGTGGCGCCTGTTATTCTAGAAAATACTGCTCGTTCAGAGACCTTCCCCTCCATAATCGGCACGATCATCGGCTGGGCTTTCGATCCTCGAGCGGATGCGCGCCTGGTAGCGCTGGCTGCGAAACGAATGGCAGAAATCCGACCTTCTGTATTGCACGGCGACTTCACTGCCTGTAATTCTTTCGATGTCATGGAAAAGTTGGGGGAAATCCACGCCCCTTGCTGCGCGCTTTGCGGGGAAAACGATCAGCTAACACCGCCTCGCTACTCGCATTATCTTGCCGACCATATCCCCAATGCCGAAGTTCAGATTCTTCCCGATGCTGGACACATGGTCATGCTCGAAAAGCCGGATGAAGTCGCCAGGGCCTTGTTGGGCTTCATATCGAAAATCCCCTACCAACCCGGGGAGTAATTATTAGAGCGTTTCCAACTTCGCGGTAAAATTGACGAAACTGGCCTTTCCATGGGTCAGCGGAGGTTTCCTTGAAAAAAATCTTTTCGGATTATTTGTTTTTATCGGTGCTCGCGGGCGCGATTATCACGCTGGATCAATGGACGAAATGGCTTGTGCGCGCTAAGCTCGAAATCGGCCAGATCTGGGCGCCATGGGATTGGCTGGCGCCGTATGCGCGCATCATCAACTGGAAGAACACGGGCGCCGCTTTTGGAATGTTACAACAATTAGGCGGCGTCTTTACGATCCTGGCCTTCCTGGTCGTAGGGTTGATCTTGTTTTACTTCCCCCAAATCCCTCGCCGGGATTGGTCCTTGAGGATCGCTCTGGGGATGCAAATGGGCGGCGCAATAGGGAATCTAATTGATCGTCTCACGCTTGGATATGTGACCGATTGGTTTTCCGTGGGGTCATTTCCCGTATTCAATGTCGCCGACTCATGTATTTCCGTTGGGGCAGCTGTGCTGGTCATTGGGATGTGGATCCAGGAAAGAAAGCGCAAAGCCTCCCAAACGGAGTCCGAACAGCCCTCCCAAGAAGTCAGGTCTTCTCCAGAGTTCGCAGATATCCAAAGTGAGTGAGCAACCCTTCGTCTTCGTTTTCGAAGAAGACAACCCCCAACGACTCGACAAATTCCTCGTCGCGCGTATCCCCGAATTATCGCGCTCGCGCTTGCAGGTCTTGATCGAGGCCGGCTTCGTCACCGTGGATGGCGAGATCCCCCATAAGGCCGGCTTTTCATTGACGCATGGCGTAAAGGTCGAGGTGGAAATTCCACCCTCCGAACCCAGCCGGTTAATTCCCGAAGCGATCCCGCTCGAAATTCTTTTCGAGAATGCTGATGTGTTGGTGGTCAACAAACCCGCTGGCCTGGTGGCGCATCCCGCGGCTGGACATACTAGCGGGACATTGGTCCATGCGGTGCTGGCCTATGCCCCTGAGATCGAGGGGGTCGGCGGGGAGAGACGCCCCGGCATCGTCCACCGCCTGGACAAGGATACTTCCGGCGTCCTCATCCTGGCAAAGAACGACCACGCCCAACGCTGGCTGAGCGATCAATTCCAGGATCGGCAAGTTAGCAAATCCTATCTTGCTCTGGTGGATGGGGCGCCCCCCACCCCAAACGGGCGCGTCGAAGCCTCTGTTGGGCGCGACCCCTCGCGCCGGCAGCGCATGGCGATTACGCCCCCCAATAAAGGCCGCGAGGCCATCAGCGAATATTTCACCATCGAAAGCTTCGCTGAACACACCTTACTGGATGTGCGCATCCTCACCGGGCGCACGCACCAAATCCGCCTGCACATGGCCTTCATCATGTGCCCGGTGGTTGGCGATACAATCTATGGCCGCAGGCAGCCCAGCATCCCGCTCAACCGGCAATTCCTTCATGCCCACCGCCTGGCGATCATCATTCCAGGCGAAGCCAGCCCGCGCACCTTTGAGGCGCCTCTGCCCCTCGAATTGACCGTTGTTCTGGAAAGTTTGCGACGTTAAAGTACACCTCACACTTTACGCTTCACGTTTTACGTTTTACTTTTCACGTTTTTCGCTCATCAGGAAACGTAAAGCGTAAGTAACTGCTCAGTCATCGAACGGATTAGCCCGAAAAAAGAGTGTGCGTGGGGGTGCGCACCCCCACGCACACCCTTTTTTCGGGAATTTCTCCGTTTGGCTGAGTAGTTACAAGCGTAAAACGTAATAGACCATTTTATTGGAGAAGAACCATGACAATCATTGATTTACGTTCCGACACCGTCACCCACCCCACGCCAGCCATGCGAGAGGCTATGGCCACAGCCCAGGTCGGCGACGATGTCTATGGAGAAGATCCCACCATCAATCAGCTTCAAGAAATGGCCGCTGAGAGGTTGGGCAAAGAAGCCGGGCTTTTTGTGCCATCTGGGACGATGGGCAACCTGGCGGCGATCTTAGCGTACTGCAATCGCGGGGATGAAATCATCCTTGGCAATCAGACGCACATTTTCCTCAACGAAGCAGGAGGTATCGCAGCGCTGGGCGGCATCCATCCGTACCCAATTCCCAATCAACCCAATGGGACGCTGGCGTTGGATGACATACGTGAAGCTATCCGCTCCGATGACCCCCATCATCCTATCACACGCCTGATTGCGTTGGAAAACACGCATAACTGCTGCGGTGGAGCGGTTTTGACCGCCGAATATACCCAGGCGGTTGCCGATCTGGCCCACGCCAATGGACTGGTCTTGCATCTGGATGGGGCGCGAATCTTCAACGCTGCAACTGCGCTGGATGTTGACGTCGCCAGTCTGGTTGCGCCGGTCGACTCGGTCACATTCTGTTTGAGTAAGGGGCTTTGCGCGCCCGTAGGATCGGTATTGTGCGGCAGCAAGGAATTCATTGCCCGCGCCCATCGCGTGCGCAAGCAACTGGGCGGCGGGATGCGCCAGGCCGGTATTCTGGCTGCAGCGGGAATTGTTGCCCTGCATGAGATCGCGCCACGTCTGGCTGAAGATCATGTCCGGGCGCGGAATCTGGCCCAGGGTTTGAGGAATATCCCTGGCGTGATACTGGACTCCGGAGAACCCGCCTCCAATATGGTTTACCTGACCCTGGGAGAAGACCTCCCTCTCAACGCCGAAGATGCAGCTCGAAGGCTAAAAGGATGCCATGTCCTTGTGGACGTCGTAAGCCCGCGCCGATTCCGCCTGGTCACTCATTATTGGATTGACGACCAGGCCATACACTCGACCATCGAGGCATTCGAAAAAGTACTGGGGAACTATTCGTGATATAATTTTCAATTGCTAGTCGCGCAGCGCCGATAGTATTACTGCGCAAAGTCAGAAAAGAAGACTTCGTCTCTCCTCATTTTCGCCATCAACTACCTGAAAAAAGTATCTTCTCAATAACTTGGGGGAAGATGGGGGGTGTGCGGGCGGCGAAGCCGCCCGCACACCCCCCGCCCCCCTTATTATTGAGATGATACTGAAAAACAGTATTTCGGCGGCGAAGATGGGGGGACAGAGGGGGGTCGAGGAGACTCTATCAATGGATGAATTCATCACACGAAAAGAAATCGATCAGACAACGAAAGAAATACGGAAACGCATCTCCAGGAAACCGCGCGTGGGCATGATCTTAGGGTCCGGCCTGGGGCCGCTGGCGGATCAAGTAGAAAATCCTGTGTACATCCCTTATCGTGAACTCCCCAACTGGCCTGTTTCCACTGTGGTAGGTCACAAAGGACGTCTCGTCATCGGTGAGTTAGAGGGTCAAGACATCCTGGTAATGCAAGGTCGGACTCATTATTACGAAGGCCATAGTATGGATCGAGTCACATTGCCTGTTCGTGTGATGCAGTGTCTAGGAATTGAGTTCTTCTTTGTCACCAATGCGGCCGGCGCAGTAAATCCTGACTTCGAGCCTGGCGACCTGATGTTGATTACAGATCATCTGAACTTCGTTGGCATGGCCGGGCCAAATCCTTTGCGGGGGCCTAACCTGGATGAATTCGGCCCCCGCTTCCCCGATATGAGCCAGGCGTACGATCGCGAACTGATGGATTTTGCCCGCAAGGTTGCAGCGGAAGCAGGATTCCATTTGAATGAGGGCGTCTATGTCGGTCTGGCTGGGCCTTCTTTTGAAACCCCTGCTGACCTGCGTTTCCTGCGCGCCATCGGAGTCGACGCGGTAGGGATGTCCACCGTGAGTGAAGTGACTATCGCCCGCCATGGGAATATGCGCGTGTTGGGCGTTTCCGGCATCAGCAACAAGGCCAATCTCGATGGCAGCACCGTCACGACTCATGAAGAAGTCCTCGAAGCCGGTCAAGTGATCGTCCCAAAGATGGTTAGCCTGATACGCGGGGTGTTGCAGAAAATATAGTCTTATGGCGTCTGTTTTACGATTTTTCGAGAATAACGAAATATTCATCTACCTGATCCTGGGGATTCTGGCTGTCTGGCAGATACGCAAATTTACGCTAGGTTGGGACGAGTTGCGCAGCGCGGCTTTTGGTTTAGAACAAGAGAGCGCTCGCACCCGCCTGAATTGGGCGATGAGCATGTTGGTATTGATCTTCATCCTCGCAGTGGCCGAATTTGGGCTGGTATCCTTTGTCTTCCCCAATATCCCGGAGGCGTCTCCCCTGCTCACACCGACTCTGGACTTGCTGGCCACGCCAACCATCACCCTCGAAGCAGCTGAACAGCTCATCGAAACAGGAAACACTGCGCCTTCGGCGCCCATCCAGGCCGAAGATATCGGCTGCATCCCCCGGCAGGTGGAAATCACTTTTCCCTCGAATGGTGAAACCGTCCGGGATGTCGTGGAAATCTATGGCACCGCCGATATCCCCAATTTCGGCTTCTACAAATTCGAAATGGCTTCGGTCAACGATGCCAACTGGTTGACAATTCAAGCCGGGGATGTGGCAAAAAAGGATGAACTTCTCGGCTATTGGGATACCTCCCGGCTACCGGTGGGAGATTACGCTTTGCGTCTGATCGTCACTGACAATCAAGGCAATGCCTCGGAACCTTGCAGCGTCCAGGTACGCGTCGAGGCCCCTTCCGAGGATTAGACAAAGGCCTCGAAACCGCCATGCCTGAAATCGAAATCCGCCCTGCTATTGCGACAGATATTCCAACGCTCATCTCACTGGAACACGGCTATTCCAGCGATCATGTCTGGCAGATGGATTATAAAGACGAGGGAGGAACCATCAAAGTAACTTTCCGCGAGGTCCGATTGCCTCGGTCGGTACAGGTTCGTTATCCCCAAAACCCGCAATCTTTGGCAGATAATTGGTCGGCCCGAGATGGCTTACTCGTTGCCTTGATAGATGGTGAACCTGTTGGTTATATCAGCCTGGCGCAGAATCCACAACTAAAAGCCACCCGGATTACAGACCTGGCCATTACCCGGCGGTTGCGCCGACAAAAGATCGGCAGCGCCCTTGTGTTAGCGGCTCAAGATTGGGCTTCGAAACACAACAGCCGGCGCTTGATCCTCGAATTGCAGCCCAAGAATCATCCTGCTATCCAGATGGCGAAAAAGCTGGGCTTCGAGCTGTGCGGCTACAACGACCACTATTTTGCGAATCATGACATCGCCCTCTTTTTTTCGAAATGGTTAAAATAGTGTAACTACTCAGCCAAACGGAGAAATTCCCGAAAAAAGGGTGTGCGCAGGGGGCTACGCCCCCTGCGCACACCCTTTTTTCGGGTAAATCCGTTCGATGGTTGAGCAGTTACAAAATAGTTATGAGGCCATTAAAAAAACCTCGAGAGTAAGATACGGAGCGGCACATAGGGGGGCGTGCGCAGCACGCCCCCCTATGTGCCGCCCCGTCATCTCATTAATCGTATGCCTACTCTTACCGGTAGTTTACAGACCCTAAACCAACTGCTCACAGCCGGGATTGCCATCACCGCATTTTCTCTGCTCCTCTATGCTTTATCGTTCAATCTGCGGGACCGGGTAGCGCGCTCGGTTGCGGTGATCTTCTTTTGTGTAGTGATCGTCTTTCTGGGAGACGCGATCACAAGCGTCGCCCCCGAGTCCGCATGGGTGAGCATCTGGTTCAAACTTCAGTGGATAGGGATCATTTTCCTCCCTTCCTCCTACCTGCATTTTTCGGACGCTTTACTGGCCACGACAGGCAGGCCTTCGCGCGGCCGAAGGCGAAACCTGATCCGATTGACCTATCTGATCTCATTGGTTTTCGTCAGCGCCCTCCTATTTTCCAATCTGATGGGATCAGTGGCATCTGAATATCCTGTTCACTATCTGACTCCCACTCCTCTCACCTGGATTTTCTTCGCCTTTTACTCGGCAAGCATGACTTGGGCTTGGGTCAATTTTTGGCGAGCTTATCGACGCGCTGTCACCAGCACCAGCCGTCGCCGTATGCGCTATCTGATTGCTGGCGCGCTTGCCCCTGCGCTGAGCGCCTTCCCTTACCTGACATTCTGGTCGAACTTTGCCTCAGATCACCCCCTGCTATTCTGGTTGACCGCCGACCTGTTCAATATCTCCATGGCGGTTTTGATCGTGTTGATGGCTTACGCAGTAGCCTTCTTCGGCGTTTCGTGGCCCGATAGGATCGTGAAACGGCGTTTATTCAAATGGGTCATGCGCGGCCCCGTGACAGCCTCTACCGTTCTGGCGGTAACCACGTTGGTGCGCCGGGCGGGGGAATCTTATGGCCTGGTCTACTCGGCGGCAGTGCCAATCGCCATGGTGGGCACGCTGCTGATCTTGCAGTACTCGATCACCATGCTGGCGCCTATCTGGGAACGGCTGCTCTTCTATGGCGGGGCGCGCGACGATTTACAGTTGGTACAAACCCTCGAAGAGCGGCTGATCACTTCCGGCGACCTGCGCCAATTTCTGGAAGCGATCCTCACCGCAGTATGTGACCGCCTTCAGGTGAAGACTGCCTTCGTGGTCGTGCTGATCCCGCGCGGCTCCGAGATGATCGTCGCCGTTGGGGATTCACATCAACTCCAGCAGAAGAACCTCTCCGAGGACTTGCTCGAAGTTGTCGCCAGAAACGGCATCAACGGCGCTGCGAAAGAAAACACTTTACGTCTGTTCACCTGGGGAGATTTCTGGTTGATTCCCCTCTTCGAAGATATTCCTGTCGAGTCAAAGATTGAAGCCGCCTTGTTAGGTTTGCTCGGCGCTGAACGCCTGCCCGGACACTCTCCAGATGAAGAGCAGCGCCTGGCATTGAACACCCTGGCCCGACGAGCCGCCCTAGCTTTGGGGGATCGCGCCCAACAGCAAGCCGTCTTCAGCTCATTGGAAGCCTTGACCCCCCAGGTTGATTGGATCCAACGATTACGCGCGGCGGCTCGTTATGACGGCGTTGAGGTGCTCACATCCTCTTCTGAAGAAGAACCGGTGGAGGGTGACTTCGCCCGGTGGGTAAAGGATGCCCTCAGCCATTATTGGGGCGGACCAAAATTGTCCAAAAGCCCTTTGCTGCGTCTTCAGGTTGTGCAGCAGGCGGCAGAGGAACACGAGGGGATCTCCGTCAATGCCCTGCGCTCCATACTCCGTCAGGGCGTCGAACAGGTGCGACCCGAAGGCGTCCGTAGATTTACAACCGAATGGCTTTTGTATAATATACTAGAGATGAAATTCATGGAGGGGCGTAAAGTGCGCGATATTGCCGCCCGCCTGGCCATGTCGGAGGCTGACTTATATCGAAAACAACGTGTAGCAATCGAGGCGGTCGCACACGTGATAATCGAAATGGAACACGAAGCCCGTGCTGGAAATACCAATAGGGGCGAATATTTGGAGAGCCAGACTGGTGTTGTAGGGTTTAGAAAAAATGAGCCAAAAGGTAAAGTATCAATGCGCTGAAGAAGCACCTCCGGATGAATCCTGGTGGGCAGCCGTTTTAGCGGATGTGGAAACGCCCTCAGATCCTGGTATGGAGATACAAAATTCCAGCAAGGAGCTTCCAGATCAAACCACCGATTGGAAATGGGCTGAAACGCTTTTCGAACAAGATAAGATCATCCAGCTCGAAGTCACAGGGTACAACCGCGGGGGATTGTTGGTCGAAGACGAACGAATCAAAGGATTCGTACCCATTTCCCACCTGATCGAGCTTTCGAAAGAGATCTCCGAAGAGAAACGCAAGGAAGCCTTGACTTCGTATGTCGGACGTTCTTTGCAGTTGAAAGTGATCGAGTGCAATCCAAAGCGTGAACGCGTGGTGCTCTCGCAGCGCGCCGCCCAGGCTGCGCCAGGCCAGCGTTTGGAGCTGCTCAAGAAACTGACCCCCGGCGCTCGAATCACCGGCAGAGTGACCACTATCACCCACTTCGGCGTATTCGTTGACCTGGGCGGCGTCGAGGGCCTGATCCACATCTCCGAGTTGTCCTGGGGGCGCGTCACACACCCCACCGATGTGCTCTCACCAGGAGAGGAAATCGAGGTCTACGTACTGAAACTCGATCAGGAGCGCTGCCGGGTGGCGCTCAGCCTGAAACGACTCCACCCCAATCCCTGGGATACGGCTCACATCCACTACTGGCCAGGGCAAGTCGCCAACGCGACCATCACCAATATCGTCCCCTACGGAGCATTCGCAAGATTAGAAGAAGGCCTCGATGGCTTGATTCATATTTCCGAGCTTCAGGGGGATGCGGAAAACCCGGGCGAGATGCTCTTCGAAGGACAGCAGGTGATAGTGTCCATCCTGTGTATTGATACAGCCCGTCAACAACTCGGGCTGCGGCTGGACACGAATGGAGGCGATCTGTGAAAAACTGGTGGTTGGTCGCTCTGGGCGTCTTGTTCGGATTATTGGGAGCAGGGGCAGTTATCCTGGCCAGCAGTCCGCCGCGCGGCGCGCCCATTCAACTCTTGCCGCCCCCTACGCCCGCCCCGATTCAAGTCCATGTGGCTGGGGCAGTAGACAATCCTGGCGTGTATGCCCTTCCCCTCGATAGCCACGTCGGAGACGCCATCCAGGCCGCGGGGGGTTTCGCTGACGATGCAGAACAAGACGGCGTGAATCTGGCCGCCAAATTGCAGGATGGCGATCAGGTACAGGTGCCAGCTCGAAGGGCGTCCGCAACGCCCTCAAAGCCTGATCCCACACAACCAACAGGGGATCAACCTTCGGGCGAGGAGACGACCTTCGCCATCATCAATATCAACACAGCAACGCAGGAAGAACTCGAAACGCTTCCGGGCATTGGGCCTGTGACCGCGGAGAAAATCATCGAATATCGCCTGGCGAATGGGGATTTTACTCGCATCGAAGATATCCAAAAGGTTTCCGGCATCGGCCCGGTCACATTCGAGAAGATCAAAGATCTGATCACTGTAAGTGAGTGACATGAAGGAAACCAGCAGACCAAAAGAGTGGTTGAACAAATCGATCCCCGTCACAATGGCCGCAGTTGCGTTAGGGGTTCTCCTCCTGGCGCCTTTTTGGGCGTATCAATGGTACCTGCAACCTTTTTTGGGCCTGTTCTTTGAACCTCACCATGTCGTCAGCCAAATCGTCGGCGATGATTGGCCGGCCAAAGCCGCCGGGGCGCAGAACTACAGCCAGCTCATTGCCCTCGATGGTAAAACCATCACCAACAGAAAATCGTTATCAACCGCATTAGATCAATCTGGCGACGCCATCACGCTGACCTTCACCACCCAGGCAGGGGATTTCTATTCGATAACGATCACACCAAGTAAATTTCGGGCGGGGGAATTCTTCATCTGGTTTGGCATTCCCTACCTGATTGGGATCGCTTTCTGGTTCATCGGCGCGTGGGCGTATCGCTTGAGCAAGGGCAATCAACCAGCCCGGGCGTTCCTGGCCTTCACCTCTGCCGCCAGCATCATCACTGCGGCGTACTTCGATATGAACACCAGCCAGCAATTCGTGCTTGGCTGGGCGTTGAGCTTACCCATCGCTGGCGGAGCGTTGGTACACCTGGCGATGGTTTTTCCCCAGAAGATGCCCTTCATCGAGCAGAAGCCACTCATGCGGTTCCTTCCCTCCTGGCTGGTGACGCTGCTCTTTTTCATCCCGATAGCCCGCCAAATCCTGACGCCGACGCATCCATGGGGATATATCAACACCTGGCTGTCGTCTTACGCCTATATCAGTATCGGCATCTTTCTATTTCTGGGTTCGCTGATCTACCGCATCGCCCGCAGCGATTCGGCTATGATCCGCCAGCAAAGCCGCATCATCATCTTCGGGGCGTCTCTGGCTTTTGGCCCCATGATGGTCACCTTCCTGCTTCCTTCGGCCTTCGGCCAGCTCGTTCAACTTAAGGCCAATATCGTCTTCCCGGTGCTGATCATCTTCCCCCTTTCTGTCGCCTACGCGCTGGTGCGCTACCGTATGCTGGATGTGGATCAAATCATGGGGATCACATTGGTGTATGCCCTGACCATCGGCGTTGCCGTAGGGATTTTCTATTTGCTGATCGCCTCGCTATCCCGGTTGATCCCCGCCGAGGTCACTCCCGACAATCCGGTGCTGGTTGCCATCTATCTGCTTTTATTGGTTATCGGATTGAATCCACTGCGGGGGTTGATGCACAAAGGCATCAATCGCCTCTTCTACCGCACGCGCGCCGATTACCGCCGGGTATTGACGCATCTCTCTCAGGAGTTGACCATCTCCCCAGAGATGAAGCACACCCTTCAAATGCTGGAGCAGGAAATCCAGGCTGCGCTGGCTCCTGAGCGCGTTTTGATCTATCTCTATGATGACGCCGAAGCAGTCTACCGCCACCAGAGTACGGGAGAGGAATCGGATCTTGTCATCCCTGCCGAAAGCCCTCTCCTGGAGCATCTGCGCCGGGGGGCAGGTGGGATCTGGTTTCCTCAGGGGGGCGCTCTTCCCGAAGAACTGTCGGACGAATCGATCGCCCTCGAAAAGATGGGTTGCCAGGTCTTCATCCCATTACACTACAAAGAGAAAATGATCGGTTTCCTGGCGCTTGGCCCGCGGCGTTCAGGCGACCCCTATAACAGCGACGACCTCGGTTTCCTGGAGGCCGTCGCCGGGCAGTCTTCTCTGGCGCTGGAGAATGTGCGTTTGTTTGCCAACTTGCAAGAAACCCTCAATCAGACCCTGGAGATGAAAAACCTGATGGACGACATCTTTGCGTCCATGTCATCGGGCGTCATCACCACCGATCTCAAGCGCAAGATCACCCTCTTCAACCAGGCCGCGGCGAACATATTGGGCATCCCCATGGAACAGGTGATCGGTCATACGCTAGGCGAAGCGCTGCCGGAATTAGGGCCGAATTTCTTACTCATGGCTGCTACCACACTGCGCGATGGCATCGCCTTCGTCGGCGAAGAGTTCAATCCCATCCTATGGCAAAGAGGGCCGTTGTTCTTGCGTCTCTCCAGCACCCCGCTGCGCGATGCTCAACGGAATACCAAAGGCGCCACCATCGTGATTGATGATCTCACCAGGCAGCGCACGCTCGAAGCCGAGCAGGAGCGCATCCGCCAGACTTTCGGGCGCGTGGTGGCCCCGCGCGTCCGAGACAGGTTATTAGCAGACCCCAGCAATCTGCGCCTGGATGGTATCCGCCAATCTTTGACGGTGTTGTTTGCCGATATCCACAACTTCACCTCCTTCAGTGAGCGCACCAAACCCGAAGCGCTCTTCGAGATTTTGAACTCGTATCTCTCGGTGGCGGCCAGCGCCGTCCTCGAAGAAGAAGGTACGCTGGATAAATTCATGGGCGACGCCGTGATGGCCTTTTGGAACGCCCCCGACGAACAGCCCGACCACGTGCTGCGCGCTGCCCGCGCCGCCCTGGCCATGGATGTCGCCATCCGCAGACACCGTGCGGGGGTGACGCAGGCGCATCAGTTGTATTTCAGCATCGGCATCAACACTGGGGAAGCTATTGTTGGCAACGTGGGCACCAGCGACCTGTTCAACTATACGGTGATCGGCGACGCCGTCAATTACGCACAACGCCTGGAGTCAGTCGCCAGACCAGGACAGATTTTGCTCTCCGAAGCCGCCTACAAAGCCATCGCCGGGCACGTCATCGCCAAAGAGTTGCCCCCCGTGCAGGTTAAGGGGAAATCCGAACCAGCTGTGGTTTATGAGCTGCTCGGGTTGAGAGAAAAATAAAGCCCAAAAGTCGGCCTGGCAAGGAAAACCCGAAAATGGGTTGTGTGCACACACCCCATTGCGGAGGCAGTCGTCACCACAACAGCCCAAGATGTGGAATCACGAACCCCCAAACTAGCGCAGACCGGTTGCGCAGCAACCGGTCTGTTCTATTTTAGGGAAATCTCTGCAAAGCGGGAGTTAGTCAATCTGGCTAAATCGGAGACCGGTAAACGGATATTCAAACCCCGCTGCCCTCCTGAAATATGAATCTCATCGAAATCCTGGGCGGAGCGATCTATCACCACTTGAAAGCCGCGATGGATCAATGCCAGCGGAGAGATGCCGCCGGCCTGTAACCCGGTCAATTCTTCGGCCTCTCGCTGGGTAGTCGTCTTCACTTTCTTCTCTCCCAAGGCCTTTGCCAGGGCTTTCAAGTCCACCTCGGCTGATCCGGGCGCCACAGCCAGAATGGGTTTGCCGCCCTCCAACCGGGTTACCACAATCGTTTTGAAAACAACTTCGAGGGGCACGTTCAGCAATTCAGCCGTCTCTTCGGCGCCCAACTTTTCCTCAGGAAGCTCAAATACTTTGTAAGGGATTTTGCGCTGATCCAACAGGCGGGTGATGTTGTTCTTGATCATACTCCCCGCTTCAATCGCTCGATCTTGAGTTCCCCGGCTAACGCTACCAATTCTGGGTCGCCGGTGACAAGGGTGGCTTTATAGGCGACCGAGGTCGCGGCGGCGAAGGCATCCGCGTAGGAGATGCGATATTTCATCTTCCAGCGCGCCGCGGCAATCACACTTGTTTCATCCGCTGGCATGATTTCAATAGGCATAGACCGTAATTCGGCTAGAATATTCTCAGCAAAGTGTTTGCCGCGCACCCTACCAGCGCGGTAATCCACCTCACCCAGGTGAATGACCGATAGTAACAAGCGTGTGGTTCTCAGACTCGCTTGTTTCAGTAAGGTGCGCACCCTTGAATCCGCTGGGGATTCCTTTTTTAGAGATGCCAATACCGCCCAAGAATCAAGTAAAAAGATTTCGGTCATTTTCAACTTCCTGGCGGTGTTCTTCTTCAAGTTCGTCCAACACGTTTGTCCCGGCCAGGATACCGTGTAGCCTGTCTATTGCATCCATCTCGATAGGTTCGATGACAATTTTGCCCTCCTGTACATGCGCGCGTAACTGGTCGCCACGCTTGAGATGCAGTTGCTTGCGGATCAGGCGGGGGATGACAATCTGCCCTTTGGATGAAAGACGGATTAACATGGCGTCTCTCCTTTCTTACGTTTATGGAGATATTGTAAGACGAAGGGCGCAGTTCGTCGAGCACCGAATCGAAACAAACTAGATGGTTCGCTCAGCGATGCACTCGATCTCGACCAGTGCGTCCAGAGGATTCTGCCTGACGGATACTGTGGTTCGGGCTGGTCGGTGATCCCCGAACATTTGGCTGTATATTTTGTTCATCCCCTGGAAATCGGCCATGTCCTTCAAGAAGACAGTCGTCTTGACCACATTCTGCAGGGACAATCCCAGGCCGCCCAAAACGATCTCCAGATTCTTCAGCACGCGTTCGGTCTGCTCCCCGATATCCGAACCGACCAATTGCTTGGTTTCTGGGTCGAGAGGCGTCTGACCCGAACAAAAAACGAAATTTCCAGATTGGACGGCATGGCAATACGGTCCAATCGCCTGAGGTGCGCCTTCGATATTTTGGTTTTGCATATTCACCTCCTACTCATACCTCAACGCCTCCACCGGCTCCAGGCTGGCCGCCCGGTTGGCGGGGTACAGCCCGAAGAAGACGCCTACCGCCGCCGAGAAGAGCGTCGCCAGCAGCACCGCCTCCATGCCGATCACCGGGACGATGTCAGCGTCGTTCGCCGCGGCGATCTGCCCGACGATCGCGGAGATCAACCACCCCAAGCCAATCCCCACGATCCCGCCGAACAGGCTCAGCAACACCGACTCAGTCAGGAATTGCATCAGGATATCGCTTTTCCGTGCGCCCATCGCCTTGCGCAGACCGATCTCGCGCGTGCGCTCCACCACCGAGACCAGCATGATGTTCATGATGCCGATCCCTCCCACCAGCAGCGAGATGCCGGCGATGCCGCCCAGGAAGATGGTCAGAATGCCGGTGATCGAGGAGGCCACATCCAGGAAATCCTGCTGGCTGTAGATGGTGAAATCATCCTGCCCGATCTCGGTGCGATGGCGTTGACGAAGGATTTGGGCGACTTCGTCGCTAGCCTGAAGCACCAGATCGGCGCTGGCCGCGCCGACGAAGATCACATCAACCCGGTCGCGCGTAGAACGCCGGATCAGCCTGGTTTGAGCCGTAGTCAGGGGCACGATCACCTGGTCGTCCTCGCTGCCGAAGGAGCCGCCGCCTTTTTCTTCCAGGACGCCGATCACCCGGAAGGGCTGCTCCTCGATGCGTACGGTCTCGCCTGCCAGGCCGGACTTTCTCCCGAAGAGTTCCTCAGCCACATCCACCCCCAGGATGACGACCGCCGAATGTCCCAACATATGCGCTTCGCTGATGAACTCTCCCTCGCTGACATGGTAATTGCGCACAACTTCATAATCGGGCGTCACACCGTTGATGTTGGTCACCACGCTCTCGCCGGAGAAACTGACCTCGGCGCTGCCCTGTAAGATCGGCGCGACGCCAACCACGGAGGGCGCAGCAAAGGGATCGGCGATGGCCTCGGCGTCGCCCAGCGTCAGCGGCTCGGGGTTGCGCACATCTTCGGAGCCACCGCGGAACACAAAGATCAAATTCGTACCGATGCCCTGAATTTCCCCTGTGATCGAATTTTCAGCCCCCGCTCCAATGGCTAACATGGCGATCACCGCCCCCACACCGATGACGATCCCCAGGATGGTCAGCCCGGAACGCAGCTTATTGGAAGTCAGGCTCTCCAAAGCCTCGATGAACGATTGCCAGAAATTCATTTTTTCTCCACGAGCAGTAGCCAGTTATCAGTCATCAGTTGGTACTGCTCACTGTTCCACTCCACCATCGCGAATACGTACGATCCGCCGGGTTTGTTGAGCGATCTCTGGGTCGTGAGTCACGATGATCAGGGTAGTACCGCGCTCTTTGTTCAAATCGAGCAGCAATTTCATGATCGCATCGCCAGAGGCTGTGTCCAGGTTGCCTGTCGGTTCATCTGCCATCACGATGGAGGGTTCATTGACAATCGCCCGTGCGATAGCCACTCGCTGCTGCTCGCCTCCAGATAACTCATTCGGATGATGAGTCATGCGATCCGCCAGCCCCACAGCTTCCAGGGCTGCCCGGGCGCGCTGCCGGCGGTTCTTGCCGTTGCGGGCGTAACGCAGCGGCAATTCCACGTTTGCCAGCGCCGACGCCCTGGGCAACAGATTGAAACTCTGGAAGACAAAACCCACCTTGCGATTGCGAATATCGGCTAACTGGTCATCGTTCAGATCGGCGACGCTTTCGCCATCCAGGAAATAGTCTCCCGTCGTGGGACGATCCAGGCAGCCCAAGATATTCATCAACGTGGATTTGCCTGAACCAGAAGGCCCCATGATAGCGATCACCTCCCCAGGTTCGATCGTGAGGGATAATCCGCGCAAGGCATGGACCTCCACTTCGCCCATGTTGAACACTTTCGTGATTTCCCGTGCGTCAACTACCCAATCTGACATCAATCGGCTCCAATCCTGTATAACATAGCAAGATCTCACTCCATCGTTGGATCAAAGCTCCGTCCCCGAGGCGCCCGAAGTTTAAGGGTGTGGTCGTCCGCCTGGGCCAAAGCCGCCTCCCTCATCTGTCAACTCCCGGGGCGGATTGAGCACCACCTCGTCGCCGACCTTCAAATCGCCCTCCACTACCTCGCTGTGCGTATCGGATGAAGCGCCCAGGGTGATCGGCACACTCTCGATGGTGCCATCATTTCCGAGGACATACACCACCCGCTCCCCCTCGACGACGCGCACAGCGCGGTTGGGAATCAACAAAGCCTGATCCAACTGCCGGACGACGATATTCACCGCCGAGGTCATCCCAGGGCGGATTTCCTCATCCGCATCCAGCAATTCGACCACCACGGTGAAATTCACTACGCCTTGCTGCTCTGCGCCCACCAGCGCCACTTCTGCTACTGCGCCATGATATTCTTTCGCAAGAATGGCGTCGAAACTCAGCACTACTTCCTGCCCCTCGGCGATCTTGTTGATGTCCACTTCGGAGACTTCGAGGTCCACCAATAGATGTGAAAAATCATCCACGCGGAAAGCGGGGTCGCCAGCGTTCACCTGGTCGCCGGGTTTGTTCTCAACCGCTGTGACGATTCCGTCGAAAGGCGCGCGGATATACGCCTGAGCCAGGGTCGCCTGGGCGGCTGCCACCCGCGCCTCGGCGGCGGCGACATCCTCCGGCGGCGGGCCATCTTGCAAGTGCTCCCATTCTCGCCGCGCATCCGCCAATTGCGCCTCGAGCAAGGCGACATCCGCATCGGAGGGGCCATCTTCGACGCGTTCGTACCCTCGCCGAGCGTCCACGAGCTGCGCCTGGGCGACAGCCAGATTGGCCCGCGCCTCGGCGATATCTACCTCCGTTCCGGTGCTCGATAGCGCATTGAGCTTGCGCACTGCGGCATCATAATTCTGCTGCGCCGCAGACAGGGCGCTCTGGAAATTGGCGCGCTCCAGGTCATCTTGCGGGCGGCCTTCGTAGGGTTCGAAATCTTCCTGAGCTTTCTCGAGCCTGTCCCTCAGCAACACAACCTCGGCGTTGGCGGCGTCAATGTCGGCCTGGCTGGCGGTCAACTGCACACTGGTCAAACGGCGCTCGGCGTCCCGAACTGCCTGTTCCGCGTCGGCGATAGCCTGCAAAGCCTGCGCCTGTTGTAGCTCCGGATTCAATAGATCTTCCAGCGCCTGCTCGGCATCTTCGACAGCTTGCAAGGCCTGGGCGCGTTGTAAATCGGAGTTGAGCAAATCATCCAGGGCTTTCTGCGCGCTGACCAAATCAGCCTGGGCCAGGATCACAGCCTGGGGGAGCGAGGTCTGCTCCAGCGCGGCCAGTTGCATATCCATCGTCGCCGCATCTCCAACCTTCACGTGCACCTGCTCCACCGTGCCAGAAGTCTTCCATGCCAGATCAGCGCTCTGGTTCGAGCGCACCTGGCCGGTCGCCCCGATGGTCGCTACCAACGCCCCCTCCTCGACTTTGATGGTCTGCAAATTGGCCATCAATTCCTGGCGCGCCTTGTTGGTGCTGTACGCCCGCCAGCCAAAGATGCCGCCGACCAAAACAATCACTACAACGATAAATATGATCCATCTCTTCATAAGCTTTTCCAGTTCCTCACTACCACTATCTCGGGGAATTTTACCCCTAAGAGGGAAATTCGGTATCATCTCAATAAAAGGGGGAGCGGGGGGTGTGCGGGCGGCGAAGCCGCCCGCACACCCCCCATCTTCCCCCAAGTTATTGGGAAGATACGAAATTCGATCATTCGGAGTTGGGATCGAGGATGATTTCATCACCTTCTGCCGACCTCGATCTCCACCGAGGCGGACATCCCAGACCGGACAGATGAATCGGCGTCGCTCATTTCGACAATCACTTCGAAAGCGGCCATCCCCTCCGTCTCGATCCCAACCGGGGAGATTTCGACCACCCGGCCATGGTACTCCCGGGCAAAAACGGCCTCGCAGGTCAGGATGACATTCTGGCCTACTTCGATGCGATTGATGTCAATTTCCGAAACCTGCACATCCACCAGCAGGCGCGAGAGGTCATCCAGGCGAAAAGCGACCGCTCCAGAAGCAACCTGGTCGCCAGGCTGGATATACACGGCGGTGATCATGCCATCGAAGGGCGCCGTGAGGCCGGCCATTTGCAGGACGGCCTGAGCTGCGGTCAGGCGCGCCTCGGCGGCCGCGACATCCTCTGAGGTGGGGCCATCCTTGAGTCGCTCCCATTCCCGCTGCGCGTTGGCCAGCTCCGCTTCCAACACGGCAATCTCCGCCGGGCTGGGGCCGTCTTCGATCCGCTGCCACTGGCGCTGCGCCTCGGCCAATTGCGCCTGAGCCGCAAAAACCGCCGCCTCCGCCACGGCCGCGTCAACCGGGTCTGGAGGGGCCAACAACTCGTCGTAGCGGGCTGCTAAATAGTCATGATGCTTCCGCGCCTGCGCCAACTGCACCTGCAAGTCGGCGTACATCTGCTTGTAGAGCGTGCGGCTTTCGAAGGGCTGCAGAACGGTCTGGTTGACTTTCTTTTCGATTTCGGCGACATTCTCTTCCAAATCGGCGATGGCGTCTTCGGTCAACAAGATATTCGAATAGATTTGTTCCAGGCTCCAGGCAGATACAGGCTTCATGAGAATGTCATAATTGCGCTGCGCTCTCTCCAGGTCTCGTTCGGCGCTGGCGAGATTCACTTGCGCCTGGGCCTGCGCCATATCAGGATTCAAGGCGTCTTCGAGGGCGTGTTGGGCGTCTTCGACCGCCTTCTGGGCCTGGGACTGCTGCAACCGGGAATTGAGCAGATCGTCCAACTCTTGTCGCGCACTGATGAGATCCGCTTGAGCCAGGATGACAGAGGCGGGCAGCGAGGTCTGATCCAGCGAGGCCAACAACTGGCCGCGCACCACCCGATCCCCGACCTCGACGAACACCTCGCTTACCTCGCCGGAAGTCTGCCAATCCAGGATGGCGCTCTGCGCCGAATGCACTACTCCATCCGCCTCGACCACGGAGATCAACGGGCCGCGTTCGACGATAGCGGTCTCCATATTTTCGGGCAGGACTGACGCCCGGCGCTGACCGACGATAATCGCAGCAACGATAACGATCACAGTCAGGAGCAAGGCTGCTGCGATGATGACGAGAGTCGTCTTTCGTTTCGATCGGGTATTCATTGAGATTCGGGGATTTTCGACAAATTTGCTTTTCTTGGCGATGTTTTTTTAAAGGAACTTGCCTTTGAAGCGCACTACAAAGCTCCGTTTTCCTATGCCAAGCAAGGGTTCCGCAGCGATTTGGCGCCCCGCACAGACACAATTCCCAGACGGTTTCCGTAGATGATTATACCGCTGAACGAGAGGGCGGGGCGGCATATATGGGGGTGCATGCGCAGCACGCACCCCCATATATGCCGCCCCGTATCTTCTGCCCGTTGTTTTTGCAGTGGACTCGTAACTGCTCAGCCATCGAACGGATTTACCCGAAAAAAGGGTGTGCGCAGGGGGCGTAGTCCCCTGCGCACACCCTTTTTTCGGGAATTTCTCCGTTTGGCTGAGTAGTTACGTGGACTCAAGGTTAAAATCATCATATTTGGTTAAAATCATCATATTTGCCAACCGCGGTATAATTAAGCGTGTGTTCCACCATCGGTGGCACACGTTTTTTTCGTAAGAAACAAGTTCAAAGGAAGATCGTTTTATGGATTTTGGCACGGTTCGTTCTGTAGATATCAACCAACAAATGCGCTCGGCATATCTCGATTACGCCATGAGTGTGATCGTATCCCGCGCCTTGCCCGATGTGCGTGATGGCCTGAAGCCAGTGCATCGGCGCATTTTGTATGCCATGCACGATATGGGCATACGCGCCACAGGGTCATATAAGAAATCCGCTCGTATCGTTGGCGAAGTCTTGGGTAAGTATCACCCGCATGGCGATATAGCGGTCTATGACAGCATGGCGCGCATGGCTCAGGATTTCTCCATGCGTTACCCCATGGTAGATGGACAGGGGAACTTCGGTTCCGTTGACGGCGACTCCCCGGCGGCGATGCGATATACCGAAGCGCGCCTGGGACGTCTGGCCGAAGAGATGCTCACGGATATAGACAAGGATACAGTGAACTTCGAAGACAACTTCGACGGCTCCCTGCAGGAACCAGCGGTGCTGCCCGCTCGATTGCCCAATATGTTGCTCAATGGCGCCTCGGGGATTGCCGTAGGGATGGCTACCAATATCCCACCCCACAATATGGGCGAGCTGGTAGCAGCGCTGACTTTTATCATCGAGAACTATGATCAAATTGATGATGTGACCATCGAAGATTTATTGCAATTCATCCCCGGGCCGGACTTCCCTACTGGCGGGGTGATCGTCGGGGATGAGGGCATTCGCCAGGCTTATGGCACTGGCCGTGGGCGCATCGTGTTGCGCGGGAAAGCCCTCATCGAAGAAAGCGAACGAGGGCGCCATCAAATCCTCATCACCGAGATCCCCTATCAACTCAACAAAACAACCCTCATCGAGCGTATCGCTATTTTGGCCCGCGATGGCAAACTGGATGAAATCTCCGATCTCAGAGATGAATCCGATCGCACGGGCATGCGTATCATCATCGAACTCAAAAAGACCGCCCACCCCCGTCAAGTCCTCAACCAGCTCTACAAATACACCCCTCTGCAATCTACCTTTGGGGTGCAAATGCTGGCCTTGATTGATGGAGAGCCGCGTTTACTCTCCCTCAAACGAGCTTTGCACCTCTACATCGAACACCGCCTGGAAGTGATCACCCGCCGCAGCCAGTTCGAGTTGGCCAAAGCCCGTGAGCGGGCGCATATTCTCGAAGGTCTGCTCATCGCACTGGCGAACCTGGACGAAGTCGTCCAGACCATTCGCCAATCGCCGGATGTCGAAATCGCCAAAGAGCGCCTGATGACCCGGTTCGGCCTCACCGACCGACAGGCGCAGGCCATCCTCGATTTGCAACTCCGCCGTCTGGTAGCCCTCGAACGTCAAAAAATCGAAGACGAGCACAAAGCCCTCATGGAGCAAATCGAATACCTCGAAGATTTGTTGGCGCACCCCAAGAAAATGCTCCAACTGATCAAAGAAGACCTGGGCGAGTTGGCCGAAATATATAGCGACGAGCGCCGCACCCAGATCGTCCCAGAAGCCAGCGGCGATCTCAGCGAGGAGGATCTCTACGCTGACGAAACCTTACTGGTCACCATCACCGAGCGAGGTTATGTCAAGCGCGTCGACGCGAAATACTACCGCTCTCAACGCCGCGGCGGGCGCGGCGTCAAAGGGCACATCACGCACGATGAAGACGAAGTGCTGATGGTGTTCTCAGCGCGGACGTTCGACACGATCCTGTTTTTCTCCGATCGCGGTAAAGTATATTCCGAAAAAGCCTACCAGATCCCCGATGCTGGTCGAGCTGCCAAGGGGATCGCGATGGCCAATGTGCTTGCCATCGGGCCGCAAGAGACGATCACTGCGGCAGTAGCGGTGCCTGATTTCGGGGCCGCTGAATACTGCACCATGGTGACCCGCCAGGGCAAGATCAAACGCGTAGCACTCTCCGAGTTCGCAGCGGTGCGCCCATCAGGTTTGATCGCCATGGGGTTAGCGGATAATGATGAGCTCGGCTGGGTGCGCCTCACCAGCGGAGACGAAGAATTGATCATCGTCACCGAACACGGTCAGGCATTGAGATTCCATGAAAAAGAAGTCCGGCCCATGGGTCGTCAGGCGCAAGGAGTTAACGGCATTCAATTGAAAGCCGATGACCACGTGGTGGGTATGGAAGTCGTAGAACCTGGCGGCGATCTCCTGGTTATCACCACCCGCGGATATGGCAAACGCACCTCCCTCGACGAATATTCTGCCAAAGGCCGCGCTACCATGGGAATCCTGACCATTGACAAAAATGCCCTCCCTAAGATTGGATTGATCACCTCGGCCCGGGTCGTCCAACCCACAGAAGATTTGATCACCCTGATCTCATCCAAGGGCATTGTCCTGCGTACCAATGCCGAAGCGATCTCTCGATATAGCCGGGCTACGCGCGGCGTCCAAATCATGAATCTGGAAGAAGACGACAGCATGGCCTCAATGGCCCGTTTTGCCGCCGAGGATCTGCGCAAAGCAGGAGCAATCGATGTAGACAACGAGAATGGATTACCCTCTAGAAATGAATGAGGTGTATCTCACTTGAAACACGCTCGAACGGATGAGCGCAAGAAGCGAAGCTTCTTGCGCTCATCCGTTGTAGGGGAACTTCAATCGAGCAAATGTTTATAAGAAGGGGAAGGCGATTTTTTCCGTGACCAGCAAGCAAAAAGCGCTCAAGATGCACACCGTCATCATCACCATCAAGGCAATGATGAAGCGCTGTACTGGCGTCATCCCCAGGAATAGGGTGTATGCAGGGGCGCTAAGGCCTCGGTCCGAGAAGGCATCCTCATCTTCGAGAAAAACTGCACTGTCTGCTTGTTCGCGTAGATCGTCGAGCATGGCAACCTCCCAGGTCTAATCAGGTTATGGATAGTTTAGCCTATTTTGGTGACCTGTCAATCGGACGCAGATGGATTTCTCCGACCTGGAGGGATTTCGATTCCCCGGAGCGTAGCTCCACCCGGAGGGAGCCATCTCCGTTCAGGTTGACAATTCGACCCTCGAGACTCTCTGTCTTCGAGGCAACCACCTGCACCCAATCCCCACGGAAGGCCAGTCTTTCGCTCCAGGCTCGAATGAATTCAGGCGACGAGAGGCGCGGCAGCCAATCGAGCAATTCAGCCAGAACGACCCGCAATAACGCCAGGCGAGCAACTGGCTCACCTGCAGCAGCCTCGACGCAGGTGGCCGGGAATGGCCGGTCGTGATAGCCCACCCAATCATCTTGGGGTATCGAGTTGGGTGCAACATTGATGCCAATCCCCAGGATCACCGCTGACAATCGATTCCCTACCCAGGAGGCTTCCGCTAAAACCCCGGCGACCTTCCGCCCTCGCACGAGAACATCATTAGGCCATTTGATCTCTGCCGGCAGCCGATAAGATTGCTGGAGAGCACCGCAGACGCCCAAAGCGCCCAGGCCAGCGACACGCGTGATCTGACCGCCTTCTTCGGGAAGGGCCGGGCGCAAGATCAGACTCATCGCCAGCGCCGAACCCGGCGGGGTAAACCAGTGACGAGCGCCGCGACCCCGTCCTGCGGTCTGCTCATCGGCGACCACCAAAGAGCGATCTGGCGCGCCCTCGCCGGCCCATCGTGCGGCGTAATCATTGGTCGAGCCAATCGCGTCGAAGTAGCGGATTTCGCCGAGGGAGAGATCAGAAAGCGCGGTTTCGAGGGTAGTCTGGTTCATGGGGTTGAGTATCAAGTGTTTACGCGTCAGGCGTCACGCACTGCTTTGGCGCTCAGCCTGACACCGGAACACCTGACACACTTCAGTAAATCGGCAGGCCAGGATCAACCTCCTCGGCCCAGGCGTTGATGCCGCCTTCTAGGTTTTTGATCTTCCTGAAGCCCGCGCTGGCCAACACTTCCAAAGCGCGCACTGAACGGCTGCCCATCTTACAAAAGAGTACGATCTCCTCCGCGCTGTCCAATTCGTGCATGCGTGAGGCCAACTGGCCTAGAGGAATCAATTCGGCGCCGTCGAGTTTCGAGATCGCCAATTCATGCGGCTCGCGCACATCTATCAGCCTGAGGTGATCTCCCCGATCCAGGCGTTCCTTCAGTTCGGCGGCGGTGATATCCCACTCGTCGCCTGCTGACCCGATCCCGTGATCGGTGGCTGGCATTCCGCAGAATTCTTCATAGTCTATCAGCCCAGCGACCTCGGGATGGTCGCTGCACACTTTACAGTTGGGGTTCTTGCGCAGCCTGACGAAGTCGAAGCTCATGTCCAGGGCGTTGTAGAGCAGCAGCTTGCCGATCAGCGGCTCGCCGATGCCCAGGATCAATTTGATGGCCTCGGAAGCCTGGATGGTGCCAACAGTTCCCGGCAGCACGCCCAGCACACCGCCCTCCGCGCAAGAGGGCACCAATCCCGGCGGGGGGGGTTCGGGAAACAGACAGCGGTAGCATGGCCCCTCTTTGGCGTAAAACACGCTGACCTGGCCATCGAAGCGAAAGATCGAGCCGTACACATTGGGCTTGCCGGTCAACACACACAGGTCGTTGACCAGGTAACGGGTGGGGAAATTGTCTGTGCCATCAATGATGATGTCATACGGCTCGGCAATTCGAATGGCGTTCTGCGAGGTGAAAATCTCGTTGTAGATGTCCACTTGAATGTCGGGGTTGATATCCAACATGCGCTCGCGAGCCGACTCCACTTTGAGTTTGCCCATCCTGGACTCGCCATGAATGACCTGCCGCTGCAAATTGGAAAAGTCAACCACATCGTAATCCACCAATCCGATGCGGCCAATGCCCGCCGCGGCCAGATACAACGCCACCGGCGAGCCTAATCCGCCCGTGCCGACCACCAACACGGAGGCAGCCTTGAGTTTCTGCTGTCCCTCCAAACCGACCTCGGGAATCAGCAGATGCCGCGAATACCGAAAGATTTCATCATGTGAGAGTGTGGGGAGTGTCATGGGTTTAAGTGTCACGTGCTAAAGTGTCATGTGTCAAGTGTTCCCGTGTCAGGTGTCGAGTGTTCCCGTGTCAAGATCGCACAGTACCTGGCACTTGACACCAGAATACTTGACACGCTAATGATTACCCCCCGCGATGGATGGAATGATCCTTAACATATCATCATCCTTCAAAGGCGTTTCTATCCCTTGAAGGTGGCGGACATCTTCTTCGCCCAGGAAGAGATTGACAAAAGCTCTCAATTCGCCCGCTTCGGAGAAGAGATGCTTCTTCAATTCGGGGAATTGGGTGGTCAAATCACCCAGGGCTTCGGCAACCGTTTTGCCCTGCACACTGATTTCCGTTTGGCCGTCTGCGTAGGGACGCAAGGGGGTGGGGATTCGTAAAGTTGGCATAACACCTCGGTGATAAGTGAATTGCTGATTACGTTCACGTTTTACGCTTCGATAGTCTCACTCTTGAGTGTTGTCGCCTGATCGAGCACCGATTTGAACCGCCAAGACGCCAAGAGCGCTAAGGAAGAAGCGAACAAGCATAATCTTTGTGGCCTTTGCGTCTTAGCGGTGAAATCTGGTTGGGGCTTCTAGCCAACAACACCTGAGAGGGGGACCACGTGCGCTCCAATCAGCGCCAAAACTCGAAACGTAAAACGCAACATCAGCTAACTTGAATTTCTTCTTCCTCGAACATCGAGCGATCATCGCCCAGCCGCCAGGAGCGCGACTCGACCGCCCGCCCTTCTTCCACACAGGTGATGAGGTACGAGAACCAGGGCATAGCCCACTCCATGTCGAACTCGGAGGGACGGTTGGGGTGATCGGGGTGCGAGTGGAAAACGCCGATCACGTCCACGCCCAGCTCTTCGGCTTTGCTTTCAGCGCGCAGCATATCTTGCGGGGTCAACAGGTAGCGGTTGCGGCGGGACGCGTCCTCGCGGGCGTTGGCAAAGGTCAAAATCTCAGTCGCCAGCCTCGAGGTCGCCCCCGCTCGTCCCAGCAGAAAACCGGCAACCTCCTCGGGGTAGGACTCTTCGCCGTGGGCGTGGATTTTTTCCAGCAAATATTTTGTAATTTCCAGTTTCATTGGCATTCCTTGACGACAGACGGCGGACCACCGACCGCGGTCCGTCGTCTGATGTCTGCGGTCAATATACCCAAAGCGCCTCGTCACTCAGATATTTATACCCTGCGTCGGGGAAGACGGTCACGACTGTCCCTTCGTCTAATTCGGCGGCGATTTGCAAGGCCGCTGCCGCCGCCGCGCCGGAAGAGATGCCCACGAAGTAGCCCTCCTGACGGGCTAGCCGCCGCACAATCTCGTGAGCCGCCTCGGTGGGAATTTCCACCGTGCGATCGGGGATGGCGGGGTCGTAGATGCCCGGCCGAATGGCGGTGGGCATGTGCTTTAGCCCTTCGAGGCCGTGGAAGGGGGAATCGGGCTGGACGGCGATGATCTGGACCCTGGGGTTGCGCTCCCTGAGGTAGCGAGATGCGCCGGTGAGGGTGCCGGATGTTCCCAGCCCGGCCACAAAGTGGGTGACTGCGCCCGAGGTCTGTTCTGCAATTTCGGGGCCGGTGCCGCGATAGTGCGCCTGCCAGTTAGCCGGGTTGTCATACTGGTTGGCGTAATAATACAGATCGGGCCTCTCTTGCGCCATCTGACGAGCGACGCGGATCGCGCCATCGGAGCCTTCCATCGGATCGGTGAACACCACCTCGGCGCCCAGGGCGCGCAAGATCGAGACCCGCTCTGGGCTGGCATTGTCAGGCATGGCCAAGGTGACTTTGATATCGAGCGCTGCGCCGAACGTGGCGTAGGCAATGCCCATATTCCCGGAGGTCGAATCCAGCAGGCGCATCCCTGGCAACAAACGCCCCTCGAACAAGGCCGTGCGGATGATGTTGAAAGCCGGGCGATCCTTGACCGAGCCGCCGGGGTTGAACCACTCCGCCTTGGCATAGATTTCGACGTCTGGGGAAATATCCTGAACGACCCTGCGCAGGGGCAGCAAGGGGGTGTTGCCCACCGCCTTGATCAGGGCCATACCTTCCATGTCGAGGGGCTGCATTCCGACGGCGATATGTTGTGTTATGTCGACCAGAGAGGTCATCTGTTCACCTGAACGGAGATCAGATATCAGGTATTGGATAATCTGGTTGCGTAACCAATAACCAATCTCCAACAGTAAAATAAAAAGGGCAGGCACATTCCCGCCCCATGTTCGCTCCAATGATTTTTATGAAGAAACTGATATAAATTGTATTTGGTTTACAAGATTTGTCAAGTCTAAAACAGGCCCTAAACTAAAGGTCTTTCACGGTATCATCTCGAAATGAAGGGGGAACGTCCCGAAGGTTTCCTCGAAAAACATGTTCGAACCGCTCGAACCTTCGGGACGGTATGTTGCCGTCCCCAAGTTATTGAGTAGATACTTTCACGGGCTTAATAACGTCTCTACGGTAGAGATATTCACAGGCCCGGGAAGTTTGCCCCCGCGTTCTGAAACGACCACCCGCACCCAGGTTGGCGCGTAGATTCGATAAGGGAGTTCGACCGCAAAAGGATGGTGCTCGCCCGTTTGTGTAGGCTCGACTCCCGCCAGGCGCGAGCTGAGCAGGCGTCCGTCGGCGGCTACCAGCTCTACCAGCAAGGGCAGCTCAGAGGCGGTGCGCGCCAGCCCCTCGACCAGAATCTTATCTCCCTGGATCAATTCATTCTCCCCTGGAGTCTGGATGACGATAGGCGCCAGGGTGTCGCTGGCCAGGCTGATGTCGGCCTCCCCGCTCGAAAGCAAGACCAACTCGATGGAGGCCAAAGCCATGATGCGCCCATACTCATCCTGTGTCTGAATGGATAGATAGGCGGTCTCGGCAACTCCTGGGGTTTCGAAAGCGATCTCTGTCACCAGCCGTCCCTGGGGATTCGGCGTTGTGAAATTGAAAATCTTCCGATACATCAGACGTCCATCTTCCCCCCACAATTCGACGCGGGCGCGCCCATCAGCCCCAGGGACGACATACGCCACCAGCGAAATCGGGGAGATGACTTTGGAAAGAGGGCCGGGGTTGAAGATAGAGATATCCGCGGGGGGGATTGGGTTTTCGGACGCCGGGGTTAGCTCAACCGCGTCGATTGGGGATGCCCCCTCGGAAGGAGAACCATCATCGGATTCCTCGGAAAGCAACACATCGGTAGGTTTCGTGGTTGCGGTTGGCTCAGGTGTGCTCGAGGGAGTCACCATCGCCTCCGCAGTCATCGCAATCACCGTGGGGATGTGCTCGGTGGGAATCAAAGTGGGCAGGTCCATTTCATTACTAACCCCCTCACACCCACTCAGCCACACCAACCACAACAGCGACAGCAAAACCAGGCAGCGACGATGCATCATAGGATTAGCCAGAGGCGTATTTCTCGATCAATTGCAAGAGGTCATCAGTGAGCAACGGTTTACTCACATATTCTTGCGCCCCCTCGGCCACAGCCCGGTCAGCAAAGACTTCGTGGCTGGCGGACACCATCACGATGGGGATTTCCAGCGGCACATCCAAAGCGCGGATTTGCTTCAATATCTGAAATCCATCCATATCCTGCAACTGGCGGTCGACAAGGATCAAATCCACCGAGCACTCGCGGGCCAGCTTCACGGCCTTGGCGCCCGAGTCAGCCAGCACCGCTTCGTGGCCAAAATACGAGACGATCTTCTCATACGTTTCCAGGGTCAAAATATCATCGTCAACGAAAAGAATGCGCGCCATTCATTTCCTCAACGTAACTACCAGCCAAACGGGGAAGTTCCCGAAAAAAGGGTGTGCGAAGGGGGCGCAGCCCCCTTCGCACACCCTTTTTTCGGGCTAATCTGTTCGATGGCTGAGCAGTTACTCCTCAACATAATTTGTCCATCGAAAAAATTACGAGTAGAGGATATGGGGCGGCATTTATGGGGGTGCGTGCTGCGTATGCACCCCCTACATGCCGCCCCGCCTGCTCTTTTGTGGGGCTTTATAAACCGTAAATCTCGCTGTATTTTGTTCGTAAATACTTCATATAAGGGGCTGGATCGATCGCGGAACCGGTCACCTTCCGAACGAGTTCCTGGGGTTCATATTTCTTCCCGTGTACATGAATCCTGGTTCTCAGCCACTCTCTCAGCTCCCTGAAATCGCCGCGGCGAAATTGATCCGCCAAATCGGGGATGTCGCTGTTCAATTTTTCCCACAACTGCGCGGAGATCAGGTTGCCCAGCGCATAGGTGGAGAAGTAGCCGATATAGCCGTTGGACCAATGCACATCTTGCAAGACGCCCAGGCGATCGTTCGGAGGGGTGACGCTCAGATATTCCTTCATGCGCGCGTTCCAGAACTCGGGCAAGTCTTTGACCGCCAGTGCGCCTTCCATCAAAGCGATTTCGATTTCCAATCGCAGCATGATATGCAGATTGTAGGTGGCTTCGTCAGCTTCCACACGGATCAGGGAGGGCTGGATTTTGTTGATCCCTTTGTAGAATGTTTCCAGGTCAATATTTCCTAGCTGGGTGGGGAAGAATTCCTGTAAACGCGGGTAGAAGTGCTCCCAGAAGGGCATCGAGCGCCCGACCAGGTTTTCATACGTGCGCGATTGAGACTCATGCACAGCATAGGAGGCCCCATCCGCTAAGGGGGTGCGTTCATAGGCTGGATTGATGCCCATGCCATAGAGAGCATGACCGCATTCGTGCAACGAACCGAAGAGCGCCGTAGGGAGATACTTGCGGTCGACGCGCGTGGTGATGCGCACATCGTTGACGCCGAATCCGGTGGTGAAGGGGTGGGGGGATTTATCTTGCCGACCGCTCTCCCAGTCGTAGCCGTATTTCGTGATTGCCTCGACGCCGAAATCCCACTGTTTCTGCTCGTCGTATTCCAGAGTCAAGAAGGAGTAATCCACCTGAGGTCGTTCGGCGATGGCCTGAATCAGCTCTACCTGTTGGGGGCGAAGCGCTGAGAAGATGGCCTGGACTTCAGCAGTCTTCATGCCCGGTTCGAAGTAATCCAGGAGAGGATCATAGACATGCTCGTAGGGGGCGAAGTACTCCGCATACTGACGCCGCAACTCGACGATCTTCTCCAGGTCGGGCTGGAACTTCTTGAAATCTGACTCCCGGCGCGCCTTTTCCCAGGCTGAGTAAGCCAACGTCACAGCCTTATAGAATTCTGCAGTGAACTCAGGGGGCACTTTTGCTTTCTGATCGTAGAAACGCTTGCATTCTTTGATCAAGCGAGCATCGTCGGAATCGGGGTCGAGTTCGTCGGCATAATCCACCAGCTCTTCCATCAATTTGCTGTATTCCGGGGAGATCGTCCTGGTATGCAACATACGCTGCAAGGTGGCGATCTGGTTGCCGCGCTGTTCGGCGCCCTTCGGCGGCATGTTGACCTGCTGATCCCATTCCAAAATCTGGGCTGCATTATAGATATCGAAGATTTCGGCGGTCAGCTCTCTTAACTTGTTTAGTTTATCTTTCATATATGCTCCTTGTGAGAATGTAGCAGGCACATTAAAGAGTTCACTGAAAAAACTCCTGAATGAGGAGGTGGGGCGGCATATATGGGGGTGCGTGTTCGCGCGCACCCCCACGCACACCCTTTTTTCGGGCTAATCCGTTCGATGACTGAGCAGTTACCTTTGCTGTTTCTATACTATCTTCCATCGCAGAGATTCGCCTCGCAAAGCAGCCAAAACCTCTTCGGCGACGTCCGCTGCGGCGCGCGCCTGCGCTTCCTTCGTTTGGGCTGCGATATGAGGAGTGGCAATCACATGAGGATGAGCGACTAATGCAGTCAGGCCAGGCGGTTCCTGCGCGTAAACATCCAATGCGGCGCCTGCTGCCTGGCCGGATACCAGGGCGAAATGCAGCGCAGTTTCATCAATGAGGCCGCCGCGTGCTGTGCAAATCAGGTACACGCCCCTTTTCATCTGCGCGAGAGCCTGCCCATCAATCATATTTCGCGTGCTGGGGTTCAGAGGGACATGTAATGAGATGATATCTGATTGGGCGTACAATTCTTCGGGGGCGGCAGGCTCGACGCCCCGTCGCCGCATCACATCGTCCGATACGTTGGGATCGTAGCCGATGACCCTCACCCCGAACGCCGCGGCGCGTTGAGCGACGGCTGCGCCGATATGACCCACGCCGATGATACCCAATACCTTGCCGCTCAGTTCGCTCCCCATCAGATGTTTTTTCAGCCAACGGCCGGATTTCATGCCCGCATCGGCCTGAGGCGCCGACCTGATCAACCCCAACATCAAAGCCAGTGTGTGCTCGGCAACCGCGATGGTGGTCGCCGAGGGGGTATTTACCACGGTCACATTGTAGGATTGGGCCGAGGCCAGATCTATATTATCCACCCCTACGCCGGCTCTACCAACGACTTTCAAGTTCGAGGCCGCAGCAAAAACATCTGCAGTGACCCTGGTACGGCTGCGCACGACGAGGGCGTCGAAATCGGAGATGATGTCCAATAAATCTTCCGCCGACACACTGGGTTTATATTCGACTTCTGCGGCGGTTGATAAGATCCTGATGCCATTTTCAGGAATTTTATCCGAAACCAGGATTTTCCATTTGGACATTGATCTGCTCCGAGAGGTGGACGTGGCGCAATTGTACCCCAAAAGGCGGCAGATGGGTTTATTGTCGGACAATTCTACAAGGGTTGGAGGAGAGGCAATTCGAGCGTGAAGGTCGCCCCACCATCCGGGTGGTTCGAGGCGGTGATATCTCCCCCGTGCGCCTGGGCTATTTTTCGGGCGATGGACAGGCCGAGGCCTGTCCCGCCCCCTTCGACTGGGCTGCGCGAACGATCGGCTTTGTAGAAACGGTCGAAGATATGCGGCAAGGATTCTTCGGGAATGCCTGGGCCGCTGTCACGGACAGTAAGCAGTACATAGTTGTCAAAATTCAATTCACCGCTCACTGTACACTGTACGCTGATCATCCCACCCTCGGGCGTGTAGCGCAGGGCGTTGCTCAACAGATTGTTGAGGATCTGCTCGACGCGCTGCGGGTCTATGTTCACAGTTACGGGCGCCGCCATCGGATGCAGAATCAACTCAACGCCGCGCGCGCCAGCCTGGGGGGCGAAGTGGGCGATCATCCGCTCCAAAAGAGCAGAGAAATCCGTCGGGGTTCGTTCCAGCGTCAATAGACCTGAATCCGCCAAAGCCAGCATTCGTAAATCTTCGACCAGTCGCGTCAGGGCGCGGTTTTGCTCCTCGATGGGGACCAGGTTTTCAGGAGTCAGGTCATAGATGCCATCTTGCAGCGCTTCCAGGTGAGCGCGCTGCACAGCCAGAGGCGTGCGTAGTTCATGGGCGATATCCGCAGTGAGGGAGCGCCGCCGCTCGCCTGCCTGCTGCAAGGAAGCAGCCATTCGATTGAAAGCCGTCCCCAGGGTTGCCAGTTGGTTTTCTCCGCGCACCTGCACCCGCTGACTGAGATCGCCCTCGGCCATGCGCCCGGCGGCCTGAGTAAGATCATGGATTGGCCGCAGCAGGCTATAGGACAGCAATAACGCCAAAACCAGGGAAACTCCGCCAGCGATCAGGACGGCGCTGAGGGCAGCGCGATCTAGCCTGGCAAGCAAGGCCTGTTCGTTCTCCCTGGTAAAGGGTATGCCGCCCTCGGCGAGCAAATATCCAACTTTCCGTCCATCTACCTCGAGGGGGATGGCATTTTCCCACTCCCCCTGCTCCATCTGCCCGGTTGGATAGGACTCTTGAGTATCGAGGATCACCGCGCCATCTACATCCGCAAGGAGCAAATGCTGTCCCATCATCTCGTCGGCGTTCATTCCCCAGCCGGACCTCATCCCCATCCCAGGACCGCCAGTCCCCACGCCAATCCTATCGTGGAAGAGAGTTTCACTGCCCTGCCATGTTCTGTTTTCGCGATAATACTCTTCCAACTCACTGACTAGGCTTTCGACCCCTGCCATCCCCCCACGGAACATGTAGGCGCGCACAGTTCGAGCCGTATTCGAACGCACGATGATCACCAGGCTGACGATGGTGATCAACACGATCAGAGAGAAGGAGAGGATGAGTCGGAGGCGCATTGTTCAGTAAGCGGTAGGCAACTGTTTACTGCTTATCTTTCACTGCTCCCAGTTCATTGTCTGACAAAGCGATACCCCACCCCAAAGACGGTTTCGATATATTGGGGGTTCTTGGGATCAGCCTCGAGCTTGGCGCGCAGATTTTTGATGTGGGCATCAATAGTGCGTTCATAACCTTCGAAGGCTGCACCCTGGGCGGCTTCTAAAAGGCGCATACGCGAGAAAGCCCTGCCTGGGCTGGCAGCCATGGTCGCAAGCAGCGCGAATTCGGTGGGGGTTAGATCGAGCGTCTCTCCGGCGCGGGTGACTGTGTGGGCATCCAGATCTATCTCGAGATCGGCGACGCGCAGAATTCGAGCGGGGGTGGGCGCTGCCTCCGAACGGCGCAGTACAGCCCGAACTTTGGCTGCCACGACGCGAGGCGAGAATGGCTTGGTGACATAATCATCGGCGCCCAATTCCAGGCCGATGAGCTGGTCGGTCTCTTCGACGCGAGCGGTGAGCATAATGATGGGGGTATCCGATTTTCGGCGTATCTCGCGTGCCACATCCAGCCCATCCAGGCCGGGCAAATTGAGGTCGAGCAGCACCAAATCGGGCCGCTCGTTTTCCCAGGTGGAAAGCCCGGTATCGCCGCGATAGGCGGTCAAGACATCGAAGCGCGACTTTTCCAGGTAGGATCGCAGCACTTTGACCAGTTCGGGTTCGTCTTCGATAATCAGTATCTTGGGCATAGTTGGTGGGCGGTGAGCAGTTGACAGTGGACAGTGATGAAATTATAACGCACAGTGGGTAGCGCTATGACAGCCGCTACCCACTGCACACAGTTCAACTACCGATCTTGTGGTTATGGTTGTGAATTCCAGAATTGACCGTGGCCGCGCCCGCCGCGGTGACCTCCGTCAGCACAGAAACCAGATCCGGGGCCGAAGCCGTTCGCTTGCATATTCTCCCAACGGCTTTGCATCCAATCGGCCTGTTCCTGAGTGATGGTTCCATCGGCAACGGCCTGCTGGAGAGCGGCAGACCGCGCTTCGGACATCATGGCGCTGAATTGTTCCGCGCTCAAGCCCTGCTCTTGGGCGATATCCCAGGCGGTTTTGCCCTCGTCATGGGCAGCCTCCAACTCTTCGGCTGAGATTCCCAGGGCTTCGGCGATGGCGGCTTCCATGGTCTCATGCAGGGGACCAAATTCTCTGTCGCCGGCCCAGCCCATCATGCCGGGGCCAAATCCACCCCGTCCAAAGGGGGAAGATGGATCATCATCCTGAGCATAGGCATATCCAGTTACACCGAGCGCCAGGGCTACAACGCCAACTAGAGCAACAAACATCAAAGTTTTCTTCATCGAAAATACTCCTTTAGTTTTTGTACGCACCGACCTGGGAAGCGAAGCCCCCAGGTCGGTGTTGATTGTGCCTAAAGGATAACAATGGCTTGTGAAGAAGTTGTGAAGAGGAAATGGAGGTTATATGAATGTTTACTGATTAAAAAATTCTTCCAAATGACGCGATAGTCTTCGCCGAAAGCGACCATCTGCTGAAACCAGATATCCGCCGCGCCGGTCATGCCGTGCAGGAAGAGAATCGTCTCATCACCCTGGCCGAAGGAGATATATTCCCAGGCTACTCCTTCCACTTCGATTTGTTGGGGTGGGTGTTCGTTACGAAATGCAAGCAACGATGCCACGGTGTCTGGATTAACTATGGATGACAAATTTCCAAAGGATTTTTGAGGAACGGGGAAAAAGTATATCCCAAGAACGACTATCAGCAGAACTATGGGAATAATTCATTTAAGATTTTTACGCATCGTAGTCATCTTTCATCGAAATTTCGCAATCGTACATTGGAAGGCGTGCCCCATTATTTTAACGCGAATGACACGAATGAGCGAATTTCGCGAATGAAAATTGGGGAAATTCGAGTTATTCGCCCATTCGCGGTGTTCGCGTTGAAGTCTTGTACAGTAGAGAAATCTAAATTAGAGAAATCTAAATTTGACGTTATAATTAGTATTTCAGCGCAAGGTTGGCACGAATAGCCTCCATATTCGATTAAAAGCCCGTCCTCGGGCGCCCCGAGGACGGGGCTGGAGATCAGTTTTATGTGACTTTGCGCTGTAATATTAGGAACATGGCCGAAAATCTTCACTCAGAGGAAATTCGTTTATATCTGGAAAACGCCAGACGCGATTTGGAAGCTGCTCGAAGCAATCTTGAACTGGGATATTTCCATATCACGGTCTCACGCGCTTATTATGCCATGTTCTACGCGGCAAGCGCACTCCTGGCGAGTAAAGATATCTATCGCAGTAAACACGCTGGCGTTGTTTCTGCATTTGGGGAGTATCTGGTAAAACCAGGGCTGATCGAAAAAGAGTATGGCAAAGCTTTCGGAAACGCTTTTAGCTCTCGTTTGGTAAGTGATTACGATATGATCACATCAGTAGAAAAAACAGGCGCAGAAGCAATTTTAAATAATGCCAACCGCTTTGTGAGGCGTGCCGAAAAATACCTCGGAATGGCGACATATGAAGACTGATATTTCCGCCCTGAGCGTCCAAGAAAGAAATCTACTTCAGATATTCATTCAAGCACTAAAGGAGCAGTTCGATGGACAAATGCTCTCAGTGCTGCTTTTTGGTTCGCGCGCACGAGGAGATGCGAAATCAGATTCCGATATGGACATCGCTGTAATTTTAAGCCACACAGACCTGGAAATAACGAAGACTATCCGCGACTTGGCTGCTGATATTTGGTTAGATTTTGGGATTTTCCTCTCGATATGTGTGTGGAGTCAAGCCCACTGGCAGCGGCATGAAGAAATACAAACCGGCCTCTACCGCAACATCCAGCAGGAGGGGATCGATGTGCTGAGCGCTTTCGCGAAGTAGAAAACGCCACTCAATAAACAAGACCTGCGAGGTTTTTGCAAAATGCGCTACAAAGCGCGAGCTGCTGAACCTCGCAGGTCTTTCCCCTTTTACTGCCCCGCGGCTACCAGGCGAATTTCGTAAACTACTTCTGAGGCGCTCAGATCCGCGCAGCCACCCCAGGGACCGAGCGACCAATAGGCGCTCAATCGGTCAAGCAGGTTGCACAAGCTGAAATAAGAGGGAGATGTCCAATCAGAATACAGTAATGACTCCCATAAATGCAGCACGCCAATCTGCGCTGCCGCTTGTTGCATGTTGTAAAACAGTGAAGGATAGTCCAATGGGAAATGGTAATAAGGAGCCACTGTATTTATGTCCTGCTCGATGCCAAATGCACGATGACCGAGGTGAAAACCGCCCCCCCCCTTTTTTTTGGGGGGGAAGGGGGGACACATCACTCTCCAGCCAATAACCGGATGCGTTCCCAGGGCTTGAAATCCCCCTCCTCGGCCAGGATTCCCTTCAACTCGAAGATTTGATCGCGCAGGGCAGCGGCCTTCTCGAATTCCAGGTTTTGGGCGGCGGATTTCATCTGGTCCTCCAATCCGGCGATGATTTTTAGCATTTCGGCTTTGGGAAGGGTGGTCACGGCATCGACGCGGTACTCTGCCCGCTCTTCGGCCAGGGCGTAGGAGGCGACCTGGTCGGTGATATCACGGACATCTTTGACGATGCTGACCGGCTCGATGCCGTGTTTCTCGTTGTAGGCGGCCTGCTTGGCGCGGCGGCGGTTGGTCTCGTCTATGGCGGCGCGCATGGCGTCGGAGATGGCGTCGGCATACATGATGACTTTGCCTTCCACGTGGCGGGCGGCGCGGCCGATGGTCTGGATCAGGGCCGTCTCCGAGCGCAGGAAGCCGGCTTTATCGGCGTCGAGGATGGCTACCAATGAGACTTCGGGGAGATCGAGTCCCTCCCGGAGCAGGTTGATGCCCACCACCACGTCGAACACGCCCAAACGTAAGTCCCGCAGAATCCCTACCCGCTCGAGGGTTTCCACCTCCGAGTGAAGATAATGCACTTTGACACCCATTTCCATCAGATAGTCGGCCAAATCTTCGGACATGCGCTTGGTGAGGGTGGTCACCAGCACGCGCTGGCCAACCTCGACGCGCTGGTGAATCTCACCGATCAGGTCATCCACCTGACCCTGAACCGGGCGCACCTCGACCTCGGGATCAACCAGGCCCGTCGGGCGGATGATCTGCTCGACGACCTGGTCTGCGCGCTGCATCTCGTAGGGGCCGGGGGTGGCTGAGGTATAGATGGTGAGTCCCATGCGACTCTCGAATTCGGCGAAAGTCAGCGGTCGGTTGTCCAGCGCGGAGGGCAGGCGGAATCCATAATCCACCAGGGTGGTCTTGCGCGTACGGTCGCCGTTGTACATGCCACGGATCTGCGGCACGGTCATGTGAGATTCATCAATGATGAGTAAATATTCATCGGGGAAGTAATCTACCAGAGTCCAGGGCGGCGAGCCTTGAGGACGCTGGTCGAGGTGTCGTGAGTAGTTCTCGATACCCGAACAATAGCCCACCTCGCGCAGCATCTCGAGGTCATAGCGGGTGCGCTGCTCGATTCGTTGGGCTTCGAGAAATTGCTCGTGAGCTTTGAAGTGGGCGATGCGTTCTTCCAATTCCACCTCGATGTCGGCGATGGCTTTCTTCATCTTCTCTTCTTCGGTGATGAAGTGTTTGGCGGGGAAGATGCTGACCGTCTCCATCTCGCGGCGTATCTCGCCGGTCAGGTAATTGACCTCGCTGATGCGCTCGATCTCGTCGCCCCAGAAGCTGACCCGATAGACGTAGCGGTCTTCGTAAGCGGGGGCGACTTCCAGGGTGTCGCCGCGCACGCGGAAAGCGCCCGGCCTTAGTTCGATGTCGTTGCGCGCGTACTGGCTCTCGACCAGGCGGCGCAGCAAAGTATTGCGGCGATAGCTCTTGCCTATTTCCAGATCAATGACCACCTTGCCATAAGCCTCGGGGTTCCCCAAACCATAGATACACGAGACCGAGGCGACGATGACCACATCCTGGCGCGACATCAGCGCCGTCGTCGCGGCCAGGCGCAGGCGTTCGATCTCCTCGTTGATTTCGGTTTCTTTCTCGATGTAGAGATCGTGGCGGGGGACGTAAGCCTCGGGCTGGTAATAATCGTAATAGGAAACGAAATATTCGACGGCGTTTTCAGGGAAGAAATCTTTGAACTCGGCGTAGAGTTGGGCGACGAGTGTCTTGTTGTGGGCAATGACCAGGGTGGGTTTGTTCAGGTGGGCGATGATGTTAGCCATCGAATAAGTCTTGCCTGTCCCCGTAGCGCCTAGCAACACCTGGTTGCGATACCCTTTTTCGAGGCCCGCGATGAGTTGAGCGATGGCTTCCGGTTGGTCGCCGGTGGGTTGGAAGGGGGCGTGGAGTTTGAAGGTCATGGTTTGGAGATTGGAGGTTAGATAGTGGGTAGTGGGTATTGGGTTGCATTATACGAACAAAAGTTCGGTTTGAGAATGGCAGAAAAGGTCCTTGAATTGTAACTCATAAGACAGCAGCGGCATGCTTGGGTATAATTGCGTAACGAAAGTATAAAACGCTTCACATTTTATGTTTTATTCTTCAATTTATACAGACCTGAGGTATCTATGACTACCCCCCTGATTGAATGTGTCCCCAACTTCTCCGAAGCCCGCCGGCCTGAGGTGATCCAGGCCATCAGCCAGAGCATCGCAAGCGTGGAGGGCGTTCGCGTTTTGGATCATCATTCTGATAAGGATCACAACCGCACCGTGATCACCTATGTCGGCTCGCCGGCAGGCGTTGAGGAGGCGGCCTTTCGAGCCATCGCTAAAGCTGCTGAGCTGATTGATATGACCAGGCACACGGGAGAACACCCTCGCATCGGGGCTACGGATGTATTTCCCTTTGTGCCTATCTCCGGCGTGACCATGCAGGATTGCGTGGAGATCGCCCGGCGGGTGGGTCGACGCGTCGGGGAAGAATTGAACATCCCGGTGTACCTCTACGAGGAGGCCGCTGCCCGGCCTGAACGAAAAAATCTGGAAAATATCCGCCGGGGCGAATACGAAACCCTCAAAGAAGTCGTCGCCTCGGACCCCAATCGCTCTCCCGATTTTGGCCCTAAAGAACTAGGCACACCCGGAGCGACGGTCATCGGGGCGCGCGAATTTCTGATTGCCTACAACGTCTACCTGACGACGGACAATGTCGAAACTGCCCAAAAGATCGCCAAGACCATCCGACACTCTTCGGGAGGGCTGAGATTCGTCAAGGCTATCGGCCTGCTGGTGGAAGGCCGCGCCCAGGTCTCGATGAACCTGACCGACTTCCGCAAGACGCCTTTAGCCCTGGTGGTCGAGACCGTCCGCCGTGAGGCCCAACGCTATGGGGTCGCCATCCACCACAGCGAACTGATCGGCCTGATTCCCCAGGACGCGCTGGTGGATGCAGCGGTGTGGTACACGCAACTCGATCAGTTCGAACCGGAGCAGGTGTTGGAGCGTAAGTTGTTTACGGCGATGCAGACTGAAGTGACAGAAGACAGAAGACAGAAGACGGGGGACGGAAGCCAGTTCCTTGACAAGCTTGCTGCAGGCGAACCCACCCCTGGAGGCGGTTCTGCCGCCGCCTACGCCGGGGCCATGGGCGCGGGGCTGGTAGCGATGATGGCGCGCCTGACGATAGGGAAGAAGAAATACGCCGGAGTCGGAGAGAAGATGCAGGCCATCCTCGAAGAAGCGGAATCTCTGCGCGCCGATCTAAACGCAGCGGTCGAGCGCGACTCGGCGGCCTTCGACGGCATCATGGCCGCTTCCAAACTCGCCAAAGATGATCCCCAACGCGAACAGGCTATCCAGGATGCCACCCTGCACGCCGCCGAAGTGCCCTTGGAAGTTGCCCAAAAATCCCTGCGAGTGATGGAACTGGCCCTTCAGGCGGTCGGTCATGGCAACGTCAATGCCATCACCGACGCGGCTACGGGAGCAGCAATGGCCAAGGCCGCTCTGACCGGCGCGGGGTACAATGTGCGCGTCAATGTGCTGGGATTGAAAGATGACGCTGTTGTGCAAACCCTTTTGGAAAAAATAGAAATTCTGGACGAAAAAGCAGCCCAATTGCAGGGCCAACTCAGAGAACGATTGATCGAGCGGGGAGGGTTGGCGTTGTGAGATTGCTAGAAATTGGAGGTTGGAAGTTGGAGGTTGGAGGTTGGAAGTTGGAAGTTGTAGGTTGGAAGGGTTGCCGCTTGCACACCTTGGTTGTTCTTATTTTCTTCATTATCCTTTCAGCATGCGCGCCCGCCGACGCTCAACGCTCGACGCTCGACGCTGGACAATTATCAGCGACCGACGAACAATCCCTAATCCCCAATCCCCAATCCCTAATCCCCAGCCTCACCCCCTCCCCCCCATGCACCTCCACCCCCCTGCACCCCACCTCAACGCCCTGCCCCCCAGACATCTGCGCCTATGCAGGCCATTTCATCCTGGCGCGGCCGATTGCCCCCCCGGGCGTTGACGCGATTGACCCCACCTACCGTTATGGCAGCACGCAAGCTGGCCTGCGCGAGACGCATCACGGCGTGGAGTTCGTCAATCCGCAGGGCACGCCCGTGCTGGCCGCGGCGGATGGCGTGGTCATCGTGGCCGGCGACGATTTTCGAACTCCCTACGCCGACTACCCAGGCTTCTACGGCAATCTGGTCATCATCGAACACCCAATACCCAATACCCCATACCCAATTTATACCCTCTATGGCCATCTCTATGAGGTGCAGGCTGCAGTCGGGCAGCAAGTATTTGCTGGAGACCAGATCGGGTTGGTGGGCTTCACCGGCTGGGCTGTCGGGGAACACCTGCACTTCGAGGTGCGCTACGGCGAGAACAGCTACCGCAAGACCCGCAACCCGGAATTGTGGCTGCAACCTTACTTCGACGAAAACGGCGCGCCTCATGGGGCTATCGCCGGGCGCATCGTGGACGAGTTCGGCGCACCCATTCCCATCCCTTCGATCAGCATCGAATACCTCGCACCCGAGGGGGACGGAGTGCTGGCGACATATTACCTCGAGAGCTACGCCGATTGGACTGTCAATGGCGACGACACGTTGGGAGAGAATTTCGTCCTCGGCGATCTGCCTGTCGGAAGATACCGCGTCAGCTTCGTTGTGCGCGGCTTGCAGGTTTACGAAGTTGATGTGTTGCCGGGGCATGTCACGCTGATCGTCTTCGACGCGCGCGGGTTGGAGGGGTAGGGGAGCATGGGAGCAAGGGCGCATGGGAGCAAGTCTGTTGCCATCATCATAATCCTGGCGCTGCTGTCTGCTTGCGTCCGCAACGCCCCCTCTCCCTTGCTCCCCGGCTTCCCCAGCACAAACACACCCTTCCAGCCTCTCCGATGGACGCTGACGCCCGCGCCCACCCAGGCGCCGTCTACGACCCCAAGCCCCACGCTTTCCCCGTATAATATCTGGATCGCGCCCTACCTGACTGAGTCGCTGCGAGGGGAGATAACGCTCCCCGCGGAATGGGGATACGCCGCCGACCCCGGCGTTGCTGCGCTGCAATTAAAGGCAGGCGAGGAGAACCGCGTGGGACAGTGGGTGTACGTACTGGCGGCGCCCTTTCCTACGATCATAGACGGAATCTCCGGGGAAGATTTGCACGCTCTTTGGAAAGGCGAGACGGACGACCTTTTGGGTGGGTCGCCGCTTTGGATGGCTGAATCAACCCTGGAGGCAATCTCTGCATTTTGGGGAGAACCAGCCCCAGGGTTGGTGCGAACATCCCCGGCCTCGGAGCTGGTGGAGAGAGCCTGGGCAGAGCCGCCCTCCTGGGCGATCCTCCCCTTCGAGGAATTGAATCCTCGTTGGAAAGTCCTCGAAATAGACGGCATCTCCCCTATCCACAAAGATTTCGACATCAACGATTATGAATTGACCCTCCCTATCTCGCTGATCGGCGATCCGCCGGAAGGGCTGTACATCCCCGCCATCAATCGCCACCCAGACAAGTTGACTACCCTGGTGATGACCGGCGTCACAGCCCTGGTGCGGGCGACCGCCTTCACCATGGAGCGTCAGGGAGTGACCTACCCGGCGCTGGACATCGCTCACTGGCTGACGGAGGCCGACATCACCCACATCAGCAACGAGGTGCCCTTCGCTGAAGATTGTCCTTACCCGAACCCCGTGCAGCAGGACATGCGCTTTTGCAGCCGCGACAAATATATCGGTCTGTTGGAAGAAGTCGGCGCGGACATCGTCGAGTTGACCGGCGATCACTTCGGCGATTGGGGCGCGGAGGCTATGCTGCATACATTGGAATTATACGACCAGGAAGGCTGGCTGACCTACGGAGGCGGGGCGAACATCCAGGAGGGGCGGGGGGCGGCGATCATCGAGCATAACGGCAACCGCCTGGCCTTCATCGGCTGCAACGCGAAAGGAGGCGGCTATGCCGGGGCCAGCCAGTCATCTCCCGGCGCGGCAGGTTGCGACTTCGACTGGATGGCCGCCGAGGTCGAGCGCCTGCGTAGTGAGGGCGTTCTGCCCATCGTGACCTTCCAGCACTTCGAATATTACACGTACACGGCTCAGCCCAACCAAGAGCGCGATGCTGAGCGCATGACTGCAGCCGGCGCGCTGATCGTCAGCGGCAGCCAGGCGCACCACCCGCAGGCCTTCGAGTTCTCTGACGGTGGATTGATCCATCATGGCCTGGGGAATCTCTTCTTCGATCAATTCGACGTCAGCGCCGCCACACGCCAGGCATTCATTGACCGGCATGTCTTCTACGATGGCCGGTATATCAGCACGGAACTACTGACGATCATGTTCATTGACTACGCCCGCCCGAGGCCGATGACCGCTGCGGAACGTATAGATTTGTTGGAAGCAGTGTTTCAAGCGAGCGGGTGGTAGTGAGGGTAGATTGGTAAATTGGGATTTGGTAAATTGGTAGAAATAATACACGTTCTCATTCACGAATCTACCCATTTACCAATTCTACCAATCTACCAATTTACCAACTTACCAATTTACCAATCCACCAATCACCAATCCCCAGGCAATAAGGAGAAAATCATGGGCCTCAAACCCGATCATTGGATCCGCAAAATGGCGCTCGAAAACCGCATGATCGAACCGTTCGAGCCAGGCCAGGTCCGCAATGGCGTCATCTCTTACGGCGTCTCATCGTACGGCTACGATATCCGCGTAGCCGATGAATACAAAATATTCACCAACGTTTACTCAGCGATCGTTGATCCAAAACACTTCGATCCCAATTCGATGGTTGATTTCAAGGGCGATGTTTGCGTGATCCCGCCGAACTCGTTTGCCCTGGCGCGCACGATGGAGTATTTTCGGATTCCGCGCAATGTGCTTTGTGTTTGTCTGGGAAAATCCACCTACGCGCGCTGTGGGATCATCGTGAATATTACGCCTTTCGAACCCTCCTGGGCTGGCTATGTGACCCTCGAAATTTCCAACACCACCCCACTGCCCGCCAAAATCTACTCCAACGAAGGGATTGCTCAGGTGTTGTTCTTCGAGGCCGATGAAGAATGCGAAACGTCCTATGCCGACAAGAAGGGCAAGTACCAGAATCAGCAATCTATTGTATTGCCCACACTATAGAAAACCTCTCACTTTTCACTCTAGCATATTTCGATACCCATACTGTATAATGGCGATGGTGAGAAATACAGTACATGCAGGTTCGCGCGTACACAGAGCGTGCTATCCCGGTTTTGCGAAGATATGTGCCAGTATTTGCACCAACGAAAGAATATCCAAAAGCCCATCATCGCACCGACAATGCATCTATTTAATCCAGGAGGTGTGCAAAAAACAATTCGAAAATATCCATTGACTTCGCCAAAGAGAGAGCCTATCTTCGAACCTGTGGAATCGAATGGGTGTAGGCTGAAATCTTCGAACTGATGCGGCGATCCCTCACGGGGGCTGCCAAATCCCAAACAACCCAAAGGAGAAATGAGACATGTCCCGTAAGTTACTTTCCGTTATTCTGGTTTTCACCTTCCTCTTCGCTGCTTTTGTGCCTTCGGCATTAGCGCAAGAGACCGGCTATGGCACCATCTTAACTCGCGTGTTGGAGCGCGGCAAGGTGGTCTGTGGCATACACACTGAGCTGCTCGGTTTTGGCTACCTGGACGCCAATGGTCGCAACGTGGGGTTCGACATTGACCTGTGCCGCGCTGTGGCGGCAGCCGTGCTTGGCGACCCTGAGGCGATCGAACCTGTACCTCTGACCGCTGCGGATCGTGGCCCCGCTTTACAGACCGGCGAGGTGGATCTGATCACCCGCAACATGACCTGGACTTCCAAGCGCGACGCTGAATGGGGCAACTTCACCTGGATTGTGTTCTACGATGGTCAGGGCTTCCTGGTGCGTGCGGATGAGGGCATCCAGACGTTGCAAGACATGGATGGCGCCTCAGTCTGCGTCACCACCGGCACGACCACCGAGAAGAACCTGGCGACATCTTTTGCCGACGCCGGTTTGACCTACGAGGCAGTCACTTTCGAAGAAACCTCGGCAGTTTACGGCGCTTATGAAGAAGGCCGCTGTGATGTCGCCACCAGTGACAAATCGCAGCTGGCGGCGGTGCGCGCTGGTTTCGAGAACCCCGATGACCATGTCATCCTGGATATCACCATTTCCAAGGAGCCCCTTACCCCAGCTGTCCCATCGGGCGATGATCAGTGGTTCGACATCGTCAAGGTCGTCATGTGGGCATTGATCAACGCCGAGGATTATGGCGTCACATCCGCTAACGTCGAGGAGATGAAGGCCAGCGAGGATGCTACTATCCGAATGCTGCTCGGCGTAGAGGGCGACTGGGGCAATGTTCAACTCGGTCTGGGGGCTGATGCGCTGGCGAATGCCATCGCTGCAGTTGGCAATTATGGTGAGATCTACAACCGCTACTTCGGCGAGGGTGGGCTGGCCTTTGTATTTCCACGAGGCCTGAACGAACTGTGGTCGAACGGCGGCCTGATCTACGCCCCGCCCATCAAATAAATCTATTGATGAGGTGTGTGCAATCTGCCAGGCAGGTTGCACACACCTGCTTGACTCCGGCTTATATGAGCGTCATTACCGATACGCGCATCCGTCAAAAGATTCCTCTCTGGCGCGACGAGCGCGCCTTGAAGGCTGTCGCGCAGATTGTTTCCGCTATTATTATCATTGGATTTCTGTATTGGGGTATCTCTAACTTTCTCACGATTACCGAACAGCGTGGTATGCCGCTGACCTATCAATTCCTGAAGGAGCCAGCCGGCTTTCCGGTCGCCGAATCTTACATCGCCTACGAACCGACCATGTCCTTCGGGCGCGCTTTCACTGTCGGCCTGGTCAACACCCTGGTTGTTTCTGTCTCGGGCATTGTGCTGGCCACCCTGCTTGGCCTGATCGTCGGCCTGGCGCGCCTTTCTTCTAACTGGTTGGTCAACCGGACTGCGCTGGCTTTCATCGAGTTTCATCGCAATATTCCCTTACTGGTATTGCTCTTTCTGTGGTACTTTGGCGTGTTTACGCGCTTGCCGCGCGTCAAAGAGAGCATCATCCTGGCGGGACCGGTGTACATCAACCAGCGTGGCATCTACTTAATCTGGCTCCGGCTTACAGAGACAGGAGGCGTTTTCCTGGCATTCGCTCTGGTTGGTGTGATGTTGTCTATCACTGCCTGGATGGTGTTGCGCCGCATCCGCGAAACCCATGGGCGCGAGACTTATTTTGGGGGCGTGAGCCTCGCCATCCTGATCTTGATCCCGTTCATTGGATGGTTTGTCTCTGGCGGAGAGCCTTTTCAACCTAACGAGCCTGTATTGCAGGGTTTCAACTTCCAGGGTGGGCTGCGCCTGTCTCCCGAATTTGCTGCCCTTCTGATTGGGTTGACCACCTATACGGCTGCGTTCATCGCTGAGGTCTTCCGCGCGGGAATTCTGGCTGTTCGCAAGGGTCAAATAGAAGCCGCCCGCGCCCTGGGGTTGAAAAACAACCAGGTGCTGAGTCTGATTATTTTGCCCCAGGCGCTGCGGGTGGTCATACCGCCCTTGATCAGCCAATATCTGAACCTGACCAAGAACTCTAGCCTGGCGTTGACCATCGGCTACCAGGAACTCTTCGCCGTCGGGAAGATCACCATCAACCAGGCTGGACGGGCTGTCCCTGTCTTCCTCATGGTGATGGCAACTTACCTGGTTATCAGCCTGTTGACCTCGCTAATACTGAATATCTACAACCGGCGCGTTCAATTCATCGAGAAATAGAACCATGTCCGACGCTTCTGAAATCCTGGCTCCCCCATCTCCTCCTGGCTTCTATGAATGGTTGCGAAAGAATTTGTTCAGCAACTGGTTCAACGCTCTGCTCACCATCTTCTCGCTGGTTTTCTTATACCTGGCCCTCGTGAATGTCATCCGCTGGATGTTTTTCACAGCCGACTGGCGCCCGGTCACCGGTTCCCCGCTTTTGTTCTTGATCGGTCAATACCCGCGCGACCAACTCTGGCGACCAGGCCTGAGTTTGTTGATTTGCGCTCTGTTGATTGGAATGAGTTGGGGAGTCTGGGAACGGTATGTCAAAGCCTTCGCCATTTTTTTAGGAATCTTGCTCGGCGTATTGGCTTTGATCCCGCTGGAGACGCCCACGATTACACTGGTTGTGCGAGCAGTATTTCTTGTCTGTCCCTTCCTGATTTTTGGGGGCTTTTGGGTGGGACGGCGTTCGGGCGTTCAAGGCCGGCATGTGACCACACTTTGGCTGATTGCGGCCATTTTCATCCTGCTGGTGCTTTTACCGGGATTGAGCAGCATCCCTGCCTTGCCCGTGGTGCCAACCACTGCATGGGGCGGCCTGCTGGTGACTTTGTTACTGGCGATTGGGGGAATCGTCCTCTCCTTCCCGATTGGGGTGCTGCTGGCGCTCGGGCGGCGTTCCTCGTTGCCGGTTGTCAAACTGTTTTCGATCCTGTTTATAGAAGTCGTGCGCGGCGTCCCGCTGGTCACGATCTTGTTCATGTTCTCGATCATCCTGACGCTCTTCATGCCAGCCGAATCGCGCATAGATCGAATCCTGCGCGCCCTGATGGCCATGGTCTTCTTCAGCGCAGCTTACACAGCCGAGAATGTTCGCGGCGGGTTGCAGGCCATCCCCGAAGGCCAGGTGGAAGCGGCGAAGGCGTTGGGACTGAGCGGTTTACAAATCACTTCGTTCATCGTCCTCCCCCAGGCACTGCGCCTCGTCATCCCCAATATCGTTGGACAGTTTATTTCCCTATTCAAGGATACTACCCTGGTAATTATTGTAGGCATCAACGACTTACTGGGGATCGGCAATGCCGTTCTGAATCTGCAACCCGATTTCGTCCGGTTACAGATGGAAGTGTACCTGTTTATCACCGCCATCTTTTGGGTTTTCAGCTACTTTATGTCCTACGCCAGCCTGGAGCTAGAGAAAGCTTTGGGTGTTGGCGAACGCTAATTGCTTGATGTTCAGGTCAAGGAGAAACACATGGGAGAAAACCAAGAAAAAAACGAGCCGATCATCCTCTGCAAAGATGTGCATAAATGGTTCGATGATTTCCATGCTTTGCGCGGGATAAGTATGGAAGTGCAGCTTCGAGAAGTGGTAGTCATCTTTGGGCCTTCCGGCTCCGGCAAATCAACTTTCATCCGTACCCTCAACAGATTAGAGGAACATCAGCGCGGCCAGATCATCGTAGATGGCATCGAACTCTCCCACGATGTGCGTAATATCGAGCGCATCCGCATGGAAACAGGGATGGTTTTCCAGCAATTCAACCTGTTCCCTCACCTGAGTGTACTGCAAAATATCACGCTTGCTCCCATCTGGGTGCGAAAATGGACCAAAGATCAAGCCGAAGAGGTCGCCATGCAGCTTTTGGAGCGAGTCGGCATCCCTGAGCAGGCCAGGAAATTTCCCGGCCAACTTTCGGGGGGGCAGCAACAACGCGTGGCGATTGCCCGCGCCCTTGCCATGCAGCCCAAGATCATGCTCTTCGATGAACCTACTTCCGCTCTGGACCCCGAGATGATCAAAGAAGTATTGGATGTTATGATCGAACTGGCCCGAAGCGGCATGACGATGTTAGTGGTTACCCACGAGATGGGCTTTGCCCGGGGGGTTGCTGACCGCATGTATTTCTTCGATGAGGGCCTGATCGTCGAAAGCGGCTCCCCCGACGATATTTTCAATAACCCCCGTGAAGACCGCACCAAACTCTTCCTATCCCAGATTCTGCATCACTGACATTACAGCGCTAGGTCAGAAAAAATCCAGGCCAATTAAGCGCCTCCACCCCCCTTTTCTCCCCCCATTATCGCCATCGCTTGTCTGATGAAACAGCTTTTTGGGGGCGAAAATGGGGGACAGAGGGGGGTACAGGATGTCAAGTCAACGACGTAAATGCCTATCCAAAATTTCGTTTCACGTTTTACTCGTCCACCATAGAACATGAAACACAAAAACAAAGGAGCTTACATGTCCAATCCCATATATAAAACCATGGGGCAGCAGTTTGGTCGTCGTTCCTGGGCAGAGCCATGGAAGATCAAGATGGTGGAGCCCATCCGCATGATTTCGGCGGAAGAACGCCTCGAAGCCTGCCAGGACGCGGGCTACAACACCTTCCTGATGCGTTCCGAAGATGTATACATTGACTTGCTGACCGACAGCGGCACCAGCGCCATGAGCGACCGCCAATGGGCTGGCATCATGATGGGCGACGAGGCCTACGCTGGAAGCCGCAACTTCTACAACCTGGAAGCCGCCGTACGAAAATACTACGGCTATAAGTATGTCATCCCCACACACCAGGGGCGCGGCGCTGAACACCTGATCAGCCAGGCGACGATCACCAAGGGCGACTACATCCCCGGCAATATGTATTTCACCACCACCCGTCTGCACCAGGAATTGGCCGGAGGGACCTTCGTGGATGTGATCATAGATGAAGCCCACGATCCCACCAACCAGCATCCCTTCAAGGGCAACGTAGACCTCGATAAAATGAAAGCCCTGGTGGACAAAGTCGGGGCGGACAGGATTCCCTATGTCAGCCTGGCAGGCACGGTCAATATGGCCGGCGGGCAGCCGGTCAGCATGGACAACGTGAAGGCCTTGCGAGCATTCTGCGACAAACACGGCCTCCGCATCTATCTGGATGCCACCCGCATGTACGAAAACGCCTTCTTCATCCAGGAGCGGGAAGAGGGGTACAAAGATAAGTCCGTCGCTGAGATCTTATTCGAATTCTGCAGCTATACCGACGGGGCCTGGATGAGCGCCAAAAAGGATCACCTGGTCAACATCGGCGGATGGCTGGCGGTCAACCAGGAGGATGTCGCCGAACGCGCCCGGAACCTGGTGGTGGTCTACGAGGGGCTGCATACTTACGGAGGCATGGCCGGTCGCGACATGGAAGCCCTGGCCATCGGCATCGAGGAAGGCGTGAAGGATGACCATGTGGCCGCGCGCGTTCGCCAGGTGCGTTACCTGGGCAAGCTGTTATTGGATTGGGGTATCCCGATCATGGAGCCTATTGGCGGGCATGCGATCTTCGTGGATGCCAGGCGATTCTACGAGCACATCCCCCAGGATCAATTCCCAGCCCAGACGCTGGCCGCGCAACTCTATTTGGATTCGGGCGTGCGCTCGATGGAACGCGGAATCGTCAGCGCTGGACGCGACCCTAAAACCGGAGATCATTATTACCCTGCCCTGGAGTTGACTCGTCTGACCATCCCGAGGCGGGTCTATACCCAGGCGCATATGGACGTGGTCGCCGAGAGCCTGAAAGCACTCCACGATGAGCGCAAAAAAACCAAAGGCCTCAAGATGGTCTACGAGCCGGAGTACCTGCGCTTCTTCCAGGCGCGTTTCGAGCCGCTTTAATCATCACCCCTTCACCACCGCCACCGGCGTCAGCCGCGCCACCTTCCTGGCAATGCCTGCCCCGGAGACTGTGTTCACCACCGCGTCGACATCTTTATAGGCTGCGGGGGCTTCCTCGGAAAGCCCGGCCATCGAGCCGGCCCGGATGTGGATGCCCTCGCCCTCCAACTCCTTGCGCAAGTCCTCGCCCCAGATCTCCTTCTTGGCCTTACTGCGGCTCATCGTGCGCCCGGCTCCGTGGCAGGTGGAGCCAAAGGAGCGCAGCATACTTTCCTGCGTCCCAACCAATACCCAGGAAGCTGTGCCCATGCTGCCCGGCACCAGCACAGGCTGACCGATCGCTCGATATTCTTCCGGCAAGTCTTCGTTGCCAGGGCCGAAAGCTCGTGTGGCGCCTTTACGGTGTACGCAGACTTTCATCAGCCTGCCCTCGATCTCATGGGATTCGATCTTCCCCATATTGTGGGCAATATCATAAACCTGATGAAGATGGGCATTGATGACGTGTTTTCCTAATACCTCCTCGAAGGCCTCCCTGGCCCAATGGGCAAGCACCTGGCGATTGACGAAAGCATAATTGGCCGCGCAGCGCATGGCCGCCAGATAGGCCTCGCCTTCGGGCGAATCCATCGGCGCGCAGACCAGCTCCCGGTCTGGCAACTCGATGCCGTAACGTTTGACCGCGCCCTGGAACGTACCCACGTAATCCGAGCAAATCTGGTGGCCAAAGCCGCGCGAGCCGCAGTGGATCTGCAAAGCCAGACAGCCCTCCTCGAGGCCCATCACCTGCGCGGCATGAGAGTCATAGACCTCCTCGATCAAGTCCACTTCGATGAAGTGATTCCCCGCCCCGAGGGTGCCAATCTGCGGGCGACCGCGCTTTTTGGCGCGCTCGCTGACTTTGCCCGGATCGGCGCCCTTGATCTGTCCTCCTTCCTCGGTGCGGCGGATGTCTTGCTGCGTAGCATGCCCTTTTCGCAAAGCCCAAGGCGAACCTTCTACACACAGTCGGTCGAGTTCTTTCTCGCTGACCTGTAGATGGCCCCCCTTCCCCACCCCACTGGGACAGTGTTTATCCAGCGCGGTTGCCAGATCATCGAGATAGGGATTGGCTTCTTCGTAGCTGATCTGCGATCCCAGCAGGCGCACGCCGCAGTTGATGTCATATCCTATCCCCCCGGGAGATATGACTCCCTCGGGGTAACGGGTAGCCGCCACACCCCCGATGGGGAATCCATAGCCCTGGTGCATATCGGGCATCACCAATACATGACCAACCAATCCCGGCAGCGTCGCGGCGTTGACAGCCTGCTCCAGGGATTTATCGCGCATGGCTTCTTTGAGCAAATCCTCGGTGACGAAAACCCGCACCGGGACGCGCATATCCTCCCGAAAGGTCTTCGGAATCTCCCACTCAAAATCGCTAATTTTCTTCAAGTCAGAAATCGTAATCATCGCCTACCTCCTCGAACTAAAGAGAGCGAAAAAATGGGTGTGTGCGGGGTGCGCAGCACCCCGCACACACCCATTTTTTCGAAACTCTCTCTGCGAAGGCTTCAGCCTGAGCAGTTACTATATCACACATCAAACACAATCTGCACCTCTAAACCGCGTCCCGTTTCACGGACTGCCAAACGATGATAGGTGACTGCCTTGATCTCCTTGGCCGGATCTTCGATTGGCGCTCCAACAATCCGCACCCTGAGGCTGCTCTCATCTAAATCGAGCTGGTATTCATCGAAGGCGAGATTCTCTTCCTCGCCGTAGAACAACAACTCGGAGAGGAAATCCACCAGCAGGGATTCACGATCCGTGAAGGGCAGCTCGAATTCTCGAACCAGGCGGGGAGCATCGGCAAGACGGGTATGCGAAAGCTGGTACATGCCCCGGGCGGCCTGCTCCAACAACGCGGGCAAGTCCGGCGCCCAGACATACAACTCCCAATCCGCGGTATGTTCGAGTTCGCGGAAACCGGCCTCTCGAGAATCCATATCTCCAGTATACACCAGATTCTCTTGCCCAATAGCCGCCTCTCTTCTATAATAGGAGTTCACTGAAAAAATTCCTGAATGAGGGGGCGGGGCGGCATATATGGGGATGCGTGCGCAGCACACACCCCCATATATGCCGCCCCGAATCCTCTACACGTAGTTTTTGCTGTGGACTCATAATAGCGTAATCTCATGAACGCGATCACCAACAAACTCGACCAACTCGAAGCCGGCTTACGAACCCTGATCGAAGGACATATCGCTCGTCTGCTCCCCGCGCAGTTTTCCAGGGATGATTTAACGCAACATATCATTACTGCCATGCAAGCAGGGGTCCGGCAACGCGAAGACAGCTCCCTACTGGCCCCAGATACTTTTTTCATCCAGTTGCCCCCCCAACAGGTCAGCGAGCTAACCGGTCATGATACGCTTCTGGATGAACTGGCCGACCTGATCCAGCAGGCCGGGGATCAGGCGAATTTCCTCTTCCTGCGCCAGCCAACGATCAAACTGATGGCGGAGCCAGAGATGGAGCCTGATGAATTCGATGTCCTGGCTCGCATCAGCCAGGGGGCGACTGAGGATACAATCGCCATCAACATGGAAATCGCAGATGGCATGGGAGCAATCCCGCAGAACGCCTTTATGATCATCAACGGCTGCCAGGTCTTCAACCTCGAAAAACCCGTCATCAACATCGGCCGCAAATCAGATAACGATCTGGTGATAGACGACCCGCGCATTTCGCGCCAGCACGCCCAACTGCGCGCCACCCGGGGGCGCTATATGATCTTCGATCTCGACTCGACTGGCGGGACCTTCGTCAATGGTCGACGCGTCACCCAAAGCACGTTGCATCCCAGGGATGTCATTTCTTTGGCCGGGGTGCCTCTGGTATACGCCCAAGAGGATCCTGCTTCCATGGATGAGACGCAGCAATACAACCCGCCAACATCACCCGATAATGACCGCACGACGAAGGGGTCTATGCTATGAGCGGGATCGTTTTGTTGATATTGAGAACGGCGATGGCCCTTTCGCTTTATCTCTTTCTGGGATGGGCGTTGTGGCTGTTCTGGCGTGATCTCAAACGCCAACAAGATAGCCTGGCCTTCCAACAGGTCAGCCCGCTTAATCTGCGCGTCGAAATTGGAGAAAGCGCGCGCATACAGCGATTCACCTCGTCAGAGATCGCCATCGGGCGCGACCCTCATTGCGAATGCGTGATCGACTCGAAAACGGTCTCCACATACCACGCCCGTTTGAGCTTCAGTCAGGGGCAATGGTGGGTGGAGGACCTCGAATCGACCAACGGCACCCTGCTCAACCAGCAGCCTGTCACCGCGCCAACCGTCGTGGCGTCCGGCGACCAGCTCCGCTGCGGTGAGGCGACGATTACCATCGAGGAGAAAGATCAATCATGACCGCCAAGGATAACCGCTCTCAGGCCTTCCTGATCGTAGATGGCGTCAAGGTGATCGTTATCAATAAGGATATCTTTCGCATTGGCCGCAAGAAAGACAACGATATTATCATTGATAACCCCCATGTCTCACGGCATCATGCCAGAATACAGTTGATCGCTGGGAAATATGTTCTCTTCGACCTGGAGTCCACGGTGGGCACCTCGGTCAATGGAGAGCGCGTTCAGGAGGCGACTCTGGAACCAGGGGATGTCATTTCGATCGGCGGCGCGCCGATCATCTTCGGCATAGGCGCGCCTGAAGCATCTCTCGGTATATCCCGCCCGACGGATACCAGTACGGGGCCCACCAATTCGACCGACCTCGAAAAATTGGATGAATATTTAGATTTGTTCGATGACAAACAATAACCGCTTGGAGAAACACGAGTTCACTGAAAAAACTCCCGAATGAGGGGGTGGGGCGGCATATATGGGGGTGCGTGTTCGCACGCACCCCCATATATGCCGCCCCGAATCCTCTACTCGTAGTTTTTTCAGTAGACTCGAAACACTCATGACCAAAAATCCCGTTCTCGCTGTCCTGGGCGGCTCTGGCCTGTACAAAATAACCGGGCTGGAAAATCCGCGAGAGTGCGAAGTCGAAACGCCCTTCGGAAAACCCAGCGCTCCCATTGTGGTGGGCGCCCTCGAAGGTCAGCAAGTGGCGTTTCTGGCCCGGCACGGCGCGGGTCATCACATCATGCCCGGTGAGATCAATTACCGCGCCAACATCTACGCCCTGAAATCTCTGGGGGTAGAACGGGTGGTCAGCATCAGCGCCTGCGGGTCTTTGAGAGAGGATTTCGCCCCCGGCGAGGTTGTCATCCCCGACCAATTATTCGATTTCACCAAAGATCGGTCCCGAACATTCTTCGGGAGCGGAATGGTCGCCCATATCGGCAGCGCAGACCCGTTTTGTGCGCCTCTATCCGAGGCGGTTTACCAGGCGGTCGAAGCCGCGGGAGGGAGGACCCACAAAGGGGGCGCGTTGATCACCATCGAGGGGCCGCGCTTCTCCACGCGGGCCGAATCCAATACCTTCCGTTCGTGGGGCATGTCCATCATCAACATGAGCACTGCGCCCGAGGCTTTCCTGGCTCGCGAGGCGGAGATGTGCTACGCGGTGATGAACCACGTCACCGATTACGACGTCTGGCATATGACCGAGGAACCTGTTAACGTAGAAATGTTGATCGAAATCCTCAATCGCAACGCCGGGCTTGCTCAAAACGCCATACGTCATCTCCTCCGCAACCTGAATACAGAGCGGAATTGCCAGTGCGGGGAAGCTCTCGCCTCGGCATTGATCACCGATCCGGAAGTGATTCCTGGTGAGACGAAAGAGAAATTAGATTTGTTAGTCAACAAGTATCTTAACTAATCAGACCACGGACCGCTGACGTCAAACCGCGGTCAGTCGCCGGCGGTCCGCGGTCACAAACGGAGTGACCCCTATGAAAGAACTCACTATCCCCATATCAGACGAAGTCATCCGAAACCTTAAGGTCGGCGATACGATTGCCCTCACTGGCCTGATGCTCACCGGGCGCGACGCCGTTCACAAATGGATTGTTGACACCTTCGTCAAGAAAACCCGCCAACCTCAGGGCGATGACCTGGAAGTATACGAAGCCATCGAGCCCATCCTGAAAGGCGGGGTGATCTACCATTGTGGTCCGGTGGTCTCTGGCTTAGACACTGGCGACTATAAATTCGTCGCCGCCGGGCCGACCACCAGCATCCGTGAAGAGCCATATCAGAGCGAGGTGATGCGCCACTTCGATATGAAAGGCGTCGTCGGCAAAGGGGGCATGGGAGCGAAGACGCTGCAAGCCTGTCATGAAGTCCCCGCCGTATACCTGCACGCGGTGGGCGGCGCAGCCTCGTTGATCGCCCAATCCGTGGAGATAGTGTTGGGCGTACACAAAATGGAATTCGGCGTCCCCGAGGCCATTTGGGTATTGCAGGTCAAGGAGTTCCCCGTGGTCGTGACCATGGATTCTCACAACAACAGCCTGCACGCCGAGGTGGAGGCCAGATCGCGGGAAAGGTTAGAGCAATTGCTGGCCGGGCAGATCAGCGCATGATGGGATCGTTTTTCTCTGCTCGATGACTCTATGACTCACGAAACCGCCCAAAAAGAAAAACGCTCTGTCACCCTCATCTCGGTCTTCGCCGCGGTGGGGCTGACGGCCTTCAAACTCGTCGTCGGCCTGCTGACCAATTCGCTGGGCATCCTGGCTGAGGCTGCCCACTCCGGCCTCGACCTGGCCGCGGCCGCGATGACCTATTTCGCAGTGCGCGTCTCCGATAAGCCTGCCGATAGAGAACACCACTTCGGTCACGGCAAAATCGAGAACCTCTCCGCCCTCTTCGAGACCCTGCTCCTGCTGGCCACCTCCGGCTGGATCATCTACGAGGCGATTGACCGCCTCTTCTACCACCCAGCCATCGTGGAGGCCTCGCTCTGGTCGTTCATCGTGATGGGGACGTCCATCGTCATTGACATCAACCGCTCGCGGATGCTCTACAAGGCCGCCCGAAAATACAATTCCCAGGCGTTGGAGGCCGACGCGCTGCATTTCTCCACCGACATCTGGTCGTCAGCGGTGGTCATCCTCGGCCTCGTCGGCGTGTCGGTTAGCCGCTTCATCCCCGGGCTGGATTGGTTGCACAAAGCCGACTCGCTCGCCGCGCTGGTGGTGGCGGTCATCGTCATCTACGTCAGCGGCGAATTGGGCTGGCGGACGATTTCCTCCCTGCTGGATACCGCCCCGAAGGGGCACGCCGAGATGGTCGAACAGGTGGCCGCCTCGGTGGATGGGGTGGTGGACGCCCACGCGGTGCGCATCCGCCTTTCGGGCCCACGCTGGTTCATTGATCTACATATCACCATGAAAGGCGACATCCACCTGAGTCGTGCCCATGCCGCCACCGAGGAAATCGAAGCGAAGGTGCAGGAAGTCCTCCCCGGCGCGGATGTGACTGTTCATGTGGAGCCGGCCGAGGTGACGCGAAGGAAAACAGGAAATCACACATCAGCAGGTTGACATCAGGATAATCTACCATCGGCGTTTCAACGCCCTGCGAACAGCGCCGCGAGTATACCTTTCAGGCTTTCGATGTTCCCCAACACGAACCCCAGCAGCGGCAGGAGCAGCGAGTTGAGAAAGCCCAGCCCGGCGCGCAGATCGAGGGTGGAGCTTTTCGTCGCCTTGACCCGTTCGTGGTAGTCCATCAGCCGGAGGATCCCTTCCATCGTCTCTTTCCCGGCCAGATCTTCCCGAACCTGGATCTGCTCGACCTGCGCCTGGATCTCGTTGAGCGTCTGCCACTTGGCGCGACGGACGACTTTGGCCAACGCCGCCTGCCCGCTGACGAACAGCACGATGATCGGCAGCCAGGCGACGAGAATGGATAAGACCACCATCGAGGGCAGCAGGAAACCGGCATAGGCGATGAAGACCATGCTGCCGGCTGCCACTACCGCGTACAGATATACCAGTCCTTTCAGCAGGCCGGAGAAATGGGCGATGATTTCGGAACTGCTCGGGTCGGCCCTGTAGAGATGATATTCGCTGCGCCCCATCCTTGCCGGCAAAAAAAGAAAGACGAGCAGAAAATACATGGGAAGACCCCAGACGAAGGCCACCAGGCAGTCCAGCAGCGCCGGCCCATAGCCAATGAAACTGCCCGTCGTCTCCGACCACATGCGAGTAATATAGGCGCCCAACGCCAGTCCATAAACCAGGCTGAAGAGGAATTGCGCCCTGGGATTGCACAGCCAGTTCAACCAGCCCTGCCACTCGCCCAGGCTGTCAGCGGAGATGAGCGAGTCCAGGATCTTGCTGCGCAGGCTGGCAAGGAACCTGGCAACGTAGGCTTTGAAGATCATCAGGCTGACCAGCCCCAGGGCAACCCCCAGAATACCCATGAGCAGGTTCCTGCCAGAAAAGGGCGCTTCCTCGCCCAGGAGGAGCGAGACGAGCGAAGCGACCGCCAGCATCAGCAGCGCGATGACGGTCGCACTGATCCAATACGGGGCCGGCCGCGCGCGGCGCAAGAGGCGCTGTATCCCGCGCCCGGTTCCATCCAGGATCACATCGGTCAGCGTGCGATAGTCGCCGCGCAGCAATCCGGCTTCGAACGCCTCCCGCTTTTCGAGAAGACTGGTTTCAGCCATGATGCCTCCATACTCACACGATCCTCGCCTTGACGAGTTCGATCCGTTCGTACACCTCGCGCCGCTCCCACCCACTCTCCTGCGCCACCCGCCTCGCCAGATTCCGGCGAAGCTGGCTTATATCACATCAATCACCTGCGCCATCGTGTACTCGCCGTTGATCGTCCTGTTCGTATCTGCCGCCCAATTACTTTGCTAACCGGCGGGGATACCTCGTCAGCGTCTCATATCCGTCGGCCTTGACCCAGTTCGTGTCCTCGACGCGCACTCCCCATGGGCCAGCATAGAGACCGCAGTTACCAACCGAGAGGACAACATTCTCAGGCAGCGGAGGCGGGGCCTTCTCGCCGTGGAAGAAGGCGTGGCCTGGCGGCAGGGGGGCTTCCTCGAACTCGATGCCCAGCCCGTGGATGGGCGGCCCGAAGATGTGGTCACCGTGCCCGCCGTCCTCGAGCACCTGGTGGATGTGCGTTTCCAAATCCACCATCCCGACGCCCGCCCTGATCATCCTGATCGTGCTTTGCTGGGCGTCGAGATAGAGATCGTAAGCCTTCTGCTGCTCGGCAGTCGGTTTGCCCGCGCAGACCGTGCGGCAGATGTCGGCGCTGTAGTTGTTGACGATGGGATGGATGTCAACCATCACCAATTCATCCTTCTCGATCTTGCGATTGGTGGGCAGACCGTGGGCGATATTGGTGCGCGGGCCGGAGGCCACGTAGGTGCGCCAGAATTCCTCCGCCCCGGCGTTGCGCATGGCGAACTCCGCAGCCGCCGCGACCTGGCTCTCGGTCATGCCTGGCTTGACGGCCTTGATTGCCGCGTCCATGCCAATATCCGCCACTTTCGCCGCGGCGCGGATGCGCTCGATCTCCTCTGGCTCCTTGACCATACGCATCTCCGAGAGGATGTGCGTGCAATCCTGATGCGTCACCCCCTCCGGTTTGGCATGCGGATGGGTCATCATCGCCATCATGGACTGGGTCAGGAAGGTATATTCCAGCCCGACCATCCCCTTCGAGATGCCAAAGTGCTGGAAGTAGTGGGCGATGGAATGGATCATGCCGACCTCGTCGTCGAAGCCGACGATATGATCGTGATAGGCCAGCGCCTTCACGTCTTCGATGTCCGTGACCGGCACGCCGAGGGCCACCTTGCCCGCCTGCGTGATCATGGCGTAGGCGCACAGGCGCCCGTCGCCGGTCAGGTAGAACATATTGGACGGCTTGGTGAGCAGGAGCACGTCAATACCCAGGTTAGCCATATGCTCGCCGCATTTCGCCAGCCGCCGTTGGTAGGTTTGAGCGTTCATACGATTCACTCCTTTGAATTGTGAAAAACGGCTCAAGGTAATTATAAGATACACCTCGACCCGTCAGAAAAATACGACTTTTGTCGAATTTCGATAAGAAATTACCTACTCCTCCCACGCCGCCAATACTTCGAGACGCTTCCTCTGCAGGATGCGGATCTCGTACCGCTTGACGGAGATCAGCTCTTCTTCTTCCAGGCTGTTCAGGGTTCGATTTGCTACATCCAACACTGTGCCGAGACGCGCCGCCATCTCGGTCTGGGTCATCCAGCGGCGGCGGTTGATCACCCCTTCCCTGGCATTCTCGAGGAGGAGACGCGCCATGCGGCTCTTTACCGTACGCAGAGAGAGGTCTTCGACCAGTTTCATGAGCTGAAGAACGTGTTCGGCGAGGGTGCGGGCAACAGCCTGGCACAGGAGCGGATGCTCCTCCATCAGGCGCAGCATCGTTTCCCGCTCGATGATCCACAGCGTGGTATCTTCCAACGCCTGGACCGTGACCTGGTTCCGGGCGTCGGTCAGCAAACCGATCTCGTCGAACACGTCCCCCGGCCCCAGCAGTCGGACGATCTGCTCGCGGCCCGAGGGCGAGGTGATGACCCCCTTCAGCCAGCCTTCCTGGACGATGTACAAACCGGCGCACGGGTCGCCTTGCAAGAACACCACCCCATCCGCCGCATAACGTTGCACGATGGCTGACTGCATGACGGCATCCACTACCTCATCATCTAAACCTGCAAAAAGCGGCACAGGCGACAGGGCTTCCATGGGCTTCGAAACCATATCGGCTCCTCTCCGGGTTCTCCGAAAGCGATTCGCTATGATTATATAACGATAAGTCGGGAAATAGGCGGTTTTTTTCGATAAAAGTCATAGTCAAAACTGGCGTCCCTCGTTAAACTAGAGACGAATTTCACAAACGAAGCGAGAAATTCCAGGTGTAAAAATCAAGAAGGAAATCGAGAATGACCAAATTCCTGAGCAAATGGTTCCGCAAATTCCATCGCTGGATCGCCGTCCCGACCGCCCTCGCCATCCCCATCGCGTTCGTCCTGAAAATGCTCGGCGACGAAAACCTCCAGCAGGCCTGGGCAAGGCTGGAAAAGATCCCGTCCATCCTGATGCTGATCATGGCGATCACCGGCGCGTACCTGTTCCTGCTGCCCTACATCGTCAAGGGGCAGCGGAAGAAGAGGGTGGGCGCGCCCGCCGAGGCGGACCGCCAGCCGATAAAGGATTAGGCCGTGAAAACAAAACCACCACTCAAGAAAATCATGGCCGCATCCGCCTTCGTCATCTGCGTGACGATGCTCCTGCTCCTGGCTTCCTGCGGCCCCCAGGTCCCTGCCTGCCCGCCGACGGAGGGCGAGCCGGGCTATTTGACGGTCCCGCCGGAGGCGCTGACCGCGCCGGCCCCCGCCCCGTCCGCCGCGCCTTAGCACGACATTTCGACAACGAATGGCAAACGAATAAACGAATGATTCGCGCGAGAAATTCGTTTATTCGTTCCGAATTCGTTGTCAGCGCTGGTATAAAAATACTGGTTCTAATGGAATTTGTGGGTTTACCCGGAACCGATGAATGAATTCATCGCTGAGAAACAAAACGTGTTGAAACACGTTCAAAACGCCGGTTTCTAACCCGTTTCAACGGGTTTTGGATGCCAGCAACCGAATTCCATTCGGTTGCGATCAGGGCAACCACAAAAAACGTTAGAATCAGGAAAAATATCCGCTTAAGATCATGTGCTGACGACTCCGGTCGTCGGCGTTTGTCCGAAGCCTGGAGACTTCGAACTCCGGCAAATCATCACAAGGAGAATGAGCCATGAAAAACAAGAACGTCCTCGGAGGCATCCTCGCCTCCATCGCCGCCCTGATGGGCATCGTCGGGCACATCGTCCTGTTCCTGAGATGGTACCGCATCGGGATGGGCGCAGAATCCGCCGAGCCGGGATGCGAGATCCTGCTCAAGTACATCCACCCTCTGCTGGCCGATTTCGGCATCTTCGCCGGGGTGCTGTTCGCCGTCAGCGCGTACGGCTTCTTCACGAAGAAGAACTGGGCCTTCTTCCTCTCGGTGGTAGCCATTGTTCTGGCGCTGCTGGCATCCTGGTTCATCAACGTGCCGTACATGGCCGCGGACCTGCCGCCAGTCTACTTCCCGCTCTTCTGGCCTTACCTGCTGCTCTATTTCCTGCTGCTGAAAGCGGTCGGGAAGATCTCCTGGGGCCAGACATTGCTGGGGTTGCTGACCGGCGTGGCGTATATCTTCTGCTGGATGAACGGCGTCTCCAGCACCAGCCGCATCATCACCCACGGCGACCCGATCTTCGTCCTCGTCCAGCGGCTGCACTGGGCAGCGATGATCGGATGGGCGGTTGTGACGGTCGGCATTATCATCAAGCCAAAGGATTGGATGCGCACCCTCGGTCTGATTGCCGCTACAACCGAACTCGTGGTCGGCATCCCGCTGGCGGTCGCCACTGCCGCGCAACTGGGCCGCTTCTCGCTCTTCGCCCTCGGACCGATCGCCTGCTTCGTCCTGCTCGTGCTGCTCCTCTGGCCGAAGTTGTGGCAGCGCTGGACGGGCGCGTCGGACTAGAATCCGCGCCGGGAAGGCGCGGCAGGCCTCCGGTCCGGGAAGCTGCGCCATGAGGAACCCGTTGTCTTCGCGAAGCGATGAGGAAGAAACGGGTTCCGTCAACTCTTGACAAAACCAAACGTTATGATTTTAATTTGCGTGTTTTTGCACAAAGTCGAGCATAGGGGGAACAGATCGCAGGCTGAAAGCCAACGTCGACGCGCGCAGCGACGGCCATCAACCAAACAGGGCAATCCCATTCGGGATCAGCCCGCCCACAGTTATGGATAAAGGAGTCGCATATGATCAAAGAGCGACTGCAAAAATGCTGTTCCTTGATGAAAGAGGCGGGATTGGATGTTTTGCTGCTCACCAAACCTTCCAACATGTTCTATCTCACCGGCGACGGGCGGCTGTGCACCTACGCCATGATCACGCAGGGAGGCAAAGTCGCCCTCGGCGTGCCGGTTACGGATGTCGAGGATGTGAAGCGATTGGCGCACTTCGATCACATCGTCGGCTTCGACGATGAGGTCGGCATGATCCATTCCATCGCCCATTACTTCGAGCATTTCGGAATCAAGGAAGGAACGCTCGGCCTGGAGTATACGTTCCTGACCCAGGCCATGATGGGCATGATGACCCACCCGCACGCCAAGCCGGAGAAGGTGACGCCGAAGGACTGCACGCACATTCTTTCGGCGATCCGAATGGTCAAGGAGGCGGAGGAGATCGAGCGCATCCGCGCCGCGGCCAAGGTGGCGGTGAAAGGCATGGACGCGGCGGTCAGGGCCGTCGCGCCGGGCGTGACCGAGAGCCGGGTCGCGGCGGCTGCGGAGTTCGCCATGCGCGAGGCCGGCGCGGAGGGGTTCTGGCGCACCTACGTCGCATCCGGCCCGCGCACCAACGTCGCCCACGGCCTGCCGACCAACCGCAAGATCGAAAAGAACGACCTGGTGATGATTGACGTGCATCCCATCGTGGATAACTACAGCGCCGACATCTGCCGCACCGTCTGCGCCGGCAAGCCGACCGCCGAGCAGCAGGCCACCTACGATCTGTATCTCGAAGCCCAGCAAGGCACGATCAAAATGCTCAAGGCCGGCGCGGAGATGATGACCCTCGAAAACCACCTGCATCAGGTGATGAAGGACGGCGGGCATGGCGACCACATCTTCGGGCCGCCGATCCACGGGGTGGGCATCGAATTCGAGGAAGCGCCGCTGCCGCCCGGCCACGCCTTTTTCCACGGCGAGAAGGCCCCCCCGCCGCTGCTCGCCAACGTTGTGCTGGCGGTCGGCAACTGCGGGCTGTACGCCGGTCCCTGGGGCGTGCGGGTCGAAGACACGAACTGGGTCAAGGCCGACGGGTACGAGACGCTGACGGAATATCCGCGCCGCCTCCAGCCACAATCGAATGTGGGCTAACAAACCTTACCACAGTGGGCAGAGCTTTTTCCCTGTTCATCCACTTGTGGGCAATCACCAG
>VGOC01000003.1 GCA_016865865.1 Chloroflexota bacterium
TGTTCCGTTCAATCCGCTCCAAAAATCCGATCACAGGGTCTCTGATGGACAGACTTTGCGCTGTCATACTAATAACAATGTACCGGTTGAGGTGTTATAATCAACAGGGATGCAGCCTGAAGGCATCCTGAGGGATGTTCGATGAGTGAGAAGAAGATCAGCGAATCAACTCCGGAAATCGGGCATGCGGTTGACCAAAGCATGACCACCGAGGAATCACATCGGATGGTGCTGGCCGCGCTCAAGGTGGAGAGCAGGCCGAAGAAAATGACGTATGAGGAATTCCTCGTCTGGGCAGACGAAGATACCCTGGCAGAATGGGTGAGTGGCGAGGTGATTATGACCAGTCCAGCGAGTTTACGTCATCAAGAAATCAGTGTATTCCTTGGGACCGTTTTGCGCGCCTTTGTCGAAGCACATGATTTAGGAAAAGTCATCGTTGCGCCGTTTCAGATGAAAGTGGGCGAATCGGGCCGCGAGCCGGATTTGATCTTCGTTGCCGAGACGCACCGAGAGCGATTGAAGGAGACCTACCTCGATGGCCCCGCCGATCTGGCAGTCGAGATCATCTCACCCGAAAGCGGCGACCGCGACCGGGGGGAGAAGTTCTATGAATACGAAGCCGTCGGCATCCCTGAATACTGGTTGATTGACCCCCAGCGCGAGCAGGCGGAGTTCTATCAGCTTGACGAGAAAGGGCACTACCAGTTGATCCGCCCGGATGAAGAGGGGGTGTATATCTCGAAGATACTCACCGGACTAAGTTTGCCGCTAGCCTGGTTGTGGCAGCCTCCGAAAACCCTCGATGCTTTGAAATATTTACAATTGATTTGAGCGGCGATGAAGCTTTTATTTATCGCCGACGGCCGCTCGCAGATCGCCCTCAACTGGATGCGCTACTTCATCGAAGGCGGGTACGAAGTGCACCTGGCTTCGATCTATCTCTGTCGCCCGGATCTCGATCTGGCCTCGCTGACTGTCATCCCGGTGGCGTTCAGCGGGGTGGTGGGGGATGCTGAACAGGGGAGCATGGGGGCTGGGATGAAGGGGAAGATTGTGCGCAAGTTGGCGACCCCGGCGGTGCGGACGTGGCTGCGTCATCGTTTCGTGCCGCGCAGTCTGCCAAAGGCCGCCGAGAATCTCCAATCTCTAATCTCCAATCTCCAACCCGATTTGATCCACGCCATGCGCATTCCTTATGAAGGGATGTTGTCGGCCTTAGCCCTGAGCGGCGTCTCGACTGCGGATTTCGACAGGCTCAATCCTCCGCTCGACGCGCGGTTATTGGTATCTGTTTGGGGCAACGATTTTACCCTCCATGCCCCGGCCACTCGGGCGCTGGCGCGCCTCACTCGGTTGACGCTGGCGCGCGCCGATGCGCTGCACACCGACTGCCAGAACGATATGCGTCTGGCGCGAGAGTGGGGCTTCTCGGCGGAAAAGCCCGCCATCACAATGCCCGGCGCGGGCGGCATTCAGCGCGACCTTTTCTTTCCCGTGGATGAGCCGCCGGAGCCGGTGGTCATCAACCCGCGTGGGCTGCGCGCCTATGTGCGCAACGATACCTTCTTTCAGGCTGTGCCGCGCGTTTTGGAGAGTCTGCCCGGGGCGCGGTTCATTTGCCCGGCGATGCAGAATCAGCCCGAAGCCGAGTCCTGGGCGTCCCGTTTGGGTGCAGGAGAATCGTTGAGCCTGCTGCCGCGCCTTAGGCGCGATCAAATGGCAGATACGTATCGTCAGGCGCAGGTTGTCTTATCGATTACCGAGCATGATGGCACACCGAACTCGCTGCTCGAAGCCCTGGCTTGCGGCTGCTTACCGATCGCGGGCGACATCCCCTCTTTGCGAGAGTGGATCACCCCCGGTGTGAACGGCCTGCTGGTTGATCCCGCCGATCCACAGGCTTTGGCAGATGCCATTCTGACTGCTTTAGGGGATGCTGAACTGCGGGCGCGGGCACGCGAGATCAACCTGCACCTGATTGGCGAGCGCGCCGAATATCGAAAAGTGATGGGGGCAGCAGAGAGATTTTATATGGAGTTAATCGGCGCCGGGGTTTAGGTATTTATCCCAGGCGGTCTCGAAATGCGCCTGGACTTCGGGGTTCGCAAGAATGTCAGCGAATTGGTTGAGCCAGTTACGGATGTAATCTGGGTCGAGTTTTTCCCTTTGCCTATAAATAACCCCTTCGATGTCGAAGATATCTTGGGGACGGCCTGCGACAGCCTTGTGGATAATGAGGTCTTCTGGAGAACAGATGAGGACAGCTTTTCCCGGTTCCAGTTCATAGTTTCTGGCGCGGTTGAACACTTCATCTTCGTAGCCGGGGAGGGCAAGAGAAATATCTACATCAATACCATTGCTGGCCGTTACTAGAATTAATCGGGATTTTCGAGCGAGAGCGAGGGGATTGTCTGTCCGTGATGGGAAGCGCGTCGTGATGAGGTGAACAAGAGGTTCGCATCCTTCCTCAAGTGAGGCGGCGATTGTCAAGTCAACGTCTCTGGTGAATCTTTGATCGCCCCATGCGGTTGCAGCAATACCACCAATGATTGCGTATGTGATATTGTGTTGCTCCAAAAACTGGTGAAGTTCCCAGGCTGCCTCAAAACGCGGGTTCATAGCCGTATTCCAATGCGAGCATTTCTATTGCCTGGCGGACTTTCAAGTGGTGTTTCACGCTGAAATCTGCAAGGCGAGATTTTTCTTCAGCGGTCATTTCAGGTATGCCCATATTGAGGTCGTTGAAAAGTTGTTTGGCCTCATCATCGGTCATTGTTCGCAGCCGTTTGCGCCGTTCAGTCTCGGTGATGCGGTTGACTTCGGCGTAACCGCGTAAGGTTTGTAACACGATTTCCTTATCCAGCTTGGTCATGTTCACCTCCGAATATGCCGCACCGAATCCTCTACTCGTAATTATTGCAGTGGACTCCTCCGATTCAATTTTATCACGCCTGCGGGCGGCTTTTACGCCAGACGGCGTAGCGGGAAGTGAAGTGCACCCATGGAGCGGATTGGATCAGCCGGGGGTGGATGGCTTGCCTGAGGGCTGCTCTCAAACTTTCAGAGTCATGGAAAGGGGGCAAGAAGAGCGAACCGCGCCCCACTTCGAAGGCGGCGTGGGCGTCCGAGCCGCAGGTGCCGGGCAGGTTGTGCTGGTGAGCGAATTTTTGCGCCTGCCAATTAGACCCGGGCCAGAGATTACGCGCATTGAATATTTCTATAGCGTCTATGCAGGGCAGGATGTCGAGCAGCGTTTCGAGTTTCCAGGACCCCGAACGCGCTTTGTCGAAGGGATGTGAGACGCTGATGAAGGCATTTTGTTTTTCGAGCAGTTCGATCGTCGCCATGGGCGTCAGGCCCAGGGGGATTTCCTTTTCGAGGAAGATGGCTAACAGCTCCCCTTCTGTTGTGCGGATTTCCTCGCCGACGATCACGCGCTCGGCATCGAGTTCCCTCGCCCGCAAAGCTCCCGCGATGGTGTTGTGATCGGCGACTACAACTCGTTCGACTCCTCTTCGTCGGCAGGCGGCCAGCAGCTCTTCAGGGCTGGTCAAACTATCGGGGGAGGCGATGGTGTGAACGTGGAAGTCGGTCAGCAGGTAGGGGAGTGATTGGGGATTGGGGATTGGGGAATGCTTCATAGTTATCCCGCCCGATTCCTGCCCGATTGCCTTGTCTTTAATCACCTGTTTCTGAGCAATAATGCCAACCCGATTGCGCCGGCTGCCAGGATAGTCAACCCCGCCACAGCTTGAATGACGGTCTTTGGTTCCAAACCAGGCATCACCACCTCGCCATTGCCGTAATTCTTGAACATCTGCCCCCACTTTGTCTCCAGGGCGCTCTCGACGCGTTTGCGGCCCACGAAGGGGTACCAATAGACATTGTGATAGAAATTGCTGGCGAAATAAGCCCAGGGAACGATCGGGCTGCGAAGGAGCGGCTTCTCGACGAAATGCAACCAGCCATGATAGATCATCTTCTGGCCGCGGCTGGCGAAAGTGTCTTCCTGGACGAAATGCCAATCCGGTTCGCGCTCGATGTCGTAACCGACGATCTCGATCTGGCGCGGGTTGCCGACGCCCAGGCCCATCTCGTGGGCCAGGCGGATGAAGCGCAGGCTCAGGGGGTCGAAGCCCTGCAATTTAGCAGAGACCGCATCAATGGCCACCTGATCCGCCGAGGCCAGCAGGATGTCCTTCTCGTGCCAGCGCATCGCCCGCGGGCCAGGCCCATCCCCGGCGAAGGTGCCATCCATCACGGCGAAAATCCCCGGGTGGATCTCCTGCTGGATGGTCAACAGGTCAACCAGCGTGTCATGGATCACCGAATGCGTCCAGTGGCGGTGACGGTGCAGCAGTCCGCCGAAAGCGTTTTTCATTGCTCCGGTGATGGTGGTGAATACATGGGTTTTAACGGTGGGCATATGGAGGATATTCATGCCGATCAACGCTTTTGGGATATGGACCCCCTCGGGGAACACCTTGTCCAGCACCAGGAACGGACGACTTTTAGGGTGGTACTCGACCCAATCGAAATCCTGCTCGTAGAGGTACAAACAGGGCACCTCGTTTTTGTCGGTGACGAATTTGTGCTTGTTATTGCGCTCGCCATCGGCGGTGTCCACCACGACGGTATCGTTGTGCACGCCGACCAGATCGTCGTAGCCGGCATCCTTGAGCGTTTTGATCACGCCCTCGAGCTGCCACGGCGTCGTCGAGCAGGCCGGATACCAGGTCTGCCAGGAGATATTGATTTTCAAGCCGGTGCGGTTGCTCTTGGGGAGAGCCGCCTCGAAACCCGCCTTTTGCATGACATCTCGTATGTCATCGAAGATGGTTTCGGGTGAAGTTTTTACGACGGCAACTTTTCCGTAGCCGGGGAATGGTGCCATTTTTGCCTCCAGACTTTCGTTGTTTTTTCAGTGGACTCTTATAGTATATAGTATAATGAAATTACCTTGGTACTACTTGGCTAATCCTCGTGGTATTTAAGCACATCATCTGGTATTTGGCAAATGGTTTTATTGGAAGCGGCGTAGGACAGGATGACATCCTGTCCCACGGAGGTGAGAGTGTAGGAAGCCAATGAGCAAGATCATGCCTGAGATAACTGCTTTCTGAAAGGTCTATGGCGGGGATAAAGTCATACTTTTCCAGGATACCTGTTCAGGTATTCTTGTTTAGTATCGTTTCGATATACATCTTCCTTGTCCTTCCGCGCCCGGTAGAAAATGTATACGATATCGAAGTCGGTGATGGGATCGCTTACCTGGCCTACGGCGAGCAGGGGATCGTTGCGGTAGATATTTCCGATAAAGAGAATTTCAACGAAGTAGGGGTTTTCGACACGCTTGGATCAGCCCGGGGCATGGCCTTGGCGGGGACTGATCTCTATGTGGCGGATGGGAGCAATGGCCTGGTGATCCTGGATGTCTCTAATCCGGCTGATATGAAACAGAAGTGGTATCTTGGCGACCTGGAAGACGCGCGGGATATCGCCATATCGGGCAATTACGCCTATATCGTTGATGGCGTGAAGGGTCTCCACAGTTTGAGGATCAATCCCTATCCGCCTGACAGCGCGGTGAAATCTCTCGGGCTGACCGGTGAAAAGGGATCGGGGTTCACCCGCATTTTGATCTCTGGGAAAAAGATCTATACGATCGGAGCAGGTCAGCATGTATATTTCTACGAGATCGTGGATGACGATCCCGCACGCCTCACGAATATCGCCGCGGTAGATACTGGCTCAGCCATCCAAGATTTTGCCGTATGGGAATCGCGCCTGTACCTGGTCACGGAGGAAAAGGACCTGGTCTGGATAAGGAATCCAAATGCTGAGACAGAAGCAGTAGATGGTGAATATTCGAGCGATGATGTTGTTTTTTCCAGCCTGACGATCTATGGCGATTACGCGTTTGTGGGCGTCCCAGAGCGCGGCGTGGTCATGTATGATATTTCCAATGTAGACCACATCACACAGGTTTCCTCCAACGAAGATATCGAGGATGATAACATCAAGCAGCCCACAAAACTGATCTATTATGATGCCGGGATTGGTGAAGGTGGCTATCTGTACGTAGGGGATGGGGAAAAAGGTTTCAAGGCGGTGCGGATCGAATATGGGTCCAAAATCCCTGGCGAGGGCGGGGAAGTGTCAGGCAGCGTAGAAGATATCGCTGTTTCCGGTAAATATATCTATCTGGCCAGTTGCGAGCAAGGGATTCAGGTGGCCGAATTGGGGGAAGAAAAGAATGTCCTTGACCGGGGCGAATTCAAAGAGTTGCCCGGTTGCGCCGTTTCCGTTGCAGTGACCAAAGGCTGGTTGCTGGCAACCTACCAGGAAAGGGGCCTACGGGTTTATAGCCTCGATGTTGTTGTGTCGCCAAAACAAGTCGGCGATATCGAGACTTCCGGAGCGGCCAATGATGTCGCTATCAAGGATGAATACGCCTTTGTCGCCGATGGCCAAAGCGGATTGCAAGTGATTGATTGGGACGCCCTCATCAACCAGATTGTAGCGAATGTGAACCTCGATGACGATGACGATGGCAAAGCGGCGGATGCTCAAGGGATCTTCGTCCTGGGCGATTATGCTTATATTGCAATTGGAGATGAGGGCCTGGCTATCGTAGATATCAAGGAACCGGTAAATCCGCGATTGGTTTCGACGCATGAAGTAGGTTTCTTCGCGCGAGCGGTTTCCGTACAGGATTTCCCTTTCGACGATAAAGAACGCTTCTACGCCTATGTCGTTGGCGGAGAAGAAGATGGAGGTTCAGGGCTGCAAGTGATTGATGTGACCGATCCGGCTAATCCCAGTGATTATGGGTCTCCCCTAGATGTCTCACAGCCCGCGGTTGATGTGCTTGTCGAGGGACGTTATCTTTTCCTGCTCCAGTCAAGCGCAGGGTTGAGGCTCTTTACGATTGACGCCCCCGACTCTCTCGCCGAGACCCGCTTGGAGGAACAGGCTGGCGAGTATTCGAACCTCGCTTTCCATGACAAATATATCTATATTGGGAAGAAACGGGATGGCTTCGAAGCCCTCACATTCGAAAACGGACAGATCGTAGACAAAATGGTATTCGTTGGAGGGAGGATCGTCGAGGACCTGGAGGTGCTAGAAAACTATGCCTACGCTGCAGATGGTAGGAAAGGATTGCGCATCATCAACCTGGAGAACATCGAGCATCCCTCTCTCGTGAAGTCATATCCAACCTCGGGCGCATCGCATGGCCTCACCATCGTTGGCGATAGAGCATATCTGGCGAATGGCGATAAAGGGCTGGAAATCCTGAATATCGAAGACCGCGAAAATCCAACTCAGGCAGGGGTTTACGAAAAGCTGAAGAACGCCCTGGATGTAGAAGTCAGAGGGAATTACGCCTATGTGGCCAATGGCGAAGATGGGATGGTAGTCCTGGAGATTAGCAATCCCTCAGAAATCAAGCTTGTTGCAGAATTCGAAAGAGGATGGGTTGCAAAGGATATTGCGCTTTTGGGAGATTATGCGTTGATTGCGACTGGCGGATCAGGCATTCAAGTTGTCAGGATCGTAAATCCCGCGAATCCCACGAGTGTGACATCGGATTTCGACTCGAGCGACGCCAGGGCTATCCTGCCTTCGCAACAATACTTGTTCGTGGCCGATGGGGTTGATGGCCTCAAAGTATTCGATAGTTCGAAGATCGCCGCCCCTGCGATCATCTACGATTTCGAGGGTGAGGAGAATAACCAATCGAGCGATGTTTCGATGATGGGGAGATATTTTGCGGTGGCCGATGGCGTAAACGGCGCCAGAATATTTTATTTTCCCCGCGAGCAACATATCCCTTCCTGGGAGGATACTGTGGAAATCGGCGTCGAAGGCGCTGATGTAAACAAAGTAAGGATCGTAGATCTCACCCCCGATACGCCAGCCGAATTCCATCTTGTGATTTCGGATAATAAAGGCGGCGTGAAAGTCAGGACGATCGAGAAGAAGGTGAGTACGTTTTTCGTAGCATTCGACGAGTCGCCTGGCGACGCATCTTTCAGGGAAGTGGTCGCTGCCTTGAAGGCTGTCCTCATATCCACATATGCATCTATGTTCGACCAGGGTGATCTTACTCTGTTGAATCTTCCATGGCGATTGATCGAGACCGGCATCGAGCAGTGGCAAACCATTGTCGTTGGCCGGGTAAAGGACAAAGTCTCGATAAGCCTGTTTGCAGTGATCTTCTTCGTTCTGGTCAACCGAATCGGGCTGGCATTGGCCTCGGGGATGATCTTGCCGACCCGGACGCTGAAACCGTCCTACGAAGTATTTCGCCGCCTTTTGTTCTACCAGCGCGGCCGACACGGGCCGGTGGTATTCGCCGAAGACGGAAAACAGACCAACCGTGAAGGGGGCTTCCGGGAAATCGGGCCGGGCTTCGTGAAAGTAGATGCCTGCAGCGCAGCCGTCATCGAGCGGACGGCTTTTCAACCTGGGTGTCTGTGGGGAACGATCTTTGCGCTCTTTAGACGCCACCCGCGCGAATACTTACGCATGCGCACTGTAGATGCAGGATTACAATTTACCCGTTTTGGCGAGCGAGTCCGTGGGGTGGCCGACCTGCGCAAACAGTTTCGATTACGGCTAGCGGTGAAGGCGCACACACGTGACGGGATAGAAGTCAATAGTGTTGTCTTCACCCTGTGTACTTTAGGTGAACCCCCCGATGTTTATAAGATCACCTATATTGGAGAAGAAAAACCTGAGAATCTGCGCGTCGTCGAAACCGAGTTGCGGGACCCCGGCGAAGTAAGAGGTCAATATCAAATTCAAGTCGCCAGGCTGGTAGATATCCTCGATCCAGAAGACAAATTAGATGCCCATCGTTTTATTCAATCCTACCGCCGAGGAACCGGGCCGGAAGCGGCTGAAACAAGAGACGCTCCGAATGGATGGCGACCGTTTCGTTTTTACCCCGAAAGGGTTTTTGCCGCGATTGCTTCGCGTCCTTTCGATGATTTCAAGGAGGAACGCACCGATTGGGCGGAGATCCCGGTACATGTCGCCGTGAATACCTTTAGGGAATTATTATCCCAGGAGCTTTACGATAGTCTTTTCTTACCAGACAGGCCTGAACCGTATCCCTTGATGGATTTGAAAAATCAATTACGGGTTCGCATGATAAACCAGGGTATTCTGGCATACCAGTTTGTAGAGCGAATCGATAAGAAACAGCTTGAGTGTGGTCAAGAGTTGAGAAAAAGCGAAATCGTTCAACATCCCGTCAGGGAATTTCAGGCGCGCAAAGTATTGAGATCGCGTGGCATCAAGATCATTCTGGCCGCGTTTACTGAGTTGCGGCCCAGCCTGTCGGATGTTCGGGGAAGATATATGTTCGATCACTGGCGCGCGCCTTGGCAACAAAAGGCTGTCATCACTCAGTCCGATCATGAACTGCAGGCTGTTCGGATGAAAAACCAGGCTCGCGCCCAGGCGCAACGGGGTATGGCTTATACGCTGTCGAATATCCTGAGCGCAAGTGAATTCTCCAAAGAGGCCATGGCATTGCGGGTCTTCCAGGCTTTAGAATCCGCCGCGGCTGACCCCGCTACACAGCGTTTGTTGCCGCGAGATACCATCGAATTGCTGCGCAGTTTGAGAAATTTGCTGCTACCTGGCGAGGGGGCGTTTTTCTAAAGGAAAAAACGTCATGCGAAGATTTCTTGTTCTCACAGATCCATGGTTAGGGGATCGCTTGCGGGGTTATGCTCGCATGTTGGTCGTGTTTGGATTTGTGTTGCTGCTGGGGAGTATCGGGAGCGTTTTGTTCGAGGAATTCAATACGGAAGCTGTGGCCACAGCGTGGCGCGAGCAATCTCTGATCTTGAAGCTCATTCCTTTCGGTGTGTTACGGCTGAGCGCATTTTTGGCAAGGAGTTATCACCATTATTTACTGGCATTTCTGGCGATTATGGTTATTTTTTATGTCGTGGCTCACTATGTCCGTGCGATTTTTAATCTGGATGGGGTAGGTCTGAGCGTGCGTTATCTGGCGGCGCTGCTGTTTGCGATACGATATCCTCGGTTGACGGTCCAGGATGGCGAAAAGCAAATTTCCCCAGGCGAGATCAATTTGCTAGATCGTATCGGTGGCCCGGGCTATCTAATCGTTCAGCCTGGCAGCCTGGTTTTATTGGAAGGTGTTGATGGGTCGGCGCGAGTGTGCGGCGAAGGCTCGAATTTTGTGTCCCGCTTCGAAAAGATACGCGAAGTCATCACCCTGGATGATCGCCAGGGGTTCATCGAATCGATGTTTGCCACTACCAAAGATGGCGTTACCATCGAAGTTCGAGATGTCAATTACGCGTATCGGCTGAGAACTGGTCGGGTTTCCAGCGAAACAGCCCGCCAGAATCCAGATGAGCCATATCCGTTTTCCTACCGGGCCGTACTCAACATGGTCTTTGGACGCTCTGTTCGCTCCGTAGGTATTACACCCTGGCAAGAGCTGGTTGACTTTGCTGTTAACACCGCCATCACGGATTATATTATAGCAAACCGATTCGATGACGTGACTATGCCGCGTTTCGATCGTGATGTAGCCAGGGTGGAGATAGCCAGGCGGTTGAATTCAGAAAGAATTCGCAATCGTCTGAGAGGGGTGGGAGCTGAGCTGCTTTGGGTGGATATAGGCCACTTCGAGGTTGTTGACAAACGAGTTGAGGCCCAGCGCGTGGAAACATGGGGCGCCAAATGGGCCGGCCTCGCCGACGTTCAGCGCGCATTTGGGGATGCGAGACGCCTGTCTTACCTGGAAAAAGGTCGCGCCGAGGGGCAAGCTGAGATGTTGATTAGCATCCTTGAGGTACTCGATGACGTGGATAATTTGGTTGATAATGAGGACACCATCCGGGCGATCATTCTTGCGCGCACCTCTCAAATATTGGATGGGATGACTGAGCGAGGATTGTTGACGGGGGGGCCAGCAGATGAATTGCTTCCTCCTTTGCCCGATCGTTGAGGGTAATCAAGAAGGAGTAGGGATATGTTCGATATTGATACAGCCTTGGAATGTTTGAATAAGTTCGACTCCAAAGATAGTTACCTGGGGCCGACCATAGAAAAGCTGTTCGCCGGTTTACACACCGCTATCGTCAAAAAAGACTTGAGAACAGCTTGGGATTTGGTAGATCGTATCCAAGAGGTTTGCTATCAATACGGTGTCGTCACAGAATGCGCCGAGGCTGATGTGAAGTTATCTCGCATAGTCTTGGATCTTGGCGACTTGGAGAGAACTGAGGAATTACTGGAAGGAGCCTCGGGACGATACAGTTCGTTTCGACACCAACAGGGAATCGCTATTTGGATGCTGGGTTGTGTTCTTTGGCAGATACCCGGACGTGAGAATGACGCTATTGTTACTTGGCGGGAGAGCATCAGGATATTTCAATTCATTCTCAAGTGTCAATTCGCGGCTGAAAGTGCACCAGGGATTCGCGGCAACACTGCGCCAGTAATTTTCGGCAACGCTGCACCACCTTGAGGGGGTGTGCAAAATCTGTGCGGGGGCTGTTGGGTAACTGGCAGTCCTACCGCGATAGCGGCATATATAGTATTTTGAAAGTCAGGTCAGTATGAAGGTAAGAGTCTGTCCCAAATGTAGGAAACATAATTCGGAAAATGCATGGAATTGTATAGATTGCGGAGAAACGCTTTCGATAAAGACCCTCAGGGACACAAACAGTGGTCAATTGCTGCATCCTGACCAGATTGAGGGCGCTAAAAATGAAGCGCCTCAGCAAGAAAAGAATTTTACACAGCAAACAGGCTCACAAGGAGCAAACAGAACAATTGTCTTCGCTCTAGGTTTGCTCTTGGTTTGCTGCGTGGTGTGGGTTTTTACTCAATTCTGGCTTACACCGCCTCAAATCGGTCCTTGTGCCCCTGGGGGGGCGCACTATGACAGCTACCTTGCTCTCGTGCAGTATTGGTCTCTGCACCTGGTATTGGGTTACTTCGTTGTAGTCGCTCGTATCTTTGTGGGGACACAATCAAAAGACAAAGGAACAGTGATGTTTGGTCATTTCCTGACTATTGCAATCGTGGTGTGGATTGTGGTAGTTATTTTTATGTGGAACCAAATCTTCTCACGGCTTTGTGTGTGATGCGAGTGATGATTGATCTTCTAGCCATGCTACTGCCAACATCGAGCAGGACTGAATGGCACGGCTAACGGTATATCACAGCCTAGAGCAGTACTTTTCCGGCGATGAGTTCGTTGTGCAGCACGTAGCTTTGCCCTGACCCTGAATGAAGTTAGGTGGAAGGGAGAGCGGAGTGCTGCATGCCCCGGGCGACTCGAGGCCTGCGCTGTGCAGCCGAAGCGACGGGTCTTCGATCCGATTTTCGGGAAGCAGGGACTCAAAACTGAATTACCCCCGCCCCGGCGGCCGCATGCGCCGGGTAGATTTCTGGCTCGATATGGGTTTGCTCTACGTAGCTGTCGAAGACGTGATGAGCAAAAGCCTCTTGCGCGCCCTCTTCGATGAATGCCACCAGACAACCGCCGAAGCCTGCGCCGGCGCCGCGCGTCCCCAACGCGCCCGGAGCAGTGATGATGGCCTCCTTCATGGCGATCATCTCGATACAGACGATTTCGTAGAGATCGCGTGCGCCGGCGAATGACTCGAGCGCCAGCCGACCGGCGTCTTCATGGCGGCCCGCGGCCAGGGCGTCGGCCATATCCAGCACGCGCTGATTCTCTTCGATGATGAACTGACAGCGCTTGTAAACGACTGAGGGCAGGTCGGCCTGATGGGCTGCCAGTTGATCCAGGCTGGCGTCGCGCAGGGAATGAATTTCAGGGTAGAAGCGATGGAGGATGCGCGCGCCCTCCTCGCACTGAGCGCGGCGTTCGGGGTATTCCGATCCAGTCAAAGCCCGTTTCGCCTTTGTGTCACAGATCATCACCTGAACGCCCGGGGCGATCGGTCTGATCTCATGCGTGATCGCCTTACAATCCAACAAAATTACGCTGCCCGAAACGCCCATCGCAGAGGAGTATTGATCTAGAATGCCGCAATTCATCCCAACGAACTCGTTCTCCGCGCGCTGGCACAAGATCGCCTTCCGAACCGGAGCGATTTCCCAATCCGCCAGGGATTCGAATAGCACCGCCGCGGCCACCTCCAACGCCGCGGAGGAACTCAGCCCGCTGCCGAAGGGGATGGTGCTGTGGATCAGGCCGTCGAAGCCAGCCAGCGGATACCCTTCCTTTTGGAGTACATCTGCAACCCCGCGAATATAATTGCTCCAGGGGTGGATCGTATCACGCTCGATATTCGCCAGATCGAATTCGGAGATGCCTGCGACATTGAGAGAGGCCAGGCGTGCCACCCCATCCGCGCGCGGACGGGCTGCGATCAAGGTATTGCGATCAATGGCCTGTGTGAGCACATAACCCAGGTTGTAATCGGTATGGCTGCCCATCAGATCAACTCGCCCCGGCGCCTGCACGAATAGAGTCGGCGGCGCGCCATAATGCTCGATAAAGCTTTTTTCGATCAAAGCTTTCCGTTGGGATAATTGCATATCGAACCTCTTCCAGTCATTCCGCCATCTGATACAGACAACGCTGGATGATGTGATCCTGATATTCAGGGGCCAGTTCGCAAAAATAGCCGCTCCAGCCCCACACCCGAACGATGAGGTTGGGATACCGTTCGGGATGTTGGCGGGCGGCGAAAAGGGTTTCGGCGTTCAGGCTGTTGATTTGTAACTGCTGCCCGCCCATCCGGGCAAAGGAGCGCACCAGCATGGCTACCTTGCGGATGACTTCCTGATTGCGAAAAACCGAGTCGGAAAGTTCGATGGTCACCGGGCCGCCATTGCAGATGCGCCGGTAATCAATTTTGGAGAAAGACTCGAAGACTTTGAGTGGACTGTCAGCCCTGACCCCGAGGCTGGGCGCCAGGTTTGCGCTGAAGAAATCCCCCGAACGTCGGCCATCGGCGGTAGCGCCCACCACGGGCTCGCGCATCGCTTCTCGACCGCGCGCCAGCCAGACGTAGTACATCGCCGAACCCGTGCCCGGGCGCAGGATTCCCCCCCGGGGGTTGGGGGGCTGTCCTTCACAGGCATCCGCAAAACAATCGAATAGAAAGACCAGCATCTCGTCAGCGAGCGCATCCCGATTGGCAACCTTTGGGGCCTGGTGTGATAGAGCATCGCGCAAGTCGGCGTATCCCTCGAAATCGGCTTCCAACGCGGCGATCAGTTCGGCGGGGGGCAGACTCTTTTCCTCGAAAACAAAACGTTTTACGGCTGCCAGGGCGTCGGCAGCGTTGGCGGATGCAGCCCCGTGCAGGCCGAAGTTGTTGTACCGCAACCCGTGTGAGAGATCGCGACCTGTCGCCAGACAACCATCCATCAAGACTGAGTAATAAGGGGCTGGCGGCAGGAAGAGCTTGCGATAGTCAGCCAGGCGCGCCTCGGTTTGGTCTCGAATATTCGTCCGTATGCGTTCCAAGATGGCGTCGAAATCCTCGTTCTGCCTCAGGCCTTGCCGGATCGCCTGATCCACCGCATGGGGGAAGGAGACCGCCCCGATATTGACGACTTCCATGCCCTTGCCTGGGATGATGAACTCCCAACAAGCAGCCACGGTGTAGTTGCGGGCATCTTCCAGGTCGTAGCCGTGCGCGGTCAACGCCGGGATGACGAGGTCATCGTTGGAGTACTGTGGGAACCCCAGACCTTTGCGGGTCAACTCGGCAGCCAGACTGAGCAGTTCGAGGTCGGTTTGGGTGGAGATACGCAGGTTGATTTTTGGATCAATCATGCTCAGGTCGCGCGCTGCGCGTAGAACCATGGAGGTAAGCTCGTTGACGGCATCCTCGCCTCGAGGCGTGACGCCGCCGAGCATCAGCGACTGGCCGTTATCTCCCTGCTGCACGCCGGGGTAAAGATCGCTGTCTTTATTGAGAGCGATGAAGAAATCTGCCACGAGTTCCTCGGCTGCGGGGAGGTCGAGCCGCCCGGTTTGAAGATCTGCCCAAAGATAGGGCCACATATATTGGTCGAATCGCCCCAGCCCGACGTGATAATGGCCGCTTAGCCAAACTACCGCCTGTAACAGGCGCAGCGATTGCAAAGCCTCATGAAATGTGCGTGGCGCTTGCGCCGGGACGTGTTCGAGGATTTCAGCCAAATCGCGACGCCCGGCGGCGCGGGCGGCCTCCGCATAACGAGCAGCAAGGCCCAATACCGCCTCGATGGTTTCGATGGCGGCGTCGAGGAATTCCACTGCTTCGGGGTTGTCGGCCAGGCGCTGGCGGGCAGCCTGAGCTATTCGACGCCGGGTCAGGAGACCGTCGGCCAAAACCGCGCCCCAATCGGCGCAGATGTTGCTGATGGGACCGAGTTCATGCAGGATGCGCCCGCGGGTCATTTCGGCGATTTGGGATTCCGTGTAGATCGGCGGCGTTTCGGGGATGGTGCGCGTGAAGACAATCCGTTCTTCTGGCCAGATCACCGGGCGTTCAGCCTCGCACATACGCCGGGTGCGCTGTGCGCTGCGTTGCATCCAGCCCAGTTTCTGGGCCTCGCACTCGGCCCACACATCCGGTGCGGGCGTGGTTCGCTCATCCGTCTGTTGACGCTGGCGCACTCGCTGGCGTAAGTTCGTCAATCGTTCGTTCATACCACTCTCCAGGGTATTCCGGCCTTGTCGAACGTCTCGCCATGGATTTGCGGTGAGCGCTTTTCGTCGAAACCGGGATTGTAGCTCAGCCCCGCCAGGGGATATTTAGCTGCAGCCAACACTTGATAGGCGAGCAAATCGACGCGCTGCAAGGTCGGCAAACTGGCCGCTGCCCGGGCGATGGCAGTCATGTTTTGGATGGAATCGGTCACGCCGGGGATCAGCGGCGCGCGGATGACAACCGGCGTAGACATCGTTTTCAATTGTTCGAGATTCGCCAGTATCACAGCGAGGTCGCCGCCGCAATACTGCCGAAAAACTTGAGCGTCCAAGCTCTTCATATCCAGGTAGATCAAATCAACTCGGGCTGCCAGACGCGCGAAATCCTGTGTTGGGGCATAGCCAGAGGTGTCGAGCAGAAGATGGATCTCATCGAGGAGAGCGATGGTCTCGATGAGAAAATCGGCCTGGAAGAGGGGTTCGCCGCCGGAGAAGGTGACGCCGCCTTCGTTTTCTGTAAGAAATGTGGCTTGCTGGTTAAGAAGGTCGGCTAAACCCCTGGGTGTGTACTCTTCTCCGGCGAGCCGCGTTCCGATGGGAGTGTGCAAGATTTGAGGCTTGGGTGAAATCCCCTCGGGGTTGTGGCACCAGGAACAGCGCAGCGGACAGCCTTTGAGAAACACCGTGGTGCGGATGCCTGGGCCGTCGTGGACGGCAAACTCTTTGATGTCGAAGACGATACCTTTCTTCATGTCTTTGCCCCTCCCGATTAACCAACATGCTCTTCGGCGGGACGCCAAAGAGCATGGAGGTCTTCGGGGACTGCGACCCACCCAGGGGGTCGCAGGTCACTCCACGCGTTTACTCAGGTAAGTGTGCATGATCACGGATAACACGATGATCAAGCCATAGATCAATTGAGTCCAGAAGCCGGTCAATCCGATGGCCACGGTGGCTGCTTCGATCGCGCCAATGATGAAGGCCCCGATGAACGTGCCGAAGATCGTCCCCACGCCGCCAAAGACCGAGGTGCCACCCAGGAATACGGATGCCAAGGTGCGCAGCAGGTAACCCTCGCCCAGGCTGGGCCAGAAGTAGGTCACATGCAGGCTGGCAACCACACCGGCAAAAGCCGATACCAGTCCAACCAGGATAAATCCCATAATGCGCGTGCGACCGGTGTTGACGCCCATCAGTTTTGCGCTGTTGACATTATCTCCGATGAGATAGATGTGAGCGCCGAATTTATGGCGGTTGAGTAAAACCCAGGCCAGGATGGCAATTACGATCAACCAGATCATCTGCATAGGGACATTGCCATATGGTTTGCCGACGAGCGCCGGATGCAACAGCGAATCTTTGGTATATAGTAAGGAGCCGCTTTTCCCCTGGCCGATCACCAGCACAGCCCCCCGCCAGAAGAATTGAGTCCCGATCGTTGCCACTAAAGAAGGGATGCCAAATTTAACCACGATGACTCCATTGAGCCATCCTATGAACATGCCTGTCGCCAGCGCGCCAATGAATGCCAGGGCGACGCTGTCAGTAGAATCATGGATTAAAATGAATGAAATCATACCCATCGCCATGATGGAGGGGAAGGAAAGGTCCATCTCGCCAGCGATGACGATCATGGTAAGGGGCATGGCCATCATGGCGAAGAATGGGATGGTGGACATGAAGGCGTAATAGATTTGTGGTTTCAAGAAGGTATCTGGCGCCATGACGATGAAAAACGCCCACATGGCAATGAACACGCTGAAAATCCCCAGTTGAGCGCCATTTCTGCGGGCGAATTTCGTCAGGCTGAAGGTGTCTTTGTAGACTGGCACCGCCTTGGGGGTGATTCCGTTCGCTTGTGTACTCATGACGTCAGTCCTTTTCAGTTGAGGCTGCCGGTTTCAGCAACCCGGATCATTTTTTCCATCAGGTCATCCAGGGAAATGTCTTTGGTCGAAAACTCTCCAGCAATCTGACCACGGTCAATGACGACTACCCGATCGGCGACTGAATAGACATGGAAAACATTGTGATCAATGAACACCGCCGATTTTCCCGCCGCCCGGATGCCGCGCACGAAGTTGAGGAGTTTATCGGTTTCTTTGAGAGAGAGGCCCATCGTAGGTTCATCTAGCACGATGATCTCGGCGTCGAAGAACAGCGCACGGACGATGGCCACGCCTTGCTTCTCGCCGCCCGAGAAAGACCCGACTTTCGATTCAGGCGTGACGGCAGCCGAGGTAAACCCCATGGACTGAGTCATCAGTCGGTGCGTCTCCGATTTCATCTTCTTGACCGCGAGAAAGCCCAGAGGATTGCTCAATTCACGTCCCAAGAAAATATTGCGCCACAAGGTTTGCAGCTCGGCCAGAGCGCGCTCCTGGTAGACAGTCTCTACACCCAATGCGCGAGCCTTTGGCACGTTCAGGTGATCAACCCGCTGGCCGTTGAAATAGACCTCCCCGGAGGTGGGCTGATAGTAGCCGGTGATGATTTTGATCAGGGTTGACTTGCCTGCGCCGTTATCTCCTAACAGACCGACTACTTCATTATTGCCCAACTTGAAGTTCACATTCTGGAGGGCTTTGACTTCACCGAAGGATTTCGACACATTTCTAAGTTCGAGGCGATGGTCCATATATCATCTCCACTATATCTTTCGTATTAGCGGTTTAAAAACCTACTTGGTTCCGGCTTGTCCTGGTAATGTTTGGTTGCGGCTGGAGGCCGCGCTATGAATAATTACGAGTTACTGCTCAGCCATCGAACGGATTTACCCGAAAAAAGGGTGTGCGCAGGGGGCGTAGCCCCCTGCGCACACCCTTTTTTCGGAAATCTCTCTGTTTGGCTGAGTAGTTACAATTACGAAAGGTATTTCTCCGGAAAAGTCATGATTTCACGTCAATGATAACGAGCAAGAGCTAGACGGTGTTGCAACATGATGAAACAACGGCGCGAGGTGAAGCATGTTGCCATCTAGCTCTTGCCATGTTTTTCTAAACGCCAGCAGATACATAAAGCCAGCGCAAGAAAACAACCTTAGCGAATCTGCGCCGCGACCAGGTCCGACAGCAGCGCAACATTGTCTTTGTGCGCAAAGCCGGCGCCGGTATCAATGTGCAGACCCGTGAAGGCGTAGTTGTGGGTCAGGCAGATCTGCAGGATGGCCATGTAGCCCTGCAGCCACTGCTGCTGGTCAATGACCAGGTCCGTCCAACCAGCCTCGATGGCGGCCACGGTCGCAGATGAGAGGTCGAAGCCAGCGGCATAGACATCATCGGGGCCGAAGCCGGCGCTGCTCAAGAAGGTTTCCAGCGTTCCGGTCAGGTTGCCGTGATCGGTGACGACCAGCTTGATATCGGGATTAGCCGACATGACACCCACGAAAACAGGTACGCCTGCCGCAGCATCCGCGTTGGTGGCGTCATCAATTTCCTGATAGATCACTTCGAGGCCAGCTTCCTCGAGGGCGTCAACGATGCCCTGGGTGCGCTCGCCGCGGCCAGCCTGGGCAAGGAGGCCCCAGACGAAGGCCTGATCGCCAGCCTGTAGCCCAAAGCGGGCAACAGCCTCTGAACCCAGCGCATGACCTGCATCGTACAGGATCGCGCCCACATAGCCAAAGCCAGCGGAGCTATATTGAGCCTGAAGTTCAGCAGTCTGCGTGTTCATGCTGGTGACGATGATTCCCTGGGCTTCGGCTTCTTCCACCAACGGGCGGAACGCTTCATCGCCAGGGTGGCCCATGATGGCGATGCCATTGGGGCCGGTGGCCATTGCTTCGGAGAATTGGGTGATCATCTTCTCAGGATTCCAATCGGACCACATGTATTCCACATTGGCGCCGAGGTCGGCAGCTGCCTGAACTGCGCCATTGTATACAACGGTCTCGAAGGAGCCGCCAGGAGCGCCGCCGGGGAAGAAGACGATGTTGGTGTTGGAGCACCAACCATCTCCTTCCTGGGAAGGCTCATCGGCGAATACGGCGGTTGGGAAGGCCAGTGCTGCGATCATCACGATGACGAACAGCAAATACAGTTTCTTCATTTTCTTTCTCCTTATAAATAATAAAGTGTTATTCGAATCGGTTGGTAGTAGGTTGTTTGGTCTTTTTCAATCAATCCATCAGCACCTCCTCATGCCTTTTGGCGATATTATAAACGAGTCTACTGAAAAAACTACGAGTAGAGGATTCGGGGCGGCATATATGGGGGTGCGTGCGCAGCACGCACCCCCATATATGCCGCCCCCGCCCCTCTTTAACGAGTTTTTTCGGTGAACACATAAACAACAGCGGGCGAAAGTGTATCAGGACCATTTTTCTACTCGCTTGAGAATAGCGATCTCTTCCTCTTCGCTCTCTGTTGCTACCCATAAGAACAGACCTTTGGGATCCATGACATCAATGAAGTCCTCGATATCTTCTTTAGCCAGATCGATCACTATGGGGATCCCCTGCGCCTGATACTCTTTGATGAACGGCGTCCATTGCATGATAGGATAATCATCGCCCACACCTTGAACCCATTGCAGGGCGTGAACATCGGGAACACCCAGTATCGCATCCAGATGCCTGGCGACCCCAGCGCCATCCACATGGAAAATGTTGTGCGTCATGGATTTGACTTCCCGCTCGAGGATGGGCAGACCGAACTCGACGAAGAACTCCGGTGAAATCATACTCGAAAAATCACAACTGGGGATGTGCATTTTCCCGAATGAGGGGATGCCCATCCAACTCACAGACAATTGCTGCCTGGCTTTGAGCATGGCGTCGAAATGATCGAAGATCATCTCGAAATCCGCGATGGCTAGATCGGCCAGGATTTTAACCCCTTCGGGATTGTCGTATAAATCCAGGCAAAACTGTTGAGGATCGCGCCAGGCAGCCGCGCAATCCAGGCCGGGGTGCAGATCGGTGTACCCAACCATGAACAATCCTTCGCCGCGCTCGAGCGCATATTGGGTGAGCGCCTCGAGAGTTTTGATGTAGGGATTGTCCATATCTAGCTTGACTTTCGAAATATCATCCCAGGTTTCTACCAGGGGAAGCGCATACGAAGTCACATCTCCGTAGATCAGTTCGGCGCCATAGAACGCGGCATACACCTCGGGGCCCAGGTTCGGAAAATACACCGGAAAGGTCTCGGCATGGAAACGCCGCCCTTCGACGGATCTGGCGAACAACTCCACCTGAAGTTCCACATCGAACCACCAGGCCTTTTTCTCTTCTCTGGGGAGCTTCTCGATCTCTTCGGTGGCAGCATTCAAAAAGGCGTTATGCGCCTGGAAGCGGATCGGCGGCCGATCGATGATCTCGTTTTGGTACCAGGCCTCGATGCGCTGCATGGCCTTGTCGAATTGCGGCATGCCTTCGATCTCGAGAGACCAGCGTTTCTGTGGCGGGTTAGGTTTTGACATAATCTTCTGACAGCTTGTCGGAGAAACCCGGTTTTTGTGTTTTGCAGGGGCGTTTTTCCAGGCTAAAAAAAACCGGGTATCTTGACTAGCATTCTGAATACCAGTAGATCACGAAAAAGATCGGAAGCCCGTCCCCGGGCGACCCGAGGACGGGTCTTTGATCCTATTTTCGTGAAGTACTGAATATGGAGTTTGGGTGATGGTATTGACCATCGCCCAGAAATTCTCCAGGGGCGTATCGAGCTGGACGTGGTGGGTGGGCGACAAAATCAGGCCGCCGCTATGCCCGAGGGTTTTCAAGCGTTCGAGCACCTCAGCCCTGACATCTTGCGCGGAACCGAAGGGCAGGGTGTACTGCTCATCAATGCTGCCCCAAAAGCACAGCTTATCGCCAAACTGTTTCTTGACTTCTGCCGGGTCCATGCAGGCGGGCTGGACAGGATTGAGCACATCCAGGCCAATCTCGATCAGCTCAGGGATGATCGGCAAAATGTTGCCATCGGAATGATAGGCGATTTTCACTTGTGGATTGATGGCTTTCAATTCGGCGATCAAGTTCGCCATGCGCGGCTTGAAGAACTCACGCCACATCTTTGTGGAGATGAGCATATTCTCTTGTGCGCCCACATCATCGCCCGTCCAGATCATATCCACGCCCATCTCGACCAATTTCCTGGCCGCGGCGAGGTGGTAGTAGTAGGGGATGTCGAAAATCCGCTGGGCCAGATCGGGGCGCATAGCCATATCCAGCAGCATCTGCTCCAGGCCGCGCAAAGCCCAGGCGGTCTCGAAGATGGTCGTCACCGTCACGCCAACGATCCAGTAATCGTCTTTGAAGTCTCGGATCATCTGCGCTGAGGCCAGGTACAACTCCGGGCGCAGGGGATCTGGGGGTTGGTAGCCCTCGATAGCAGTATCCTCCGCCAGGGGGTGGCTGACGATCTCGGTGTAATGACCCACCCCAAAGGGAGTCTCGTAGGCCTGCACATCCCAGCCGACGCCCCATTCGTCGGTGTAAGCTTTATCGTCCATATAATAAGAGTTGGCCCAGCCGACCGAGGTCAAGAGCATATCTTCGCCGAGAGCGCGTTCCAGCTCGTAGGTGTTGCCGCCGCCGTGGGGATTATGCACTTTCTTACCCTGGATTTCCATATCCGCCCGCAACCGGTCGGCAAATTCCGGCGTGAAGCTGACCTGCATGGGGCAGCGGTCGGGCTGTTCGTGCTCGAGAGCCATCTGGACGCGTTCTCGGGGTTTCATCGCTATTGTCCGTATACGTTTTGATAGCGGTCGTAGAGTCTGGCGATGTCGCCTGAGGCGATGGTCAGCGGTGCGCCCATCATGAGCGAGGCCCAGGCGATGGCGGCGTTGTCTTCTGTCATCACCGCTGCTTTTACGGCCTTTTCTGCCGTGGGACCGATGGTAAAAACGCCGTGGCTTTGCATCAGACAGGCCGGGCTGCGGCTGCCTGTTAGCGTGTCCACCACGACCTGGCCGATGTCTTCCCCGCCGATCAGGGCAAACCTGCCGCAGGGGATGTCTCCGCCGAATTCATCCCCCATCGCTGTGGTAATACAGGGGATGCTGCGCCCGTGTGTGGCGAAGGCCGTGGCATAACGGGAATGCGTATGGACGATGCCGCCTACTTCGGGCATGTGGCGGTAAATATAGCAATGCGAGGCGGTGTCGGATGAGGCTTTATAATTTCCTTCGATGGTTTGGCCTTCGAGGTCAACGACGACCATCGTTTCAGGCGTTAGATCAGGGAACTTGACGCCGCTGGGTTTGATCACTACCAGCCCTGTTACCGGATCGCGGGCGCTGACATTGCCGCTCGTCCAGGCGACAAGGTTGTTACGCGGCAGTTCGAGGTGTAGTTGCACAAGCTCTTCTTTGAGTTTCTCGAGCATACGACTTTCTCGCTTTTTGCGCGCTATCGAGCGCTGAGCGCATCCACGGCGGCTCTTTCGATGACAAGTCCCTTTTCGTAGCGTTCCATGAAGGCCAGGAAACCAGCCACATCGCCCGGATCAGGGGCGATCGTCGTAACATTTTCTCCAGCAAAGACCTTGTTGGCGAGATAGTCCTCAAGGGATTCGTCCTTTTCCTTGCGCAGCATATAGGAAGCCAGCAAGGCGATCCCCCAGGCCCCGCCCTCGCCTGCCATCTCCATCACAGAGACCGGGACATTCATCGCCGCCGCCATGAACTTCTGTCCCACGTCCCTGGTTTTGAAGAAGCCACCGTGACCGAGAATCTGATCAATTTTCACTTTTTCGCGCTCGAAGAGAATGTCCAGGCCGATCTTCAATGCGCCGAGCGCAGAGAACAGATGCGTACGCATGAAGTTCGAAAGCGTGAACCGGCTTTCGGGGCTGCGCACGAACAGGGGGCGTCCCTCTTCGAGATGCGTGATGTGCTCGCCCGAAAAATAGTTGTAGGCCAGGAGGCCGCCGCCATCCGCATCACCGATGAGGGCTTGTTGATATAGCATTTCGAACAGTTCGGATGGACCAATCTCCACGCCGATCGCCTCGGTGAATTCCTGGAACAAACCGACCCATGCATTGAGATCGGAGGTGCAATTGTTGCTATGCACCATGGCCACAGGCTTGCCGGTCGGCGTCGTCACCATATCAATCTCTGGATAGACTTTCGACAAGGCTTTTTCCAAAACGATCATGGCAAAGACGGATGTCCCCGCGGAAACATTACCCGTTCGCGCTGCAACGCTGTTGGTCGCCACCATGCCTGTGCCTGCGTCGCCCTCGGGTGGACAGAGCGGGATGCCCGTCTGGAGTCCTCCCGTGGGATCCAGCAGTTTTACGCCTTCTTCGGTGAGAGCGCCTGCGGCGTCTCCTGCGAGAAGGACTTTTGGCAGGATGTCCTGGAGTTTCCAGGCAATGTTTTCTGCTGCGAGCCGTTCGTTGAACCGCGCGAGCATGTGTTCATCGTAGGCATTGGTCCTGCTATCTATAGGGAACACGCCCGATGCTTCGCCGACCCCCAACACCTTTTGCCCCGTCAGTTTCCAATGGACATAGCCTGCCAGCGTGGTCAGATGGTTGATCTCCCCGACATGGGGTTCTTTGTTCGATATCGCCTGATAGAGGTGCGCAATGCTCCATCGCTGGGGAATGTTGAATTGGAACAGATCCGTGAGTTGTTCGGATGCCTGTCCGGTGATGGTGTTGCGCCAGGTGCGAAACGGGACGAGCAGATTTTCATCCTTATCGAAAGCCATATACCCGTGCATCATGCCGCTGAAGCCGATGGCGCCTATCGTTTGGAGCGGGGTGTTGTACTGCTCGAAAACATCTGTGCAGAGTTTCCGGTAACTCTCCTGCAGGCCTGTCCAGATATCTTCGAGGCTATATGTCCAGATGCCGTTTTCATACCGGTTTTCCCAATCGTGGCTTCCCGATGCAATCGGCGCATGGTCCTCGCCGATCAGCGCCGCCTTGATGCGCGTCGAGCCAAATTCGATGCCTAGAACGGTTTTTCCGCTCTCAATTGCCTTCCGGGTATCGTTTCGATTCATGTTCAGCTCTCATGGTTGGGTTCACTGAAAAACAAAGAATAGTGGATTCGGGGCGGCATATTTTGAAGTCGTTAATTCACACTCTTTATCGGGGTGAATCTACTTCTAATGTGGCTGGACGGAGGATGACTTCTCCATCCGCTTCGATTTCGATGACCGGCCAGCCCGGGATTTCGGTCAGGATTTCGTTGCCATTCGCGCCAACAAGGATCGTGTCTTCGGATTTGGTTCCGGTGATGGAAGGATTCCAGGCATAGACCTGGCCCTCGGCGACTACAAAATCGGACCCTGGGGTGGCTACTGTTTCCCGGGGGAGATACCCCGCCGGGCCGCCCTGGTGGTGGAGTTGCCACTCGTTCTCGAAGCCTGACCTGGCATATTGGGCTTGAGTCTGCCTGAAGATTTCGCCTAACCTGGCGCCAGGTTTCGTTGCGGCGATCATGGCAGCGTCAATCTCGGCGACGGCCTGGGCTTTCCGCTGCAATGCTGGCGGCATGGCGCCGAAATGGATCAAACGCGTGAGGGAACACACCAATCCAAATTGCCGCCCGCAAAGCACCAGCATGGCGTATTCGTCGAGTTTCTTGCCCGTGGGCAGCGGATGACGGAAGTCGTAGATGCGCCGATCGGTAGCGATCAAGTTGACGATGGGCTGTACGCCGCGGCGTTGCGTCTCCGCCCCAAGAATGGCGGCGATCTCGAATTCTGTCATGCCGGGCTGCGCCTGGCGGATGGCGGAATCCATGGCCGCCGCGCATAGTTTGGATAAGCTTCGGAAGCGAGTCTGTTCCTCGGGTGACAGGTTCACGCGTAAAGGAGTCAGGTCAACGCTCGAATCGACCTTGCCTGGGTAAACTCCGTCCCTCCCTAATTTCAGTCCCTTCGTCAGTCGCGCAATTTCGTCCTCGGCTTGATACCAATCTGTCACGACGAATTCCCAGCCTTGCTCTTCCAATCTTTCCTCAGCCCGAAGACGAGGGGCTTCGATCTTGTTGGTTAGGAGATAGCGACCGGAAGGGGTAACGAGCAACGAGGCTACGCCGACGATATCCGCTGTGTTGACATAGGAAGCCGCGCCCCCGGTAAGCCAGGCGAAGTTCGCCACCTTATGAACCAGCAAGGCGTCCAAACGATGGGACGCGAGCAAATTGCCGATTTTCGAAAGTTTGACCTGTAGTTCGTTGTTCATCGCTTTATTGATGGAAATATACATCCCATCCCAGGTATTTGCTCAGCGCCTCGTTTACTGCGGAGGCGTTTTGGGAGAGATTGACAGCGACATGATGCTCGTAACCATTCTCGCAGATATAGCGGAGTAATTTTTGCATGTTGGGGATCTGTACGACGCCGTATCCGCCAAAGGTTTTCAATGGATCGTCTGTCAGTTGGCCCTCGCCGATGTAGGCCACGATTTTGCCGCTGAAGTCGTCAGTGGATACGCGCAGGTATGTGAAGGGGCCGGTGCGCACGCGCCCCACCACGGTACCATAGGTGTTCTTCTTGCCGACTGCGCCGGCAATGATTTCCTGGTAATCCATCACGGGAATGTCTTCCGAAGCGATCTTCTCGTCCACGAAGATGTCCTTGGGAAGGTTGGAGCAGTGGAAGATCACGCCTTTCTCGGGATCATCGCCGTAGTTGTTGTTCCAATCCACGATGGCGCTGGGGGTTTGGGAAGCCAGGGTCAAGGCATACATACCCACCAACCCAGTGATGTCGGTTTCGCAGGCGGAGGGCATTAATTTATTGCTCATCATGCTCATCAGCGTACAGGGAACCACGCCGAAATATTCTTCCATCGAAGTCCAACACTGGATGGCGCTGGCGACCAGTTTGGTTTGCTCCATCCAGTCATCAATCACAACGCCAAACTTTGCCATCTTCAGGAGAGCGTCTGCTGCGATACCTTTTGTGGGGACATAGCTTTTGATATCCGCCAGCTTCTCGACGACTTTGGGATCTTTCTCAACCAGCCTTTCGACGCGCCCGAACGCCTCCGAGAGGTCCAGAGTTTCGATGGATATCCCGGAGCGCTCGAGCAGTTTTTCACTGAAGCGGACGGTATTGAAGGCGGCAGGTCGAGCGCCCAGCACGCCCATGCGGGCGTTCTTCAGGCCGCCCACCACCCGGCAGATGGCGGCAAAGCGGCGCAAGTCCCTCCGGAAAGACTCGCTCTCTGGAGCGACGGTATGCAATTCGGTCAAGGTGTACTTGACGCCATACTGCCGCAAGTTGTTGCACGCCGACATCTTGCCGCAGAATGAGTCGCGCCGGTTGGCGATGGTCATCCGTCCGGCTTCATCGGGGAAGGCCTGAACCAACACAGGGACGTCGAGATCAGCCCAGCGCAAGGCGTTGGCAATGGCGCGTTCGTCGCCGAAATTGGGCAGTGTGACTAATACGCCGCTGATCTCGTGGCGATGTTTCTCGAAGAGATCTGCGCATTTTCGCGCATCGGATAAACTCTCGATACTGCCATAGGGGGTATCTTCTGGGGAGAGGGTGATCGCGTTGATGCCCTCCTCCTCGAATACTTTCAAGATCGTTGCTCTTCCAGTTTCACACAGATGCGAGGGGAAAAACCCCCGGTTGCCGACAATAATGCCTAACGTAAGTTTATCCATCATTTCCTCTTCTATGATAGAGTCCACTGAAAAAACAGCGACATGAATATTTTTAGTGGGCTCATGATTCTTGGATAGAACTCTTGCGTACGACCAGACTCGGTTTGACCCAACTGATATCCGGTTTGAAATCTTCATTATTCTGATGCGCCTGGATGAATTTCGCCATTTGCTCGACGGCGATCGCCCCCAATTTTTTCGCATTCTGTCTGACCGTGGTCAAGGATGGATAGAAATAGGCCGCTTCGGGGATGTCATCGAAACCGACGATCCCCAGGTCATTGGGTACTTCCATTCCAATTCGCCGGGCGGCCTGGAAGACGCCTAGCGACATTTGATCATTGCTGACGAAGATGGCGTCTACATCTGGGGCTTTGGCGATCAGTGAATGCAGCCCAACTTCGCCGCTGGCGGCTGTCCAATCGCCTTCGACTTTCAGGTTATCCAGGTCATCGAGGCCCGCCTCGAGCATGGTCTCGCGCCAGCCTAATTCGCGCTGCTGCGCCTCCCACCATTCGGCAGGCCCTGTAATGATGCCGATGCGCCGATAACCCTGTTCTAAAAGATGTTCTGTGGCCAGATGGCCCCCGAGGCGGTTATCCATGGCGGCGATGGCGTCGTCATTGGTTTTCTCTTTATTCAAAAAAACCACCGGGATCGGAATATCGGATAACTTCTTTGGTAGTCCCCGAAGCGCCTGGCTGATGCCTGGGACCGCCCAGATGATGCCTTCGACCTGTCGAGAGAGCAAATCCCGCAGGATTTCATCCACTCGCTCCATCTCGAAACGATCCAACAGACTCAAAATAAACGAAAACCCCAACTCATTGGATTTTTGCTCGATCCCTGTCAACACGCTGGTAGAGCCGTAGTAACCCAATCCGAAGCCGACGACGCCCAGTGTATTGCTCCTGCCGCGACTGAGGCTGCGAGCGAGTACATTCGGGGCATAGCCCAGGTTGGCGATCACTTCCTGGACGCGCGCCCGAGTTTCTGGCGAGACATCATGACGATTGTTCAGAACGCGTGAAACGGTTTGGGTGGAAACCCCCGCAGCTTTGGCGACATCTTTAATCGTGATTTTATGGTTGTGAGCCATCTACACCTTGCGTTATCGTTCCCGTTAGCGATAACATGCGCCTGATACAAAAATAGCATATTGGCCTCCTTCAGTCAAGTTTGTTATGTATTATGTCACGAGGATCGGGTGATTAAACTCATATAAACCCCTTGATATGCGAACTAGCAAAATGTTATCGTTTCTGTTATCGCTAACATTCGAGTAGAGGATCCGGGACGGCATAGATGGGGGTGCGTATGCATCACGCACCTATATATATGCCGCCCCGCCCCCTCGTTCATGAGTTTTTCAGTGAACTCAATGAAGCATTTTCAGTATCATCTCAATAATTGAAGGAGGGCGGGGGGTGTGCGGGCGGCGAAGCCGTCCGCACACCCCCCATCTTCCCCCAAGTTATTGAGAAGATACCATTTTCAGCAAAGCAGCGACATTCTCCATAGAAATGTCTGTCATCATCCGGTGTGAAGGAGCAACGATCAGTCCGGTTTTATTGGGCGCAAGAGTTGCGATACACTTTTCGGTCGCCTCTCTGACCTCGAGGGGGGTTCCATGAGGCAGCACGGTCTGTGTAGAAATCCCCCCGTAGTAGGCCAGGCGATCCCCGAAGGCGTTCTTCAACCAGGCGTGATCCAACACCTCGGGCTGGACTGGATTGAGAGCGGTCAAACCGATTTCGACCAGGTCTGGCAGAATCCGAGCGATCTGTCCATCGGAGTGCATCATGACCGGCAGGCCAGCCTCGAGGAAGGGTTGGAATAACCGCTTCAGGCGCGGCTTGATCATCGTCTGCCACATCGCAGGGGAAAAAAGCAGGTTCGCCTGCGCGCCGTAGTCATCGCCAAAATAGCCGCCGTCTACGCCTAGCCCGATAAAGCGTTCGATCAGAATCAACTGGATTTCTGTCACCCGCTCCAGGAGTTCTTCGACCCAAATCGGATCGAGGGCCATCTCCAGCAGAAGGGTGTCGAATCCGCGCAACGACCAGGCTCTCTCGAACAGGGCCCAACCGAAGTTCGGAACGATGAAATGCTGGCCGCCATCGGCTGCGATCTTCGCTGCGGCCTCATCCATCAATTGGGGCTCATGCGGATCAGGCCAGGGGAAGGCATCCAGATCTTTCGACTCCGCCAGGGGATTGTAGGCTGCGTAGTAACCCTCCTCCTCCACATCGAAACCGACGCCCCACCAATCGTATTTCCATTTGCCATCGGCGCTAACCCTGGCATCGTAGGAAAGATCGACGCGCAGCAGATGATTGCCAAGGAATTCGGGCAAATCATCCAAGGCAACATCGAAACGGGCAGCCATCTTCTGCCCCATGGCGTGGGTGTAATTGATCTGTGTGGGCAGATGATCCACTGGCTGGTGGGCAAGTGTTCGTTGCAGGCGTTCTTTCGGTGTCATTGGCGATCGGAGTTCATGTATGCGCAAGTCATGACTGATGGATGTCTTTACTATAACAATTGGGGCTTCTACTGTCTAGTCGATTCGAACCTTAAGTCTTTGTGAATCGATTACTGGCGATTACCCTTGACTAGATTTCCCAGGACGGGTATATTTACTGTGCTTGTTAGAAACGGAAATAAATAGAAGTAATAATGTATAAAATCGACAAGATAGACTACGATATTGTTACTTTCTTGATGGAAGACGGACGCATGTCTGCTTCCGAGATTGCGCGGCGGCTGGGAGATGTGACCGAGCGCACCATCCGGTATCGCATCGAGCGCATGGTAGAGGAGGGGTTGATGCGCATCAGCGCTGTGGTCAATCCACAGGCTTTGGGCTTCGATACGATAGCCGACGTCTTCGTAGAGGTCGAGTCTGACTTGATTGCCGATGTAGCAGAAAAAGTCGCCCGGTTCGATAATGTCAGCTATGTGGCGTATTCGATTGGCGAGACTGATGTCAGCGTGCAGGTGGTTGCTAAGGACACAGCCGATGTGTATCGCTTCGTGACCGAGGTGATCCGCAGGATCCCCGGTGTGCGCAAAACGACCACTTCGATCGTGCCTTCGATTGTCAAAGATGTTTACCAATGGCCTATCCCTGCCAGCCTTCTGGCAGATGTCGGCGAATAGTTTTGGCTCTCTTCAGATTTGTGGGAGACGGCAGTTGAAAACTGCACCAACACCTGCGAAGTTGCCCTTCGGAGAGAATGACGTATGACGCAAACCCTGAACGATGCCCTTGTTTATTCGCAGCGTTGGCTGGAGATCATTCACAAGGACGAAGTGTCCGAAGCGGAGGGGAAACAAATCATCGAGGAATCCACGCAAAACTTTGCTGAATATTTCAACCGCGGCTGGCTGGAGTACCGCAAATCCGTCACCGAGGCTGGCGATTGGGCTGCCACCGAATGGACGGGCCGGGGGGCTGTCTTTCGGGATGTGCTGGGCCGCGAGTATCTCGACTGCCTGGGCGGGTTCGGCATGATGAACCTGGGCTGGGGGCACCCCGACGTGGCAGCCGCCGTCGCCGCCCAACTCAAACGAACCCCTATGCCCAGCCAGGAGTTGATTGACCCGCTGCGCGGCGTGCTGTCGCGGTTGATGGCGCAAATCACGCCCGGCGACCTGAAATATAGCTTCTTCGCTGCCAGCGGAACCGAGGCCATCGAGGGCGCAATCAAGCTGGCCAAGATGTACACCCGAAAGAACGGCTTCATCGTGGCGGTGAAAGCCTTCCACGGCAAAACCATGGGGTCGCTCTCGATGATGGGCAAATCTGATTACCGCGCCCCTGCAGGGATGCTCTACGGCGGGCCGGTCTATCACGCGCCCTTCGGCGACGCCGAGGCCGTCGAGCGCCAGTTGGATATCTGCCAGAAAGTGGGTGTGGATATCGCCGCGGTGCTGATGGAACCCATCCAGGGCGAGGCCGGGGTGATCGTCCCGCCGGATGATTTCTGGCCGCGCATTCGTGAGGCTACCCGTCACTACGGTGTGCTGCTGATCGCCGACGAGGTGCAGACCGGCCTCGGGCGCACCGGTAAACTCTGGGGCGTGGATCACTGGAAGGTCACGCCTGACATCCTGGCGGTTGCCAAATCCCTGGGCGGGGGCGTGATGCCGGTGAGCGCCTTCTGCTCGACCGAGGAAATCTGGCAGGTGATGATGGAACCTAACCCCTTCATTCACACGACTACCACCGGGGGCGGCGCGCTGGCCTGTTCAGCCGCCATCGCCTCGATCCACGTCACGCTGCGCGACCGCCTGTGGGAACAGGCAGCCGCCAAAGGGGAGTATCTCATCCCGAAATTGAAAGACCTGGCAGCCAGGTATCCCCAAATCTACCAGGAAATCACCGGCAAAGGTTTGTTCATCGGCCAGCACTTCCACACCCCGGAACTCGGCTACAAGGTGGCTGCTGGCCTGTTCAAGCGCGGCGTACTGGTATCTGGCACGCTGACCAGCGCTAAAACCATCCGCATCGAGCCTCCGTTGGTGATTACGTATGAGCAAATAGACGAGCTGCTCGACCGGCTGGAGGATACGCTGGAAGACGTAAAACGTAATGCGTAAAACGTAATGCGAAAAACGTGAGGTGTAGTTTCACGTTTCACGTTTTACGTTTCCCTATTCCCTCATCGTGCCAACCCACGAAAGGTATTCCATGAACATCTTCGATCCTCTTTTTCTCTCCCGGACCCAGAAATCGAAAGCCATGTTCGAGCGCGCCAGCCGGCGATTGCCAGGAGGGGTAGCTGGCAACGGCAAATTCCTGCGGCCCTATCCAATCTATGTGGGGCAGGCGCAGGGGGGCGAGTTCCTGGATGTGGACGGCAACCGCTATGTGGATTTACTGATGGGCGCCGGTGTACATATTCTAGGCCATTCGCCCGAGGTGGTGATGAGCGCCGTGGAAGGCCAGTTGCGCAAGGGCGCGCAGTATTATATGGCCGCCGAAGCTGAGGTGCTCCTGGCCGAGAAGATTTGTTACTTGATGCCGCACGTCGAGATGGTGCGTTTCGTCAACACCGGCTCGGAGGCCACTCAAATGGCCTTGCGGGCAGCCCGTGCTTATCGCAAACGTGATAAGATCGCCAAATTCGAGGGCAATTTCCACGGCCAGCACGAGGCGGTGCTGATCAGCACCCTGGGAGCGGAGGGGGAGGCGGACGCGCCATCCCCGCGGATAGATAGCGCGGGGGTGCCCGCGTCGACTCGCCAGGGGGTGCTGGTGTTGCCCTACAACGACGCCGGGCGCGCTGCGGCCTTGATCGAGGCGCATGCCGACGAGTTGGGCGCGGTGATCCTGGAACCCGTCTCGGCCTTTGGCCTGGGCGTGGCGGCTGCCGAGCCCGATTTTCTCCAGGCGGTGCGCGACGTTACGGCGAAGCACGGCATCCCGTTGATTTTCGACGAGATTGTGACTAACTTCCGCCTGGGGTTGGGCGGGGCGACGGAATATTTCGGCGTCACGCCCGATCTAGTCTGCCTGGGCAAGATCGTGGGGGGCGGCTTCGCTATTGGCGGCTATGGCGGGCGTCGCGAGATCATGGATCAGGTGGTCACGCCGCGCACCGGGCTGTGGAATCTCAGCGAGCAGATTTTCCAATCGGGCTGTTTTTCGGGCAATCCCATCTCGATGATGGCCGGGCTGGCCGTGCTCACCGAACTCGAAAAAGGGCAGGTTCACCCGTATATCAACCGAATCGCCGAACGATTACAGATTGGCTTGACAGAGATCGGCGAGCGGCTGGGCTTCCCCATCCTGGTCAATCGGGCGGCTTCGTGCTTTCAGGTGCATTTCGGGGTCGAACGTATCCGCAATAAGCGCGATCAACTGTGCGCTGACAAGAAGATCGCTGATTTGTTCCACTATGGCCTGCGCGCTCACGGGGTGATGGCAAGCTCACATCCTCTGTTCATTTCCGCTGCCCACACCGACCAGCATGTCGGCGTCGTGCTGGAAGCGGCAGAGCGCGTCTTGGAACAGATGCGGGACGCGGACACTTCGACTTCGCTCAGTGCAAGCGAGCGCGGATGAGCGCGGAAAGAAGCGAGAGCCGAGAGAGCCATGAATGAATTCTGCGTAGAGTTGCGCGACGTGGTGAAGCGGTTTCCTACCCCCGAGGGGAGTGAGGTATTTGCCGTTGACCACGTCACCATGCAAATCAAGAACGGCGAGTTCTTCTCCATGTTGGGGCCGTCGGGCTGCGGGAAAACCACCTCGCTGCGCATGGTCGCCGGGTTCGAGTGGCCCACCGTCGGGGAGGTCTATATCGAGGGCGAAGCCATGGGGCGCAGGCCGCCCTATTTGAGGCCGGTCAACACCGTCTTCCAGAGTTACGCCCTCTTCCCGCACATGTCGGTCGCCGAGAATGTGGCCTACGGTCTCGAAATGGAGAAGACGCCCAAATACGAGATCAAACGCCGCGTCGGCGAGATTCTGGAGATGGTCAAGCTGAGCGGCATGGAACGGCGCAAGCCCAGGCAGCTCTCCGGCGGACAGCAGCAGCGCGTCGCACTGGCGCGTGCGCTGGTCAAACATCCAAAGGTGCTGCTGTTGGATGAACCCCTCGGCGCCCTCGACTTGAAGCTGCGCAAGGAGATGCAGTTGGAATTGAAAGCCCTGCAGCAAGAAGTGGGGATCACCTTCGTTTACGTGACTCATGACCAGGAGGAAGCCCTGACTATGTCCGACCGCATCGCCGTGATGGATCATGGCCGGGTGCTGCAAATCGGCGCGCCGGTGGAAATCTACGAGCGCCCCAACAGCCGCTTCGTGGCCGACTTCATCGGCGAGACCAATTTCCTCAGCGGCGAGGCGCGCGCCATCGAGGAGGACCGCGTCACGGTGTATATCCCCAGCCTGAAGGATGAACTGGTCGGCGCCAAGGCCGCGCCGGTAAACGTGGGTGATCAGGTGGTCGTCTCGATGCGCCCGGAGAAAATCCGCCTGGCCTCTGATAGAGCTTTGCCGCAGAACTGCTTCAGCGGCATCGTGCTGAACACGGCTTACATCGGCTCGGACACGCGCGTGATCGTAGACCTGGGCGGCGCGCCGCTGGCGGTTTGGGAGCAGAACAAGATCTCCACCCTCGACCCGGAAGCCTATTACGCGCCCGGGGAACAGGTCTGGGTGGTGGTGCTGCCCGAAAACGCCCTCGTATTGCAGGATGTGTAGGTTGTTACCATGCAATCTCTTCTTCATGCGCACAATATGTATCGGACGCGGATAAACGCGGATTTACGCGGAAATTCAAAAATGAATCCGCGTTCTTCCGCGCTCGCTTGCACTAAGCGAAGTCGAAGTGTCCGCGTCCAATGGAAAAGCCATCATGCTGCGAAAGCTGCGAGAAGATAGATCTTTCCAGGGCGCGGTGCTGATCTCGCCCACGCTGCTCTTCATGATTGGGCTGCTGATCATCCCCCTGCTGCTCACCCTGGTGATCAGCTTCGGCAGCCGCGCCCCCGATGGCACGGTGATCTACGGTTTCTCGTTCGATAACTATGTGCGCCTCTCCGGGGTGCGCACCGAATGCGACAATGGCAAGTCGCTCTGCCTCGACCCGATCTACATCCAAATCCTGTCGCGCTCGCTGAGCCTGGCTTTCAACACGACCGTGCTGGCGATCCTGATGGCCTATCCGCTGGCTTACTTCATCGCCCGCGCCCCGGCCAGAAAACGCAACACATTTCTCTTTTTGATCCTGGTGCCGATGTGGACGAACTTCATCATCCGCGTCTACGCCTGGATGATGCTGCTGCGCACGCAGGGAGTGATCAACAGCGTCATCGGCTGGCTGGCTGGATTGGTGGGACTGCACTTCACGCCCTTCGAGATGCTCTACACCCAGGGAGCGGTGCTGGTCGGCATGGTTTATGAGTTCCTGCCCTTTATGATCTTGCCGATCTATACCTCGCTGGAGAAAATCGAGCTTTCGCTCTACGAAGCCTCGGCAGACCTGGGGGCGCGCCCTTTCCGTACCTTCCTGCGCATGACGCTGCCGCTTTCTATACCGGGGGTGGTCGCCGGGACGATCCTGGTTTTCGTGCCGGTGATGGGCACCTTCATCGTCTCCGATTTGCTCGGTGGGCGGCAGATTGTGCTGGTGGGCAACCTGATCCAGAACCAGTTCCTCATCGCCCGCGACCCCACCTTTGGCTCGGCGGCTTCGCTGATGCTGATGACTCTGACGCTGATCGTGACCTATTTCTACACACGCAAATTCGGCTTCGGGGAGGAGATCGTGACCGCATGAACCCGCATCGCCGTTCTCCCCTGGTCATCGTCTCTACCGTGCTGGTGTATTTCTTCCTGTATGCGCCGGTGGTGGTTTTATTTCTGTTCGCCTTCAATTCCTCGAAGACCAACGTGCTCTTCGAGGGATTCATCACCCAGGTCGGCCCGACGGAAATCGTCTCCGGGAACGTCATTCGGAGTCCCTGCGGCGCGTTCCACTGGTTCTGCGAGCTGGCCAGGAATGTCGAAGTGCGCAACGCCGCCCGAAATACGCTGACCATCGCCTTTGTCTCGACGATCACTTCGACCATCATCGGCACGCTGGCGGCGATAGCCTTGCAGCGTTACAGCTTCAGGCTGAAGACCTTTTCGGAGGTTTCGCTGTATATCCCCATCGTCATCCCGGAGATTGTGATGGGCATCGGCATTCTGGTCTTGTTCAGTCAGTTGTTTACCCTATTGAACAACACCCTCAGCCTGAGCGGCGACAGCCAGCTTACCCTGGGATTGGGAACCGTCATCGTTTCGCACATCGCCTTCAGCATCCCCTTTGTGACGCTGGTGGTGCGAGCGCGCCTGCACGGTTTCGACAAGGCGATCGAGGAGGCCTCGATGGATTTGGGCGCTAACGAAATCATCACTTTCTGGCGTGTGACGCTGCCCTCGATTATGCCGGGGGTGCTCTCCGGGGCGCTGCTAGCTTTCACTCTCTCACTGGATGATTTCGTGATCACTTTCTTCACCACCGGGCCTGGCGCCTCCACGCTGCCGATCTATGTTTATGGGCTGCTGCGCCGCATCGTCACCCCCCAGGTCAACGCCCTCTCGGCGGTGTGGATTTCGATTGTGCTGGTGGTCGTCTTCTTCACGCAGCGCCTGCAAAGCCGCCAAATGTAGGACAGATTGCCAATCTGTCCTACTCCCAGCGCTTGCAAAGCCGCCAGGCGTAGGACAGGTTGGCAACCTGTTCTACAAAAGCCCATATTGCTGCATAATGCAGTCACTATTGGTCAAGGAATGCAAGTAGAGTGTAAAATGTCTAATGTTACCATACGGGCGCGCATCAGCCCTGAACTCAAGCGAGAAGCCGAGGCCGTTTTTGAGGTCATCGGTATGACCACCGCGGGAGCCATTCGTGTCTTTTTGAAACAGGCTGGCAACAGCGGTGGGCTTCCCTTTCCGCCGGTTGCCAGGAAGCCCAACGCCGAGACTCTAGCAGCGATGATGGAGTTGGAAGATGGCGGTGGGCAAACGTTCCAAACCACGGATGAATTGTTTGCCGATTTGAACGCCTTCGTCGAAACGCGAATGAACGCGGACAAACGGAAATATCCATGTTTTCCGCGTTCGTCCGCATCCTATGCAAGAAGACCTTTCAACCCATATTTTTACAGGAGGAAGTAATGAAAAACTCAACCTTTTGGAAATTGCTGGCAGCCATGATGGTATTCAGCCTGCTGTTGGCGGCCTGCGGAGGCAAGGCACCTGCCGCGGGCGAGGCTGAAGAATTCGTCACCGGTTCGGGATTCGTGTGTCCGGAACCGCAACCGCGCCTCGAGGTGACCTCTCAGGAGTTCAATCTCTTCGTGTGGACGGAGTACATCCCCGTCGAGTGGAAGGAATGTTTCGAGAAGGTTTACGGCATCAAAGTGAACCACGATGAGTATTCTAGCAACGAGGAGATGTACGCCAAACTCTCCGCCGGCGCCACGACCTACGATCTGATTCTACCCACCGACTACATTGTCTCGTTGATGGTCGGCCAGGGGATGCTCCAACCGTGGGATCATGCCAAACTGCCGATGCTGGCGAATATCAACCCCGGCTACATGGATCTGCCCTTCGATCCCGGTAATAAGTACACCATCCCCTACATGGCCGGCACGGATGCCATGGTCTACAATGCGGAGCGCGTCGCAACCCCGCCGACCTCCTGGGCCGATCTGTGGAATCCCGATTATGCTGGTCGCTTGGTGTTGCTCGATGACCCCCGCGTGGTGATCGGCTTCACGTTGCTGACCCTGGGCTACGATCTCAACACCAAAGACCCCGCTCAATTGGAAGAGGCCAAAGCGAAACTGTTGGAGCTGATCCCCAATGTCAAGCTCTTCGATAGCGACAGCCCCAAGACGGCCCTGATCGCCGGAGACGTGGATTTGGGCAATGTCTGGAACGGCGAGGCCTTCACTGCCCAGCAGGAAGATCCCAATTTCGAGTATGTCTTCCCGAGCGAAGGCACCATCCTGTGGCAGGATAACTGGGCCATCCCGGCCAGCGCCCCGCACCTAGACGCCGTCTATGCATGGGTGAACTATATCGAGCAGGGTGAAATGTTCTGGATGATGCTGCGTGACTTCCCCTACACCGTGCCCAACGCTGCTGCCCTGGAATACGCCAAAGCCAACCAGACCGAGTTATACGATGCCTATGTCAACTCGCCGATCACCAACACGCCCGCCGATGTGCTGGCAAACGGCTTCTTCATGGAAGATGTCGGCGAGGCCACCCCGCTCTACGACCAGATTTGGACCGAGGTCAAGGGCGAGGAGTAACAAAACCTTTACCGCAGAGAGCGCTGAATGCGCAGAGAGTTTGTTATTTTTCTCAGCGTTCTCTTCGTACTCTGCGGTTGAATGCACAAAAACGCGAGGAGGCCATTATGGCTTATGGATATGCTGGAAAAATTCTGCACGTTGATTTGACGCGCGGCGCGCTGACCATCGAAGAGCCGCCGGAAGCGTTTTACCGCAAGTACCTGGGTGGCAGCGCCATGGGCTTGCATTATATTTTAAAAGAGATGCCCGCCGGCGCAGACCCGCTCGGCCCGGAGAATGTGCTCACCTTGATGCTAGGTGTGACCACCGGCGCGGCCATCTCTGGCCAGAGCCGCGTGAACGCTAACGCCAAATCACCGATCAGCAGCGGCATCGGCGATTCACAGGGCGGCGGTTTCTTCCCTGCCGAGATGAAATTCGCCGGCTTCGATGGCATTGTCGTCAAGGGCAAGTCTCCAAAGCCAGTATATCTCTCCATCATCGAGGGCCAGCCTGAACTGCGCGACGCCAGCCACCTGATGGGCAAGATCACCGGCGAGGTAGAAGCCATCCTCGAGGAGGAAATCGGCGACGATAAGATCGAAATCCTGCAGCACGGGCCGGCTGCCGAAAAAGGTGTTCTGTTCTCGTCGCTGGTCAGTATGTCGAACCGCAACAATGGGCGCACGGGCATGGGGCTGGTGATGGCGAGCAAGAATCTCAAGGCCGTGGTAGTGCGCGGCGCGAAGAAGCCCAAACTGGCCGACCCCAAAGCCCTGACAGCCCTCAACCGCCTGGGGCCAGAATGGCTGCCCGATAATCCCGATATGGTCGGTCTGGGCAAATACGGCACCGCCAGCGTGGTCATGCCGCAGAACTCTTTTGGCACGCTGCCAACCCGCAATTACAACGAAGGCCAGTTCGAGGGCTGCGAACCGATCAGCGGCGAGGTGATGTACGACACCGTGCTGCGCGGCGCCGCGGAGGGCAAACAGGATAAGCTGGGCCGCGATACCTGCTACGCCTGTGTGGTGCGCTGCAAGCGCACGGTCGAGATCAGCGATGAGCAGTATAAAGTCAACCCGCGCTATGGCGGCCCGGAATACGAGACCCTGGGCACTTTCGGCTCGTACTGCGGCATTGACGACCTGGCGGCGGTCTGCCTGGCGAATGAGATCTGCAACCAGTATGGCGTGGATACGATTGCCTGCGGGGCGACGATTGCCTTTGCGATGGAGTGCTTCGAGAAGGGCGTCATCGGCTTGCAGCAGACCAGCGGCGTGGAGTTGCGCTTTGGTAACGTGGATGCGATGCTGGTCGCTCTGCGAATGATTGTTCACAAAGAGGGCGCGCTGGGAAGGGCGTTGGCCCAAGGCTCGGAGCGGGCGGCCAGACTCTGGGGGAATGGCGCGGATGAGTGTCTGATTACCGTCAAGGGCGCAGAGGCCCCGGCGCACATGCCGCAGGCCAAACGTTCCCTGGGGCTGATCTACGCCGTCAACCCCTTCGGCGCCGACCACCAATCCAGCGAGCACGACTGGATGTACGAAGAGGGCATGGCGACCAATCTATACCTGGGAAGGCTGGCGATGCTCGGCTTGAACGAGGTCCAACCAGCGATGAGCCTCGGCCCAGAGAAAGCGCGCTACGCTTACCTGACGCATGTCTTCTACTCGATGCTGGACTCCGCCGAGTTGTGCCAGTTCGTCTGGGGGCCAGCCTGGACGCTCTATGGGCCGGCTGAGGTGGTCGAATTGCTGCGCGCAGTGACAGGCTGGGAGATGAGCCTGGACGAATTAATGGCTGTGGGCGCCCGCCGCCTGAATCTGATGCGCGTCTTCAACGCCCGCGAGGGGTTGACCCGTGAGCACGATAGGCTGCCCAAGAAGTTCTTCGAGACGCTGCAAGGCGAAGGCCCCACCGCTGGGATTGCCCTCGATGAAGCCGAAATAGAGACCGCCATCAGCCGATACTACGAGTTTGCCGGTTGGACATCGGATGGCATCCCCACCACCGCGACGCTCGAAAAGCTCGATCTGGCGTGGGCGGCGGAGGTGTAGAGCCTATTACTCGACGTTAGCGATCTGAAAATGAGGCGGGACGATCAGTTCGGTGTGCAGCATCTCAGCCGCTTTGGGCAAGAAGATCTCTTCCGAAGAGCAGGAAGGCCCCCAAAGCGGTCAGCACACCCACCCCAATCGCGCCGTACATCCCAGCCACGCCCAGGCCGTCTATCAGCAAGCCGCCCAGCAATCCCCCTCCTGCTACGCCGAAGCCCATTAAAAAGCAGCCCAGTACTCCCTGAGCGGTGGCGCTCGATCCCGGTGGGGTGTTTCGTGAGGCAAAGTTCACCCCCGCCACCCACAGGGCCGGGAAAGTCAGCCCGTGGAACGCCTGAATAGCCAGGACGAATTCAGGTCTGGCAGAAAAGGCGTACAACATGCAACGCAAACCGGTGACCCCCATTGCCAGTGAAAGCAAACCGCGGCTTCCGAACTTCTGCAGCAGGCGGTTGGAGAAGAACATCACGGGCAGCTCGAAGATCGTCGAGATTGTCAGGGCGACTCCCACTAAACCTTTGCTGGCGCCCATTTCGTCCAACAGCAACGCCAGGTAGTTGGTGTGGGCGGACAGGCCGATGGCGGCGACGATGATCATCCCCAGAAAGAGCTGCCATTGCCGGTTGGCCAGCACGGCGCGCAGCCCCTGCCAGAAAGGCGTCGTCGAGGCGCTGTGTGGGAATTCCAGGCGTTGGATGGGGACCAGGGTGATGATGATCAGGGCTGCATAGATCCAAAACATCCATTGTAATCCCAGACGTTGGAAAAGCTCACCGGCCAGGGGCGCGCACAGCCCCCAACCGATGGTGCCCCATAGGCGGATACGCCCATATTCATCCCTCCGATCGCCCAACATGGAAAGGGTGGCGCTGTCTATCAAGGCTATGATCGGCGCTGAGAAGAAGGCCAGGCCGAGGATGGCCAAAAGCAGCAAGGCAAATGAACCGATTACTGGGATGAGCAGGTTCACCCCTGCGGCAGCGACCAGGGTCGTTGTCAACACTGTTCGATGGCACTGCCGGGAATCGGCCAGTCCCGTCCAGAATGGCGAGGCGAACAGGGTCACCAGTGGTGAGACGCTGAGCAGCAAGCCGATCTGGCTGCCCGAAAGCCCCAGGGATTGATAATAGAGCGCCAGGAAGGGTACCACCGCGGCGATGGCAGCGAAGTACAGAAAATAGATGATCGAAGACCAGGTGTGCGCGCGCATCAGTGGGTGCGGGTGATTTTGTTCAGGCCGCGCGGCTGGTCTGGATCATAGCCCTTCGCCAAAGCGAGATGGCAGGTGAACAACTGGGCCAGGACGATGTTCACGATGGGGGTCAGCCATTCAGGGATGCCGCTGGTCAACGGGATGGGGGATTGCGCCAGCCCCAGGATCAACTCATCGTCGGAGATGACCACCAGTTCGACCTGATGCCCCTCGCGCAGGGTTGTGAGCATCCCTGACATCGAGGGGAAGACCTGCCCGCGGGGAGCCACTGCCAGCACGGGGAAGCCCCCTTCGACCATGGCGATCGGCCCATGCTGGAAATCTGCCGACGAGTACGGCTCAGCGATGATATAGGTTAGTTCTTTCAACTTCAAGGCCCATTCGAAGGCCGTGGCATAGTTGAAGCCACGCCCCAGAACGACGCATTGATCCATATAACGATAACGCTGCGCCATATGGACGATGGATTCATCCTGTTCGAGGGCTTGTGCAACCCACCTGGGGACTTTTTCCAACTCAGCCCAGCGGGCAGGATCAGGAGCCAGGGCGACTGAGAGCATGGCGATAGCAGCTAATTGGGCGGTGTATGACTTCGTGGCGGCAACGGCCTGCTCTTCGCCAGCCTGTATGTCGAAGACCAGGTCGGCGCGCTCCGTCAGTGGGGAGTCGGGTGCGTTGGTGATCGCCAGCGTCAGGCAGCCTTGCTCGCGCCCCTCGTTTAGCACGCTGATGATATCTGGCGAGAATCCCGACTGGGAGACGCCGACGACCAGGGCGCTTCGAAGGGAGGGCGGCGATTTGTAATAGGTGAACAGGGAGGGTGTTGCCAGGGCTATAGGGTAACGATTGTGTGCGCCCCACAGATAGTTGGCGTAGCGACCGGCGTTGTCTGAGGAGCCGCGCGCCGTCAGGAAAACATAGCGAATATCGCGCGCCTGAATAGCCTCGGCAATGGCGCAGGCAGCCTGACGTTGATTGTGGATCAGGGCTTGCAGGCGATCAGGTTGTTCGAAGATCTCTTGGTATAGAGAATAAGGCCGCATTTTCTCTGCTCATCATGAGTTCACTGAAAAAACTTCTGAACGATGGGGCGGGGCGGCATATATGGGGGTGCGTGCGCAGCACGCACCCCCATATATGCCGCCCCGCATCCTCTACTCGTAGTTTGTTCAATGGACTCCATCATTCTTCGAGGAGTCCGAAGCCGAAGGGGAAGAGCGCTTCGCCAGATTGGGCGTTGTGGATGTTCAGCGGCAGTTGATCGTTGGTCCACGGCCAGGTGTAGGGCAACCTGCCATTGAAGGGATAATCGCCGAAGAGCACATCGGCCACGCCAGCGCCCTCACTGCCTGGCAGCCAGGCGGCTACCAGGGCGTCCATCATGGGCAGCTGGTCGCTGAGAACCAGCGGCCTGCCGGAAAGCAGGATGACGACCAATTTTTGGCAGCGTTCGCGGGCGCGGGCGATCAGGTCGCTGTCGGCCTGGGCGAGGGTCAGGTCAGCCTGGTCGCCGACGCCCTCGGCATACGGTTGCTCGCTGATCACCACGATGCCGATATCGGCGATGGCTGGCTGTCCGCTGGCATCGAAGACTTGATCGAAACGGCCAAAGCGGTTGTATTCCACCTGGGTACCCGGCGAGATGGCAGCCTGTATTCCTTCCAGGATGGTCGTGCCAGGGGTGATCATTCCGGATTTGCCCTGCCATTCGATCGTCCAGCCGCCAGCTTGCAGGCCAATATTCTCGGCGCCCTCGCCGGCGACGAAGATCAGCGGGGTATCTTTTGGGACCGGCAGGGTCCGATGTTCGTTTTTGAGCAGCACCAGCGACTGGCGCACGGCCTGACGCGCCAATGACCGGTGATCTTGCGAACCGACGGCTTCTACCAGCGCCGGGTCGCTGAATGGCTGCTCGAAAAGCCCCAGAGCAAACTTGGCGCGCAGAATGCGTTCAACAGCATCGTCAATGCGTTCGATGGAAACACTGCCTTCGTTCACAGCGCGAGTAAGCGAATCGATGAAGGTTTTGTAATCATATGGCGTCATCACCATGTCTATCCCGGCGTTGATCGCCGCGACCACCGCGGCGTCGTAATCATCCGATATCTGGTCAATGGCTTGCCAGTCGGAGACGATGAAACCCTCGAAGCCTAATTCGCCCTTGAGCACCTCGTTGAGCAGGTAGTGATGGGCGTGTAGTTTATCTCCATTCCAACTGTTGAATGAGGCCATGATGCTCAACGCGCCGGCTTCGACAGCAGCCTGGTAGGGCGGCAGGAAGAGCGCCCGCAGTTCCGCCTCAGTCAGGCGCGTGTCGCCCTGGTCGAGCAAGAAAGGTTGTATATTGATCGTCTTCGATGAGCCGAACGCCGTGCCGCCATCACCGAGGTAATGTTTGGGTGTAGCCAGAACATAGATCGGGCCTCCCGACCAGTTTTCGGGCGGGGTCTGCAACCCCTGGAGATATGGGACCGCCAGGCGCGTGACCAGTGTGGTGTCTTCGCTATACCCTTCGTAGGTGCGCCCCCAGCGAATATCCTGTGGGATGGAGACCACCGGAGCGAAGTTCCAGTGGATTCCAGTGGCTCGCATTTCTACCGCGGTGGCCTGGCCGATGGCGAACATCAAATCAGGGTCATCCACCGCGCCCAGGCCGATATTATGCGGAAAGACGGTTGCCCCTTCGAGGTTAGCGTGCCCATGGACGGCATCAACGCCGTAGAGAATAGGAATCCCCAGGCGGGTTTCCAGGGCCGCCTGTTGGAATGAAGCAACCATCTCGGCCCAGACGGCGACCGTGTTCTTGGGAGGCGACCCGCCTCCGCCGCTGAGCACCGAGCCGATGAAGTACTTGGCTACCGCCTTGGGGGTGACGCTGTTCTTCTCGACTTGAGTCATCTGGCCGATTTTTTCCGCCAGGGTCATGCGGGCGAGCAGATCAGCGATGCGGGCTTCGCTGGGTTGGGCGGGGTCTTTGTAAATTGGAGGGGACGTAGTGGGTTCAGGCATGGTTACCTCGATTAGGGTTGGCGATGGAGTGACACAACCTGCAAGAAGGATTCCTGTTAGAAACAGGTACAGGAGTTGGGATATCAAGCGGGGCATTTCATCACGGCTGTTTGCGTTGGTTATGATTCTTGGTCAACCAATTTCGGCAAAGGAAATCAATTCGATGCCTTTCTGAGCGATCATTTCTTTTATTGATGGGTTGGTGAGGAGATGTAATTCGCTTTCGCGCTGGCGCGAATAGTACGAGGAGGCAATCAGGCTGGGATCGGCGTAACCTGGGTGGCACATCATTTCCGAGATTCCCTCGCCGAGCTGGTCGAGGATGCGAAGCAGCTCCTCACGCGTTGCCAGGTCGTCGTAGAAGCTGCCGAAGAAAGCATCCGGGCGGCGCGGCTCGAACTCAGCCAGCAGGCGCGGAGCGTAATCCTGGATAGGTCCCTGCACTTGTTCGGGAAGGCTATCCAGGCCGCCGTCGGATCGGAAGGCGCGTGGCAGGCGGATCGCGCAGTTGTATTCGCAGGCCAGTTCTAGCATCGCGCGCATCAACGGTTCACTGAAGAAGGATGAGTGATGATGCGAATCCAGGTGTGTAGGGCGGCGGCCCGAGGCAGCGATGAAGGCTTCGATTTGAGCGCGCCATTCGATCTTAACCTGGGCGATATCGGTCTCCTCGAGGCGGGTTAAGAGCCTATCGTATTTCGGAAACCAACCCTGGGGGTCGGTCAGCGTGTCCACAGCTTCGGGAGGGGAGAGCGGCTTACCGGCAGTCAACACCAGGTGCACTCCCATTCCTATATCAGGCGTCTCTTCCATGGCGATACGGATATCCGCCGTAGTGGTGGGCATATTCATCATGCAGGTGGTCGAAGTAACGATGCCTTGCAGATGAGCCTGACGCACACCGCGCGAAACCTCGGCTGTACGGCCATAGTCATCGGCATTGACAATCAGACGGATCATGATGCGCTGTCTCCTATGCAGAGTTGATCTGTGTAATCACTATGGTATCTCACCTGAGACGATTCGGTGAATGGCCAGCAGCAGCGAGTGTTCGTCCTGGCTATCGTGATCCAGCGCCCAGAACATGATCCCGCCAGCAGATTGCATGGCCAAACAGGTTTTCGCCTGGATAGTGGGGATGCCGTTATAACGCTGCGGCGCGCCAAGGAGATCGAAAGTATCTCCCTTGGCGGCAGCGGGGTTGGCGGCGACCAGGTGGGCATAGGGTGCGCCGTCAGGGCGGGTATAGAAAGGCAGGCCCATCACCACCTTTTCGGGCGGCAGGCCGCGCCCCAGCCAGTATTCCAATCCTTTTTGGAATTGCTCCATACTGCCGTGATCCGGACCGTCATAGGTCATGACATTGACGAAATCCATCAGCCCGAAGGCTTCGGCGGGGATACCCTGGCCATATTCGTCGCCATAAGCGATCACTGCTGCGGTGAGCGATTTCTCAGATGGCAAGGCAGCGCGCAGTTCTGTCATCAAAGCCAGGAAATTCTCAGCTGACTGGCCCGGGTCGGGATATTCCCAATCGATATCAACCCCGTCCAGATCGTAAACCTCGACGAATTCCATTAGATTATGCACGAAGGCTGAGCGGGATTCCTTGTGGGCTGATAGCTGCTCGAATTGCTCGTCCCAGCCCCAACCGCCGACCGAGAGGAAGACCTCTACCCCCTGGGCGTGACCCAGCTCGACGATCTTTTCCAGCTTCCAGGCATTATTCAAGCTGACAAAGCTCCCATTGGTGTTAGGGATCAGGAAGGCATAGTTGATGTGTGTAAGCCGGTCGAAGGAGATCAGTTCTGTGATGATCGCCTCGGTGGCGTATGCAATGACACGAAATGAGGGTGTGGGCATGGCGATAGATTCTATTTCAGATGATGTCTTTAGTGCGCTGCAAGCACAAAGGAGCAGGATGATGCCAACAACCCAGCCATTCTTTGCCAGTTCGATTTGCATTACGGATTTTCCCTGGTAGGGGTATTCATCCAATCACTCAATGAATGGCAGATCGTTTTTCGAATGACAGGTGTGGTCTCTAAGCCCGCAGCAGACATGCCGATCAGCACCGCTCCCATGACAGGAGAAACCTTCAGACGCACCAACCGGGCTTGAGGAGCGATTTTGTGGATGGTCTCGCGCATCGGGTCAATCAACAGATCGCCGCCTCTGAACATGCTCCCGGAGAGCACGACGTCGAAGGCCAATTCTTGAAAACTCAATTGGCGGATGACGCTATTGGCCATCTCGCCCAGTTCGGTTCCAGCCCAGCGGATCAGGTCGCAGGCCACCGGGTCTCCCTGGCGCGCCACGTCGAAGATCAGCGGGGCAATATCAGGGCCAACCGAGTATTGATCTTCGGTATAGCCTTCGATGAAGCCGTCGAGATCTTTCGCGCCGGTGTATTGGATGAATACATCGCTCAGCGCGGTCAGCGGCACGCGTTTCGCCCAGGAACGACCGACCAGTTGTAAAGCGCGGAAGATCAATTCGGAAGCGCCTGCGCCTTCGCCCATTCTGGTCCCATAACCGGTGACTCGGCCTTCGCGCTGATGTTCACGGTCCCAGCCGCGGCAATTGCAACCCGTTCCAGAAATAACCGCCACGCCCCAGCCCTCTTCGGCGCCGGCCACCAGACTGGGGATGGTGTCATTGACGATAAGATATGGCGCATCCAGACCAAGCCGGTCAAGCACAGCCTGGGTGCGCGGTTTTTCCGAGGGCCAGTCGTATCCGGCGATGCCGAAACCGGCTCCGGCGATGTCTATCGCCGATAGCCGCGCCGAACTCATTGCTCTCTGAAATGCGGTATTCAGGGATTCGAACATACCCTCATAACCGACGGATTGGTGGTTGGCGGGACCGCCTTCGCCAAAACTGGCAACACGCCCGTTCTCGTCGGCGATGACGATATGGGTCTTCGTTCCGCCAAGATCGGCGCCAAGAAAATATCGCATAGTTGCTTGCCTTAGAGACTGTTTTAAAAGTCGCCAGAAACCACAGAGAAACACAGATGAACACCGATTTTCTTGATGAACAGCCGTCTTTCATCGCCGAAATCCCTTTTATCTGTGTTCATCTGTGGCTGATTTGAGTTTTAAAACACTCTCTTAATGAGTTCCCTGAAAAAACTCGTGAATGTCCGTAATTTTTTCAGTGGCCTCCTTAATCGAATTGCGGCAAATAATCCCGGTGGGTTTCGATCAAATCCTCCAGAACCGCCTGGATGTTGTCCGCCGAGGGGCCGAGGGGGTGGGCCAGTAGAGCCTGGTAAGCGGCCAGCCGGTCGCCATGGACCGCCGCCTCGACGGTAAGCAATTCGTAGGATTTTACTGCGGCTATCAGCGAAAAGCAAGCTGGCGGCAAAGGTTCTGCTGGCAGCGGCGTGATACCGGCGCGACTGACTCTGGCGGGCAATTCCAGCACCCAATCGGCAGGCCATGTTGCCACCGCCGCCCCGTTAGGCACGTTGACGATATGCGTTTCGCCCAGGTCGTTGTAGTGGGCATTGAGCAACTGCGTAGCAACGGTGGAATAATACGCCCCGCCGCGTTTCATCAGGTCTGCAGGCGGCTCTTCGAGACTGGGGTCAGCATACTGGCGAAGCAGGTCTTTTTCGACCTCGATGACCTCTTCAGCGCGCGAGGGGGGCCAGCTATTTTGGGCAGCCAGCTTTTTCTCGGTGAAATAGAAATACTGCAAATAATAATTGGGGATCATACGCAACGAGGCTACGGTGGCGGGATCCCATTCGGGGTGCTCGACAGATTCGAGGTGGGTGATATAGCCCTCGATGACCTTTGGCCAGAGGTCTTCGCCAGCGATGGTCAGGCCGCGGTGCCAGGAGAGATGATTCAATCCCAGGGTTTGCAGTTCCGCCTCGAAAGGATCAAACTTACCACATCCGGTCATTTCCAGGTTTTTGAGTATGTGCATCTTGGCGGTGATAGCCACGTTACAGACACCCACCGAGGGGATGTCAGCGGCATACTGGCTGAGGGCCTGGGTGACCAACCCGGCCGGGTTTGTGAAATTAACCAGCAGAGCGCCAGGCGCGGCTACTGCGCGCATGTCTCCAGCGATGCCAAGCAGGACGGGGATAGTGCGCAGGGCTTTGGCCATGCCGCCCACCCCAGTGGTCTCCTGCCCAATCAGGCCATGCCGGCGCCCAAGGTATTCGTCCTTGCGGCGGGCTTCCATCTGCCCGACACGCAATTGAGTGATGACATAGGCTGCCCCTTCGATCGAACCACGTTGATCGTTGCTCAGGATCACCTCGAAGGGCGACCCCCTGGCCGCCACGATGCGCTGAGCAAATCCGCCAACGATCTGGAGTCGATACGGATCGTTATCCATCAACCAGAGTTCCTCGAGCGGGAATTCCCTCGCCCGGGCGATAAAACCATTGACCAGTTCGGGGGTGTACGTCGAGCCACCACCGATGACAGCTACTTTCATAAGATTGTGCCCCAAGAAATGGTAGGAATGAACATGTGCTATTTTTCGACCCCGGTAAAGACGATGCCTTGCATGAAGATGCGTTGCGCCAGGAAGAAGATGATGATTGGCACGAGCAGACCCAGGAGCGAGCTGGCCTGGATCATGTGCGGTTGGGCAAAATAACGCGCATTGTAGAGCTGGATCCCAATAGAGATGGGTTGTAATTCTCGTTCTGTCGAGAGATAGAGCAACGGCTGGAAAAAGTCATTCCAGGACCACATAAAGTGGAACATTCCCACGGCAACGATAGCCGGGATAGATTGGGGAAGTATTACCGAAAAGAGGATGCGCATGGGGCTAGCCCCATCGATCATGGCTGCCTCGTCTAATTCTTTTGGGATAGTCATGAAAAATTGACGGAGGAGGAAGACATTATACGCGTTGGCGAAGAAGTGGGGAATGATCAATGGAAGCCAAGTACCTATCCAACCAATACGTTCGAAAACGACATAGGTTGGTACGATCGTGACGAATTCTGGGAGTATGATGGTGGAAATCAGAGCCATGAAGAGGATATTTTTCCCCGGAATACGGAAGCGAGAAAATCCATAGGCAACCGCAATGCAAGAAATCAATGTGCCTATGGAACCCGTGATCGCGATGACCAATGTATTCCGCAGCAAGCGAGGCATGTTAAGCCCTTTCCAGGCTTCGGAAAAATTTTCCCATACTGGACTAACACTCCAAACCCTTTCCAAAGTGCGCCACCTGCCTGTCCATTCGGTTGGGCCAGCCTCCAGGTTCGTGGGATCGATAAAGGTGCTTTCTTCTCTGCCTTTTTTGAGGATGGCCCATTCATGTACTTTGCCATCCTCGGTTGGCACCAGGTAAACCGCCAACTCCTGGCCTTCATAATTGAAGGTCGCCTCCTTAGAAGGTAGGATAGGGGCATTGGGGTCGGCGATCATCGAACGATCCTTGATGGCTGTGACTGTCATATAGCCGAAAGGCGATAAGTAAGTCGAGATGATGATCAGGGCGAAAAGGGTGAGGCTGGCGCTGAAGAGAAATACTCGCATACGGTTCGATAATAACGTGGTCGAACGATCTGTTCTAATAGCCATCGTCACACCTCCTCCGCTGCATAAAACACCCAGTATTTTTGGGTCGAAAAGAGTATTATGGTCACAACAATAGCAAATAAGAAAAGTATCCAGGCCATTGTCGCCCCCATACCCATGTCAGAATAAGCAAATGCTTCTTTGTAAAGATACATCCCATAGAACCAGGTCGCATTCCCCGGATCCCCATTTGGCCCCTTGAGAACATATGGAACTAAAAAATACATCAGGATACCAATCGAGGAGAGCACAAGGTTGTAGAAAATAATCGGCGTGATCATAGGTATCGTGATATGCCAGAATGTGGCGAAAGCACCTGCGCCATCCACACGCGCTGCTTCGTATAATTCTGTGGGTATCCCCTGCATGGTAGCGAGGGTGTACAGCATCATATCACCGACGCCCCACAATCCGATTAGCACCAATGCAGGGTAGATCCAGGCAACTGTGTTGATCCAATCTGGTCCTGGTATGCCGATTGATTCGAGAGCAATATTAACCCACCCCGTGCGAGCATTCAAAACACCCTGCCAGATGTAAACGACCGACACCATCGGGACGATTTTTGGCATATAGAATAATGTGGTAAAGATGCGCTTCCATCTCAAACTCTTTTGATTCAACAAAGCTGCCATCAGAATGGGTTGAATAATACCTATAGGCAATGAAATAAGGGCAAAAGTTAGCGAAACCTTTATTGCAACGCCTGCCAAAGGATCGCCGAAGAAGCGGATATAGTTCTCCAGCCCGGCCCATTGAACATCCTCTCTATGCAGAAGGTTGAAAGAAGTAAAAGAAAAAACCAACGAAGCAATCATTGGAAGGAATTTCCAGAGGAAAAAACCAATAATCCATGGAGAGAGGAAAAGCAAACCCCAATTCGCTTCACGCCGGGCGAGCTTGCTGAGCTTGCCTCGGGTGAACCTGAGATTTCTAAGCGTGAATTCAGAAAACATTGTTGTCATGGCTTACTCCTATGAGGGTGGGGTCAGCTCACACAGCAGCTGACCCCACATTCCTTCTCGCATTGCTACTCCATCCCCCTGAGGCAATAGTTCCATGTCATTTGGCTTCGTCGAAAATAACCTGTAGGTCTGCCACCAGATTATCAAGTTCAGCATTGATATCGAGGTCAGGAGTAGACTCATACAGGGTCTGAAAAGCGCCAATGCGGTCGTAGGCCTTGGCGTAGTTGGGCAGGTTGGACTCGTGATTAGGAACGTCAGGGTAAGCCAATCCTTGAACGGCTACGTCCCAATTGACGCCCTGCGGGAAGCGCTCATCCATTGTAGCAAAGAACTCTTCCTGCAAGCTGATGCGACCAGGCATACCGCCATAAATCTGTAACAGATCTCCAGCAGCCTCGCCAGTCAAATAAAGGAGAACCTCCACGGCTTCTTCTGGGTTTTCAGTCGAGGCGAAAATGCGGAAGGTATCCGCATGGAGCTTGACGGTCACATCACCGGCATCATTGTAGGAAGGAACGACTGCCATATCCCAATTCGGGACGTTGCCAAGGCAGCATGTGTACCAAAGGTGACAGTGCACTATGGCAACATTACCGGAGTCAAAGGGATTGCCGGCTGCCAACAGGTCGCTCTCCTGGTATGTCGTGTTGGGCATGAAGTGCTTGACGTGCATACCCTCATAATACCAGTTGAAAGCACTGCGCCAGCGCTCGGAAAGGACTGCATTACCTTCATCGTCAATAAAATTGTCTGCGCCGAAGAGAGCTGCGGCCTGCCCGCGTGGATCAGTCCACTGGGAGTGGTAGCCAAATTGGACGATATTTTTCGGATCGAAGTCTGGGCTATTGGCATCGTTGCCGTTAGCGTCAACTGTCAGGGCTAATGCAAGCTCTTCGAGCTTCTCGACGGTCCAGGGATCACCATCCGCATAGGGATCACCGTAGTTCTGGGGCGGATAAGCCAGGCCAGCCTCATCGAACAGGTCACGATTGTAGTAGATCATCGAAGGGAACACGGCGAAAGGAAGTCCAAGCAATCCTTCGCCCTCCAAACGATAGGCGTTGATAGAGTCAGCATCGAAATCCCCCCAATCGAACGCGCCCAAATACGGTTCGAGATCCAGGAAGAGACCGGAGAATTCATTCGTGCCGCTCCAGCCAACAGGACCGATGATATCTGGGGGGTCGCCAGCAGCAATCTGTGTCTTCAATTGATCGGGAGCTATTGAGTTTTCCACGAATTCGACCACCAGCTCGATATTATCATGGGTTTCATTGAAACGAGCGACGACTTCTTCCTGGCCAGGGATGTGTTCTGGGTTAGCGCCAGTACCCAGGCCAACGAACCATCGAATGGTCACCTTCTCGGGTGGCGCGGCCTCTTCAGCGGGCGCCGCTTCTTCAACAGGCGCGGCTTCTTCGGCAGGCGCGGCTGCTTCGGGCGCGGCTGGCGCCGGTGGCTTACATGCCGCCAGCAGCATCGCCGCGATCACGAGCAGTGAAAACAGAACAGTCAATATCTTTTTCATGATATTTCTCCTCACGGAATAACTTGTTGTGGATAAAGTAGTACAGTGTTATTCAAAAGGAATTTTTCGATAGAGCACCTCCTCCTTTGAAAGTAGTTTTTCGTAACTGCTCAGCCATCGAACGGATTGGTGTGTAGTTACAGTTTTTCATACATCAAGTAGCCTCCATGAAAGGAAGGATGAACTCCTGACGATGGAGGCATGATCATCCTGAATTGCATCCACAGGAGCGCCGTAGGATGATTTCCGTGGGCAGAAGCGTGACGTCATCAACGGGATGTCCTTCGATCAGGTTGAATAGATTTTTCGCCGCGATTCGCCCTACTTCTGCAGTGGGAGCGCGTACAGTTGTCAATGGAGGGTTCAAAAATGCCGATAACCGGGAATCATCGAAACCTGCCACAGCAACATCTTCGGGGATGCGAATGCCGCATTCAGTCAGCGCTTCGACCACGCCGATAGCGGCATCATCATCGCCTGTAAATACAGCATCGAAATCAATAGGATCGCTTCTATCTATGAAATCCTTCAATGAACGATAGGCGACTCCATGCAGAAATTCTCCCGTCAGCATCAACTTTGGATTGATCTCGATATCATGATCTCGAAGAGCGTTCAGATACCCTAATTTCCTCCAATAAGAGTCTTCTTGCTGAGAAGGTCCCTTCATGAATACGATCTGTCGCCGATCATGGTCTTCGATCAGGTGGCTAACCAGCTTATAGGTGGCTGCTTTGTTTTCGACGGTAACACAGGGAATCGAAAGGGATTCAGGCGCAGTATGGTGGATAAGTACAACGGGGAAACCTTGGGAACTCAGCTCGGCGAGATCATCATCTTTTATGCTGCCGGCAAAGATCAATAGTCCATCGGTATTGTGAGGGCCAATGGGAAGAGATATATTGGTTTGATTATCGAGGCGGCATGTCGCCACCAAAAGGTTATACCTGTGTTCACCGACTACTGATTCGATGCCATAGAGCAGCGGGCCGAAGAAATCATTGTACATATTGGTCAACAGCAACCCGACGACCATGGTTTTGCGCGTGGCCAACTGTCTGGCGGCAGAATGGGGGACATATTTAAGTTCCGCCATGATTTGTTCCAGGCGTTCGGCTACCTCTGGGGATACAGGCGCGCTGCCATTGATATAACGACTAACCGTCGCAACCGAGACGCCGACTTCGCGAGCGACGTCACGCATTGTGATTGTGGATGATGATTTCCTCGTCATAAGGCTCCCTGCGGCCTGGGGTGTAACCGGTTACTGTAACCGGTTACATTATTCCATAGATTTCATACTGAGTCAATGCTGCTTGCGAAAAAAATCAACCCCGTCTGTTTTTATTATTGGGTAGTGAGATGAGTATGACGCCGCCGATCACGAAGATCGCGCCCAGGATTTGCCAGAAGTCGAGGCGCTCCCCTAGGATGATATAGGCTGAGATAGAAGCAAAGATGATTTCTGCAGTGGCGCTGATCGAGGCCACGCTGGCTTGCAAACGGTGGAGGGCGATGGTGAAGATGCCGAAACCGCCGATGGTGGGAATCAGGATCAGACCGGTGAAATATGCCAGCGCTTTCGGTTCTACGGGCCAGGGAGATGGTTTGCCGATCTGAAAGGGGAGCAACACCAAAGCAGCGAAGGCGAAGATGTACAACATGATCGTCCATGGGCTGTAGCTGCCGATCAATTTCTTTCCGAATAGCGTGTATGAACCATAAGCGCAGGCCCCGATTACCCCGATGGCGATGCCAGAGAATGTGACCGGTTGGCCTGCTGAGCTGATGATGCCTGAACAGAGTATGGTTCCAATGACCGAAAGGAAAACGGCAAGAATCTTCTTGCTTGTAAGCCCTTCTTTCAAAACTAGACAGGCTACGATGGTGACGAAGATAGGGGCGTTGCTCTGCATCACCGTAGCGATGGATGCGCCGAGCATCACCACAGTGATATTCCACAGCACATGGAAGAGACCGATGCTGATTGCGCCCATCGCCAACAACCAGGGTAGATCGCGGCGTTTTACACTGAACAGCCTCGGGCGAAAGATTAGGATGCCAAGAAAAAGAGCAGATAATGTGCTCAGGTCGCGCCAAAATGCCAGGTTGACGGCAGGGATATTGATCTCCTGGTAGATGAGGCCAATGAGGAGGCTGGACGCCGACCAAAAGATGGTTGCCAGGATAACCAGGAGGACGCCCTGGATGCGGGTGGAGGGAGAGATTCTCAATAAATGGCGTGCTCTGGTTTCACCAACCCAATAGCGCGCAACCCGGCGATTACGCCGCCGCCGATGACCATACCAACGATGGCCCGCAACAAATTCTCGAAGGGAGCGACAGTCATCACTTCGTAGAATACTACTTCGGGATAATTGAACACGTGGTAATAGATCGCTGTCAGGCAAATATGCGAGATGCCATAGACAGTCCAGGTGCCCAATCCCAGGCCAGCAAGAACCAGCCCCCAGTTCTTACTGTTGATCCATTTTGCGAAAAGCGTTCGAGTTGGAAGAGCAAGCAAGATGATTGCAGACCAGTCAATGAACGCAGCGGCGATCGCGACCCACAGACCTACGCCGTTGATGAAAACAGCGCGCCCAATGAAATATAAAAGCGACAATAAAGCATACAGGCAGATCCAAAACCACCAGCCTTTTCGTTTCGCGCCGATCACCATGGTCCCAGCAGCAAATGACGCGATCAGCGAGCCCCATATGCGGAGAAGGGGGATGGGGCCGGCGGTGTGGGGAGCCAGGAAGATGCCAATCAACGCGCCAATCCCGGATGCTACCGCGCCTGCGACGGGGCCAAGTACCCAGCCAACCAGACCAAGGACGCCCTGACTCATGGGGAAGCTGCCGCCTAGGGCAATGATGACAGAAATGGGGATGAAGGATAACGCCACCACGACAGCAGCTAATACGACGATGTATGACACGGGTGCGCCGTCTATGGTTTCGCCGCTAAGGAATTGAACTTTTCGTTCTTCGCCAATCGGTTGTTTTTCAGACATAATGATCCTCCGGTAATATCTCATACAAAAATTGAATTGCTTTGACCCCCCTTTCATCCCCCCATTTTCGCCCAGATAGCTCCTGGTTGAGCAGCAATCCCGTGAGCGAAAATGGGGGGACAGAGGGGGGTAGATTGATATGTGTCATTGTCAGGCTACTTATCCATTGAGCGGACTCACGAGCGGGGATTTTATCATTTTTCCCGAGATCTGTCATTGCTTATTTTCCTGGTGGGTACGCAAACAGCGTCATTGGTGTATAATTCCCCTCATGCTCAGTAGACTCCGCCGCAGCCTGATTCCAAAAACGAAGAGCCTCTGGTTGATCATCTCTGCCATTATCATCCTGGCTATATTATTCCCAATTGTGCAGACCGTTGTCCTGATAAGAGACCAGGAGGCGAATACCCCCCAGACGCCTGAAGAACACTATGAAGCTGGCCTGAAGTATCTGGATGACGAAGAATATAGTTACGCCTATTACTCTCGGTTCGCTCATTTTCAGGCGAGATTTTGAAATATGGGCTGAAAATAAGGCAAAATGCTTTCTTCATTACAAATTTGACCTTTCCAGGCCAGAGATTTCTTTCAGTAATGCCACTGGTGTTGCTTTCCTCCAGAGCGCGATGAGGTAATACCGCCATATATGGGCATGGGCTTGAGTTTCGTGCCATATATAGGGGTATCGGAATCTTTATAACCGCTCACAAAATGAGCGAACGGAGAGTATTATGAGTTCAATCAGGCAATCAAAGGAAATCCAGATTATCTCGAGGCATACTTCGAGCTTGGTAAGATCTATTTGATGGCAGGGGAGCCGAGCGCTGCCAGCGCTGCTTTTTCTTTTATCGTTCAACGAGATGCTGAACACAGCGAGGCCTGGTATTATCGCGCTCTATCCTACGTCGCCATCGCAGACCTGATTACGCAGGCCCAAACGGAATCTGAGCCAGGCGCCGAAATCGCCACGATCATCGAGCCTCCTCCTTTGTTCGATCTTACCGATATCCTGACTGTAAACATCCATGAAGAAGTACTTGATTTGGAAGAGGGGGGTTCGGAGGAAGAATTACCGGCATTGACTGGGGAGCAAGTGGATGTGAGCCAGCGAGTGGATGATCCGATATCCCAGGCGATCGATGATCTGACCCAGGCCATCGAAGTCCGCCCCGATTACGAAGAAGCCATACTCGGACGCGCCTATCTGCTCGTTGATACTCGTAACTATTACCGGGCAATAGACGATCTCGATCGCCTGATCGAAATGGATCCGGAGAAGGTCATCGCGCTCACCTTGCGCGCCCAGGCCAGGTATGCTCTGAAGAAATACGCCGACGCGACGAAGGACCTCGACAGACTTCTGGCGCTTGGGGAAGAAAGCTTGGAGATATATTTCTACCGTGGGAGTTGTTTCTTTCATCTGGGCGAATTCGAAAAAGCTGTTGACGCCTGGACACATGCCATTGCGCTGGAGCCGAATATTACGGATATCATCTTGAACAGGGCTTATTCGTATCATATGCTCGAAGATTATGAAAACGCCCTGGCTGATTATCAGGCTGTGTTGGCCGTTGAACCCAACTCGCCTTCTATTTACAAGGATATGGGGGATATCCATATACAGTTAGAGGAGTTCGAGCATGCTGTAGCTGATTACACCCAGGCGATCATATTGGATCCTCAGAATATCGAATTTCTCTACAATCGCGGAATGATCTATCTCGAGTTGGAAGATTACGAAGAAGCGATAGCAGATTTACAGACTGTCCTCGAGATTGACCCGGACACCCCGGGTATTTATAACAGGTTGGGAGACGCCTATTATCTTGCTGGCGAATATCGCCAGGCGGTGTACCGCTATTTGCTTGCAATCGAACAAGATCCTAGCGATATGATCGCCTACTATAATATCGGCAGAGCGCATGTTAGTTTAGAAAATTTCGAAACCGCCAAGGGCTATTTCGATCAGGCTATCGAGCTGAACCCCGAATTTTCCGAGGCCCTGGATGGCAGTGCAGAGATGGCGCTTCGTCTGGGCGACTACCAGACCGCGGTAGATAATTATTCGACTCTCTTGGAATTAGAACCCGATTATGGCATGGCTTATTACAATCGGGGGTTGGCCTATTATCAACTGGACGAGTTCGAGAAAGCCATTGCCGATCAATCCCGCGTCATCGAAAACGATCCGGAATTCCTGGATGCCTACTATCAGCGAGGCCTGGCTTACTTCCAACAAGACCAATTTGAGCCCGCCATCGGGGATTGGGCCTATGTGATCGAGAAATATCCAGAGTATGCCCAGGCATACTACAGCACAGGATTAGCCTATTATTTCCAGGAAGATTATCAGACCGCGATTGACTACTTCGGCCAGACCATCGAAGTTGATCCTGATTATGGCTATGCCTACTACTTCCGCGGCAATGTGCATGCCGCTCTTCAGGATTACGATCCCGCCATCGAGGATTATACGATGGCGATCAGCCTGGATACAGAGTTGGGGCAATCCTATTACAACCGAGGAGTGTCCTATTTCCAGAGGGGCTATCAGAGCAAAGCGCTCGAGGATTTCAAGATGGTCCTGGAAGTCAGCGAGGATGCTAAACTTCTCGAAAGTGCAGAAGAAATATTACGATCCTTTGGCATTATGCCGTAATCTGATCCCAAGGTCAGTGGATTCGGGGCGGGATATATGGGAGTGTGTGCTCAGCACGCACCCCCATATATCCCGCCCCGCCCCCTCTTTCTTGAGTTTTTTCAGTGAACACAACAATGATATGGGTGCGTTTCATTCCAGTTGAAGGTTCCCCGAAAAAAGGGTGCAGGGGGTGCGGAGCACCCCCTGCACCCTTTTTTCGGGACTCTTTCATCTCGTTTGAAACACGCCCCAATGATATAATCTCCGGCGTGAGAAATAATGAAGAAAGGATGCTAACCAATGTTAGCTTTATGCCCGATCATAAGGGGTTGTTCGATATACTGGCAGGATCTATGAAGGGAAGGTCAATATGAAAGAGATTGACTTGAAGTCCGAATCGAAAAGCCCAGTATGGTTTACTGTATCCAACCCTGAAGTGAGGGTGGATCATTTTCATCTGCGAATGGGCCCGCGCTCTCGGGTCTGGAGTCCCCCCACTGACGTTTTCGAGACCGAGGAGTCGGTTATCATCCGCGTCGAAGTTGCGGGTATGAAGGAAACCGGGTTCTCGATTTCGTTAGATGAACAGAGCCTGATTATTCAAGGATCCCGGCTCGATCCGCCCGAGCGGCGCGCGTATCATCAAATGGAGATCCGTTTTGGCGAGTTCATCTCACAGATCGAAATGCATTGGGTGATAGATCATAATGGAATCAAAGCAAAGTATGAAGATGGCTTCTTGCGGATTTGCTTACCGAAAGCCAAACCTCATCAGGTCGAGATTAGGGAGTAGCTGATTATGCCTGCATCTCGTTGGAATTCTGACTTGATGGAATTGCTTTCGTGGCTCGGCGCGGAGGACTTGAAAATAGATGATTTTCTCCTGCACCCAATCGTGACTCGCGTTGGTGGAGAGGAAGATAGTCCTAAAGGGGAGATCGAAGTCCTGCAAGAGGGGGATCAAATTCCCAGCATGCTGCCGATCTTGCCGCTGCGCGGTTTGGTGGTTTACCCCGAGACAGCGGTGCCATTGACCATTGGTCAGCCTCGTTCTATTCACCTGATTGACGATGTCGTTTCCGAAGAAAGCCGGCTGATCGGCCTGGTGGCCTCTCGCAAACCAGAGTTGGAATCCCCTGATCCCGAAAACCTATTCGAGGTAGGCACCGTCGCCATTGTGCATCGTATGTTGCGCGCCCCCGATGGCACGATCCGCCTCTTGGTGCAGGGGATTGCGCGTTTCAGACTCATCGAATACGTTCAAATTGATCCCTACCTCAAAGCCAGGGTGGAATTGACCCCTGAGATCGAAGAGGAAGGTCTGGAAGTAGAGGCCATGGCTCGCAACGCCCGCGACCAGTTCGAGCGCATCGCCAGTATGATCACCTCGCTGCCGCGCGAGCTGGTCGAATCGGTCTTGCTGTTGGATGATCCTCTGCAAACCGTCTATACCATTGCTAACTTCCAGCGGATCGAACTCGAGGATGCTCAGGCGCTCCTGGAGTTGGATTCGGTCTCCCAAAAATTACAAAAACTGATCTCGATTTTAGCCCGCGAAGTCGAAGTCTTGGAACTTGGACAAAAGATACAGAAAGAAGCGCGTTCGGAGATCGAAAAAGTTCAACGTGAGTATTACTTGCGTGAACAGCTCAAGGCCATCCAGCGCGAACTTGGGGAGGGGGATGAGCAGGTCATCGAGGTGGATGAGTTTCGCGCCAAGATCGAAGCAGCCCACATGACCGAGGAAGCCGATAAGCAGGCCCGCCGGGAGGTGGATCGCATGTCGCGATTGCCCACCGCGGCGGCGGAATATGGGGTCATCCGCACCTATCTGGATTGGTTGGTCTCTCTGCCCTGGTCGGTTTCGACTCAAGACAATCTGGACATTGCCCATGCCCGTACTGTGCTGGATGAAGATCATTATGGGCTTGAAGATATCAAAGAGCGCATACTGGAATTCCTGGCTGTGCGCAAATTACGGCAGGAGCGCGTAGAAGAATTCACCGCCGAGGACAACAAGTACGATGATCGAATTCGCCGCTTACGCGAGGGTGTGATCCTGTGTTTTGCAGGACCTCCGGGTGTGGGCAAAACTTCCCTCGGGCGTTCCATCGCCCGCTCCCTGGGGCGTGAGTTCATCCGCATCTCTTTGGGCGGCGTGCGCGACGAGGCCGAAATTCGCGGTCATCGCCGCACGTATATTGGCGCATTGCCGGGGCGCATCCTGCAGGCCTTGAGGCGGGTAGAAACACACAACCCGGTCTTCATGCTCGATGAGATAGATAAACTCTCCCAGGGCTTCCAGGGCGATCCGGCCTCAGCCCTTTTGGAAGTTCTGGACCCGGAGCAAAATGTGGAGTTTCGCGATCATTACCTGGAAGTGGCTTTCGATCTCTCGGAGGTGATGTTCATCACCACAGCCAATCGCCTGGATACCATCCCCCAGCCGTTGCTCGACCGCATGGAGACCATCCGGCTCTCCGGATACACGGAAGGCGAGAAGAAACATATCGCCAAGGGATATCTGATCCCGCGCCAGCTACGCGAGAACAGCCTGCGGGAAAGCGAGGTCCGCTTCACGGATGAGAGTCTGGACGAGATCATCCGCTATTACACCCGTGAGGCTGGCGTCCGCAATCTGGAGCGCGAGATTGGGGCGGTGTGTCGCAAGGTGGTCACGCGCATCGCCGAGGGCAAGGGGAATGGCGTCGTCGAGATCAACCCTGAGCGGATCCACGAGTACCTGGGGAGGCCAAAATTCCGCGATTTGGAAGAGATCGCCGAACGAACTTCCCTGCCCGGCGTAGCAACTGGATTGGCCTGGACCCCTACGGGCGGTGACGTGTTATTCATCGAAGCGACCCGCATGCCGGGCGGAAAGGGCTTCCAACTCACCGGGTCGTTGGGCGATGTGATGAAGGAATCTGCCAAGGCGGCGCTTTCGTTCGTGAGATCGCAGGCCAAGAAATTAGGCCTGGAGGAGAACTTCTATTCGGAGGCGGATTTCCATTTGCACATCCCGGCTGGGGCGCAGCCAAAGGATGGCCCTTCTGCCGGCATCACCATGGCTACCGCGCTGGTATCGCTGATTTCCGGGCGGCCGGTTCGTCCTGATGTGGGCATGACGGGAGAGATCACCCTCCGGGGTAAGGTGATGCCCGTTGGCGGCGTCAAAGAAAAGGTTTTGGCTGCTCACCGGGCAGGACTCAAAAAAGTCTTACTGCCCAAGCGCAATGAAGATGATTTGGAAGACCTGCCCGAGGAAGTCCGCCAGAGGATACAATTCATCTTTCTGGATACGGTTGACGATGCGATCGAGGTTGCTTTGGAGCCTCTGCCAAAACCTAAGAAGAAAAGGCAAACCCAAAAGAATCCTGCTCCCCAAAAAGGTAAAAGAGCAGTAGATTTAGTATCAGTGGATGTAACTACTCAGCCAAACGGAGAAATTCCCGAAAAAAGGGTGTGAGCAGGGGGCTACGCCCCCTGCTCACACCCTTTTTTCGGGTAAATCCGTTCGATGGCTGAGCAGTTACTCAGTGGATTACGAAAAAGGAAGTACTGAGCAGAGATCCTGATCCTGGTATGCGAAGTTGCGTATGGCTAAAGTGATGCTCATTGATGATGATTACATTGTGGTTGATCTGTTGAAGACTTTGTTAGAGATGGAGGGCTTCGATGTCATCACGCATTCCGTGGGGGAGGATATTATTCGATCCATTCGAAATCACGAGCCGGATGTGGTTTTGATGGATGTTTATCTACGGACCTCTCCTGACGATGACAAAGTGGGCCTCAAGCTGTTAGCTCAGATTCGTGAAGACCCCGATATCTCCAAGACCAGGGTGATTATGTCTTCAGGTCTCGATTTCCGCGCCGCAAGCGAGCAAGCCAAAGCTGATGGTTTCATACAAAAGCCGTATATGCCTGAGGATCTAATAAAAATGATCGAGCAGGTTTTATCATAAATGAGCGTTGGACATAGTTCTAACATGTGTCACAGTGGGTGACAACTGAAACGATAGAGAGTGATACAGGAATGAAAAAACGATCTCGTACCACGATGCAGTGGTACACCATGGATTTACATTTACATACCCCGGCTTCGAGCGATTATCAACAGCCCAATGCCAGTTATCTGGATATCCTAAGGCGGGCTGATGAGCAAGACCTGGATATGGTTGCTATTACCGACCATAACACGGTGGCGGGCCTTCGCCGCATGCACGATGAAATACAACAATTGGAGATGCTCAAGCGATTGAATCGCCTGTTGCCGGAGGAGCAATCCCGCCTGGATGATTACCAGCGGTTATCAGAGCGGGTGATGATTCTGCCGGGCTTCGAGTTTACAGCAACCTTTGGGTTTCATATTTTGGCGATCTTTGCCCCCGAAAAGCCACTGCGCGAGATCGAGCATATTCTGCTGGATCTCAACATCCCGGCTGACCAGTTAGATGAAGGTTCTGTGACCGTGGGAGCCAGCGCTGATGTGTTGACTGCCTACGAAAAGATCAACGCCGCTGGAGGGTTGGTGATCGCCGCCCATGCCAATTCCACGAATGGCGTCGCCATGCGCGGATTTCGATTCGGCGGACAAACCAAGATCGCTTATACCCAAGACTCCAATTTGCATGCGTTGGAAGTGACCGATTTGGATCGCAAGGAACGTCACAGCACGGCGGGGTTCTTCAGCGGCGCCAAACCCGAATATCCCCGGCGCATGCATTGCATTCAAGGCTCCGACGCCCACCGCCTGGAGAAAGACGCCGAGCGTCGCAAGAACCTGGGGGTTGGCGACCGGGCTACCGATGTGCGTCTGCCAGAGCTATCATTCGAGGCGCTGAAGGCGCTGTTTCTGGGGAATGACTTTGCCCGCAGCCGTCCTCACCGCCCCAAGGCCGAGCCGGCTTTCGATTTCATCCAGGCAGCACGCGATGAAGGCGCCAATATCGTGCAAGATTTCCATGAGAGCATGATGGTGCGCGGCGGGAAACTTTACGCTGTGATCGCCGATGTGTGCGCTTTTGCCAATACCAATGGAGGCGCGATCTATATCGGCATGGGCGGCGACCCGAAGGGCAATGTCGAGGGGGTGACCCTGGTCAACCAGGCTATCACCCGTTTGGAAAAGGAGATCAGCGACCGTATCAGCCCTGAGCTGGTTTGCAGCCTCGACGCCCACAAATTCCGCGGCAAGGATATCATCCGCGTCCTTGTGCCACGCGGCGACGATCCTCCTTATGCAGTTGACGACAGTAAAATCTACCTGCGCACAGAGGCCGAAACCGGCATGGCTGTACGGGATGAGATCGTCGAGCTGGTTCTACGAGGTCAGGGCGACCGGACCAGAAAAGAAGCCCTTGCGGCGCCCACGACGAAAGTCAGCGACGAACCGGCGCCTCTTCCTCAGGCTGTCGAAAAACCCCAACTCGATGCTGACGAAGTAACAGCCCCGCGCACCGGCGTGGAGGTCGTCTCCGTCGAAGAGCGCCAGGGCGTGCGATATTACACCGTGCGTGATTTGCGCAATAACAATGTGGTCAAGAATGTGACCCGCAAATCGGCGCGCAAATTGTGGCATTATGCGGTCACCCAGTTCGACAAATACTCCGAAATCCGCGCCCAGGCCGAAGTCAAATGGCAAGGAAATTTGGGACTGTTGTATCAACAAAAGATCGGTAACTTCAGCCGTTACGACTTGATCCAGCGGGATGATATGGACAATTATCGTTTCTACTTCGGCGTCACCGAGGATGGCCTCGACGAAAACTGGCAGCGGGTGGCAGGGATCAGCGAGGACTGAGCATGGCCCTGCGCGTTGCCATCCTTACCGTGTCTGATCGTTCTGCGCGAGGTGAGCGACCGGATACATCAGGCCCGGCGTTGAAGGCGAAAGTGGAAGCGCAAGGATGGAGCGTCTTACAGGAAGATATCGTTCCGGACGATTTGCTGGTTTTGAGGGATACCCTCTCCCAATGGGCTGACGGACGCTGTTTCGACGTGATCCTGACCACCGGGGGGACGGGATTCGCCCCCAGGGATGTCACCCCCGAGGCCACCCAGACCGTGATTCACCGAGCCGCGCCTGGGCTGACCGAAGCCATGCGGGCTGAAAGCCTGAAGATCACCCCACATGCCATGCTCTCCCGGGGCGTTTCCGGCATCCGTGACCGCACCCTGATCATCAATCTGCCCGGCAGCCCCAAGGCCGCCCTTGAAAATCTGGAGGTAGTCATCCCCGTACTGCCCCACGCCGTGCAACTCCTGCGGGAAGATGCTGATGCGGAAACCGGACATCAATTCGCTCAGCAGAGAAAAAATACAGAGTTCACTGATACTCAGTAGTTCACGAAAACGATCAGGAGCCCGTCCCCGGGCGACCCGCAGACGGGTCTCGGATCATTTTTCGTGAAGTACTGATGTTTAAAAAATTACCCAGATATTGCCAGAAAGTCTGATCTTTGTGCTACAATAGCTATTGCCGGGGTACTGTTCTTTGCGAGTGGATGCTCGCAGGAGGAATTGCGTTATGAGTGATAAAGAAACCATGCTCAAGTTGATGCGATTTTGGCTGTTTGGCACTTTCATCATCCTCTTCACGGCAGTAACAGTTTATGTAGGGGGCGCGCTGGGGACTGGCTTGGCGATCTTCCGCGAATTGTATTTCTGGCTGGCGGTCGTCATCACCGCAGCTCTGTGCGTGTTGTGGTACTTCATCTACAAGTGGTATTTGGACAAAAAAGCATAAGTCACAACTATATTCCCCCCGGCACAATAACTGACGAAGCAGGGAGCTCATGCTTCGTCAGTTTTTTATACGAACACGGTTCCTCGCAGGAACCGTGTTCGTTTACTGGATCTCTTCGAGAACATGACGGGCGATGACCATGCGCTGCACTTCGCTGGTGCCCTCCCCAATCGTCATGGCGCGGGCGTCGCGGTATAGGCGCTCCACCGGATACTCACGGCTATAGCCATAGGCGCCATGGATTTGGATGGCGTTATAGGCGACGCGTTCAGCCATCTGCGTGGCGAAGAGTTTGGCCATTGCGCCCGCTTTGGTGAAGGGCTTCCCCTGTTCTTTGAGCCAGGCGGCGTAATAGATCATCAGGCGAGCGGCGTGGATTTCGGTGCCGGCGTCAGCCAGCATCCATTGCAGAGCCTGGTGCTGGGAGAGGGTCGCCCCAAACGAGCGACGTTCTTTGGCATAGCGTATGGCCTCTTCCAGGGCTGCCTGAGCGATGCCCACCGAGATGGCCCCGATGCCGATACGACCACCAGCGAGAGTCCTCAGGGTTTGCTGCAGTCCGCGTCCTTGTTCCCCGAGCAGGTTCTCGCGGGGGACGTGCACGTTTTCATACGTGATGCCGTGGGCATGGCTGCTGCCCAGGCCCATTTTCTTCTCATGAGGCGCGATATGCAGCCCAGGCGCATCTGTAGGCACAATGATCATGCTCATCGAACAGGAGCCGCCTGCGGGGTCGGTGCGTACCAGCGTGGTGACATAGTCGGCATCCCCGGCGTTGGTGATCCAGGCTTTAGCCCCATTGATCACCCACTCGTCTCCCTCCAGCCTGGCCTGGGTCTTGATCCCCTGAAGATCGGAGCCTGCTCCCGGTTCGGTGAGCGCCAGCGAGATCAACTTTCCTTCTCCGCTGACGGCGCGCGGCAGGTATTTCTCTTTCTGCTTTGGGGCGCCGAACATGGCGATGGGCGCGCAACCCAGCCCGGTATGGGCGGCGATGTTCAGGGCGGTGCCGCCGTCCCCCCAGCCCAGTTCCTCGATAGCGATAGCCGCGCTGATCGCGTCCACTCCGGCGCCGCCATATTCTTCGGGTGTGGTGATGCCCAACATCCCCAGCGGCCCCATCTTGCGGATAGCAGGCCAGTTGAGTTCTTCCGCTTTGGCGAACTCGGCGGCCTGAGGCTTGACTTCCTGGGCTACGAAATCGTGAACCGTTTTACGCCACATGCGTTGTTCTTCGGTGAGTTGAAAATCCACGGTGGTTCCTCCTTTGAGTCCACTGAGTCCACTGCAAAAACTACGAGTAGAGGATTCGGGGCGGCATATATGGGGGTGCGTGCGCAGCACGCACCCCCATATATGCCGCCCCGCCCCCTCGTTCAGGAGTTTTTTCAGTGAACTCACATATGTCACATTTCAACGAATTTCGGGGTTCTTATAGGCGAAAATGGGAGGGCCGAGGGGGGGGTACAGCATTGATCTCAGGGGTTCATCTCGTAAAGGTCTTTGAGAGCATAAACATGCTCGGTCCACACCTGTTGATAGCGTCCCTCGTCGGACGCTGGTTTGCGGATCATGCGCTGGCAGTAATCCATCTGGGTAGCTGTGCTGCTCGGTTTGCTGTAAAGCTGCAGGGCGTACCTGGAAAAATCCCGCACCATGAAGTCGAAAATCTGGTCGAGCAAGGCCTGGGCGATGGCGTAGATAGGGGCGTTCTCCAGGATGAGTTGACCGTAGACCACCAGGGCGAATAGTTCACCCAGGGCGAGCAGGAAATCAATATCCTTGCGCTGGGTGTCATCCGGCGTCGCCATCGCCAGGAATTCCTTGAGGAGGGCGATCTGGTCTTTGAAAATTCCGATATTGGGGAGGTCGTACAGGTCGTAGGCTAATCCGTAATCATGGAAGCGGATCTTGCTTAGCCCGCGGGTTGGTCCCTGGTCGAAGAGGTAATCGTCGTTCCGAGGCTGATCCTGCTTAGGCAGGTCGGGATATTCGGCATGGTCGAAGAAATAATTGGGTATGAACTTGACGATCAGGGCGATGTTGACGTGGACGGTCCCTTCCAGCTTGGGCAGCGCCTGGATGTCGCGCGCCGCCATCTCGAAATAGGTATCGCGCTCGAAGCCTTTAGCGGCGATCACATTCCAGAGCAGATCAATGACCTCCTCGCCCTGGGTGGTTACTTTCATCTTGACCATGGGGTTATACAGCAGGTAGCGGCGGTCTTGCAGCGAGGCTGCCCGCATATAATCGGCGGCTCGCAGGGTGAAGAGCTTCATGGCGACCAGGCGGGAGTAGGCATCGGTGAACATCTGCTGGACATGGGGGAAGTCGGTCACGTACATGTTGTACAGGCGGCGGTTTGCGGCGTGGTTGATGGCCTCGTACAGGGCATGGGTGCAGATGCCAATGGAAGCCCAGCCCAGGTTGTATTTTCCCACGTTGACGGTGTTGAGCGCCGAGTCCCAGGCGGCTTGCCCCATCGAGAGAATTTCATCTTCAGCGACCGGGTAATCTTCGAGCAGATATTGCCCGACGTAGTTCTGGCTGGCGCACACGTTTTTGACCAGCTTGTACGCATCTTGGCGATAGTCGGCCACGAAGAAGACGTATTCATCTGTCCCGGCTATTTTTCCAAAGGTGGAGACCATCGGGGCGACGTTGGCGTTGCCGATATAGTATTTCTCGCCGTTGGCCAAATAGTTGCCATCCGGCTGGGGGGCAAGACTCATCTCCGTCGAATAGATATCCGCCCCATGCGCCCGTTCGGAGAGTCCAAACGCAAAAACAGCTCCATCCTGAAGGAGCTGCGCCGCCCTTCGTTTCAGGGCTTCGTTCTTACTCATCCAGATAGGGCCGAGGCCGAGGATGCTGACCTGCCAGGTGTACCAGTAGGCTAATCCATAGAAGGCCAGGATTTCATTGAACTCGCAGTTGCGCCAGGTATCCCAGCGGGTATTTTCGTCCGTTCCATATTGGGAGGGGGTTAACAGGGCAGCGAAGAGTTTTTCCTGTTTTACGAAATCGAGAAAATCGCTGTACCAGGCCCGGGCGTGGTCGTCTTCCTTGATCTTCCTTTTGCCCCGCTTTTCGAACCAGGCGATGGTTTTGAGCATCAGCTCCCGAGAATGGTCATCGGGGTAGTCGCGTTGATGGGCTTTCGGGTTGAGCAGGAACATGATGTACTCCTCGGCTATCAGCTTGGTTTTGGAAATTATATCAGGAACGTGATATAGTTTCACAGATGAGAATTGGAGGAGCTATCTTGAACAAACCTGTCATCCTGATTACCGGCGCGTCCTCTGGCATTGGCGCGGCGACGGCGCGCCTCTTTAGCGAGCGGGGATACCATGTCGTTCTGGCTGCCCGCCGCGAGGATCGCTTGCGGGCGTTAGCGGACGAAATCGAAGCAGCCGGGGGGCAGGCGCTGCCGGTTCCTACGGATATCACCCGCCTGGATCATATCGAAAATTTGGTAGAAACCAGCCTGGCCTGGTATGGCCAGATTGACGTTCTGTTCAACAACGCCGGCTTCGGCCGCCTGAAGTGGTTGGAGCAGCTCGATCCTGATGAGGATATCGAACTTCAACTGCAGACCAATCTCCGTGGGGCAATCCTGACCACCCGGGTAGTCCTGCCGCACATGATCGAACGCCGTGCGGGGCATATCATCAATATGGCTTCAATCGCCGGTCTAATTGGGCCGCCCACCTACAGCATCTACTCGGCGACTAAATTCGGGCTGCGCGGTTTCACCGAAGCGCTCCGGCGAGAAGTAGGCATTTGGGGGATTCGAGTCTCAGGGATCTACCCCGGGGGTGTGGCGACAGAATTCGGTCAACACACCGGGATTGATCGTAGAACCGGCCTCCGCACCCCAGCGTTTTTGCGATTGTCCGCCGAGGATGTAGCCCGGGATGTATATCGCTTAGTCGAACGACCGCGGCGCATGCTGATCATCCCCTGGCCGATGCGTATTGCTGTCTGGTTGAATGTGTTGTGGCCGGGGGTAGTTGATTGGGGAATCCAGCGAATCTTCACCATCCGTGAACGGCCGCCCAGAGGCTTGCACTGAGCGAAGCGAATGTGCATGATCCCTCGATCAAAAGCCCGTCCTCGGGCGCCCCGAGGACGGGGCTGTGGATCGTTCACGCCGCCCTCTGTCCCTCCATATTTTGCCGCCGAAAAGCCGGTCGTTCATGAAACTGATGGCGAAAATGGGGGATGAAGGGGGGTGGAAAAATTACTGTGCGGATGGATCGTCGGGGATTTCTAACCCAGACCCCGCAAGATTGGATTCTGGCTCGGGGTTTGTCTCTTGTTCGCTGATATTCTGCAAGGCCATGATCCCGTTCCGAGCCTGATTGAGCAAGCGTTCCAGCTCCGCTTCGATGCGTGAGAGGGTTTGAATGACGTAATTATCGGCCTCGCGACGGGTGTGTTCGGCATTGACCCCGGCCTGCTTGATGACATCTTCTGCCCGTGCTTTTGCGGCAAGCACAACGGCGTCGCGCTCCACAAGTTGCTGGCTCTTCTCGCGCGCCAGATCAACTGTGCGTTTGGCTTCCTCTTGGGCTTGCGCCAGGATGCGATCACGTTGGGTGAGAACCTGCTGCGCTCTCTTGACTTCCTCAGGGATGGTCACCCGCATCTGGTCAATCAAGTCCAGCATTCGATCTTCATCCACGATCACATTGTGGGTGAGGGGAATGGGACGACTTTCGTTGAAGAGTTCTTCCAGTCGGTCTACAAGATGTAAGATATCCATGCCGCTCCTCCCTCAGAGGCGCAGTGTTGAGAAAGCAATCCTTTTCTTCCGCAAAGTTTTGCATGTTCTAACGAGTATATCAGGTGCTTGATGGCGATAATCTAGAACACGCTTTGGTAATAACCAGTTGCAAAAATTATGCCGGTAATCTCTCGGCTATTGCCGAGTTAACCGCATATGGGATTGTGACGCTCTTATGTGCGATTAGTTTCTTGGATTGTAACTATTCAGCCAAACGGAGAAATTCCCGAAAAAAGGGTGTGCGCAGGGGGCTACGCCCCCTGCGCACACCCTTTTTTCGGGTAAATCCGTTCGATGGCTGAGCAGTTACCTTGGATTTTTTGTAAACCTAACCATGTAGAAGTGTCTTGCCACTTCCCGGTAGTCGATGTGAATTTATATTTGCGCTGCCTCGTGAAGGGGACAATTCGTTTTTGCATCTCTCGAAAGTTCCGAGATGCTTTTCGTAACCGGCTCTTTTGTTCTTTTGTAAGAGGAGAGATTGAGTTGCTCATTATTCTAATTGCGCACTGGGGCTAAAAATGAATGTTCTTTGCTCAAAATACATTTACGACTTGAGAAGATGTAAATTCACTTGTTCGAATATAAAGCTCATAAACCAATCGCCATAAATTGCTTTGGGCGTCCATGCTCTCGACAACTAAACCGCAGTTATGTGCTTCGTCTCGATAGATTGGTCTGCCATGTGTTTTTTTACTAACCGGCGTTTTGTAAAATGCCCGCTAACATATCAACATCTGAATCTTCAAGCATAACAGGATACACGAAACTTGTAAAAAGAGTAACGACAGGGCGATCTATTATTGCTTCGAGTTCGACAAATATCCGCTCCCTTGTATCGTGATTCTGGTTGCGTTCAGAAATTACTTGTAAAACAACCGGATTTACTTCTTGCGCTGTCATATTTTCTCCACTTGAACTCGACAAATGGGCATAATCTAAGATTACACGGAAGTGAACGATTAGTCAAGTAGTCGTCGGTCTGCTTCTAATCCCGCAGCGAAGACGTTGGGACGATGTCCTGCCATTCGCCCAGCTCTCCAAACCTCTTTTTGAGGGCCGCTTCGACGTGGGGAGGCACCAGGCTGCTGACATCGCCGCTCAACGAGGCGATCTCGCGCACTGTCGCGCCCGAAAGGAAGGTGTGCTTCTCGTGGGTGATCAGGGCCACGACTTCGATATCGGGATCGATGCGGTGGTTGGCCAGCGCCATGCGGAATTCATATTCGAAATCCGAGAAGACGCGCAGACCACGAACGATGACCTGGGCGCCGATCTTTTTGCAAAACTCGACCGTCAATCCGCTATAGCCGGTAACCTTGATCTTCTCGTTCTTTCGAAACACTTCCTCGGCGAAGGCGATTCGTTCATCGGGTGAAAAGAGCAGGGTTTTGAGCGGTCGGTCATAAACCGCGACAATGACTTCATCGAAGAGCCGGGCTGCTCGATGAGCGATGTCTATGTGGCCGTAATGAATAGGATCGAAGGTTCCTGGGAAGACAGCACGAATCATATTTGGCTCCTCAACTAATATCTCCGCTTCCACTGCTCCAGAAGCGTTTCAAAGCAGCAGCGAGCTGCTGGTGTTCGTCATGAGTCAGATCAGGGTCATCTTGGAATAATCTCTGGGCGTGATGTCGGGCCTTCTGGATCAGTTCCACATCGGTCAGACTTGCCAGGCGCAGTTTGGCGTAACCAGCTTGCCTTGCGCCCAAGAAATCACCCGGGCCGCGCTGATCTAGATCGCGTTCGGCCAGCACGAAGCCATCGTTGGTCTCTGCCATGGCTTGCAGGCGTTCGCTTTCGATAGCATCCGCTTTGCCAGGGATCAACAGACAAAAAGCCCTGGCCTTGCCCCTCCCTACCCGGCCGCGGAATTGATGTAACTGCGCCAACCCGAAGCGATGTGCGCCTTCGATCAGCATCACTGTGGCGTTGGGGATATCCAGGCCCACTTCTACTACCGAGGTGGATACCAGGGCATGGAATTCGCCATCGCGAAACCTGGTCATCACAGCTTCTTTTTCGGATGGTGTCAACCGCCCGTGCAGCAATCCCAGCTTGAGATCGGGGAAGATCTCCTTTTGCAGATGGGCATGTTCTTCGACAGCGGCCTTCTCTTCGGATTCATCGCTTTCTTCGACCAGGGGATAGATGATAAAGGCCTGGTGCCCGGCCTCGACCTGCCGGCGGATTAAAGTATAGGCGCGCTCGCGTTCCTTTGGATAGAGCACGTAGGTATCCACCGTCTGGCGCCCGGGAGGCATTTCGTCAATGACCGACAGGTCCAGGTCGCCGTAGACCGTTAGCGCCAGCGAGCGCGGGATGGGGGTGGCCGTCATCACCATCAGGTGAGGGTTCGTCCCTTTGGCTCGTAAAGCGGCGCGCTGCCTGACGCCGAAGCGATGCTGTTCGTCAATGATAGCCAGTTGGAGATCGTGGAATTCCACCGGGTCTTCGATCAGGGCGTGAGTGCCAATCACAAGGCTGATATCCCCCGAAGCCAGCCCGGCGCGGATTTCGATCTTTTCGCTTTCTGAAGTCGCGCCGATCATCAGACGAATCTGTTCGGGACTCAGCGGCCCGCCATTCGTGGCGAGAATCTGTAGCAGGGTATGGTAGTGCTGTTCAGCCAGGATGCTGGTCGGCGCCATCAAGGCCGCCTGCGACCCCTGGTCGCAAACCAGGGCGATGGCTAAAGCGGCGATGATCGTTTTACCCGATCCGACATCTCCCTGGATCAGGCGATTCATAGGATGCCCGGAGGCCAGGTCGGTCATCACTTCATCGAGGGCGCGTTGTTGGGCCGATGTCAGTGCGAAAGGCAGCTTCTGCAATTGCCTCTCCAGCCAGCCTGCTTCCATTCGAAAAATACTGGCGGTTTGCTGAGACCAATTGACTTTTTGCTGCAAGACGCCCAGTTGGAGCAAGAAGATCTCATCGAAGGAGAGACGATGGCGGGCGCTCTTGAGTTGTTCCCAGGAAGTGGGGAAGTGGATTTGTTCCAACGCCGGTGATAGATCCATCAGGCCGGCTTCGGCGCGCAATGATGCAGGCACAGGGTCGAGCACCCGGGGGGCCCAGTCTGTGATCACGGCGTATATCTTATTGCGCAGCCATTTCTGGGTGATCCTGGCGGTCAGCGGATAGACAGGGACGATCCCCTCGGAGATGAGATTTTTCTTCTCGACCGGGGACCAATCGGGGTTGTTCATCGTCAGCCGGCCCAGGTATTGGTCGGTCTGTCCGGAGATGACAACTTGCATCCCTGGTTGTAATTGTTTCGTGATCCAGGGCTGGTTGAACCATGTCACCCGTATCGAAGCGCTGCCATCATTGATGATCGCCTCGACGAGTTTCGTGCCGCCGCCGCGTGTATCTCGTGCGCTGACCGATTTGACAGTGCCGATCACGCTGACTTTTTCCCCGTATCCCAAACGGTTGATGGGCTTCATTTGGGAATAGTCGTCGTAGCGATGGGGGAAATGGTAGAGCATATCGCCCAGGGTGTGGATTCCCAGGTTCTCCAGGGTTTGGGCATAGGCAGGCCCGATGTGTTTCAGGGTAGTGACATGCGCGTTGAGATCGGCGCCTGCCCCGGGGGGGAATTGCGGACGGGGCCTTGGGGTGGCTGCCGGCCCTGGGGTTTCTGCTGCCACCCCAGAGGGAGTCGGCTCAACCGTCTCCTTGGGGGTGGGCTGTTCCTCTTGCGCTGGTTCCTCTTGGGGCTTGATCTCCTCCTCGGGCGGCTCTCCTTCCCCCAGCTCCCTTTGGATGCGCTTCCACAAACCAAAGAGGGTCTCTTTGCGGGATTCTACGCTCAAGCGATGATAATCCCTGAGGCGAGTAGTGACAGCCTGGATGATGGCCTCTGGCAGGCTGTCGGCGCGCGCTTCCATTGACCAGGGGTCGAGCATGCGTTCCAACCCCCCGATGACGGCGCTATTGTCATAGCCGTTTTTCGCTTCGAGTTTGAAGTAGTTGCGGAGTTTTTGTATCGAGGGCTTCATTGAGTGTATTGTACCAGTTCGTCGTCATTTCAACACCGCAGCGATGCCCAGGCCGTTGACCCCCACATGGACGCCGATCACAGGGGTGACGTTCACGATATGGGGCGACGTGGACAGGTCAAGGTTCAGATCAGCGAGCAGTTGTCGGGCATCGGCTTCGGCGTTGCTGTGCAGGATGGCCAAACGTTCCAGCTTGCCCAATTTTCGGATGAGTTCTTCGAGATGCGCGATGCCTTTGCGTCGCGTGCGTGCCTGCCCCAGGTTCAGTACCGCCCCATCCAGGACTTCTACGAAGAGTTTGATATTCAGAAGCGACCCGATTCTGGCCGTCAGCCAGGAAACGCGCCCGCTTCGGCGGATATTTTCGAGCGTGTCTAGCATGGCGATCACGCGGATCTTGTCTCGAACAGCCTGGAGGTGGTGGATGATCTTCTCTACAGATAGACTCTGGGTGACCGCTTCGGCAGCCGCGATGACCTGGAATCCTAACCCCATCGAGACCGATCTGCTATCGAAGATGTGCACCCTCTCGCCAAAAGCTTGCGCGGCCATTTTGGCCGTGTTGTACATGCCGCTGAGTTGACTGGCAACGTGCAGAGATAAGATCGCCTGAGCGCCTTCCTGGAATAATCTTTCGTAAGCGGAGTGGAATGCTCCGGATGAAGGCGCGGCGGTTGTGGGCAGAGTCTCTAACGTGGGCAATTTTTCGTAGAACTCGCCGCGGGAGATGTCCTTTCCATCTACCAGGCTTTTGCCTTCCATCACGATGATGGCTGGGATGACTTCTATCTGATGCTGCGCGACGATTTCAGGGGGGACATCGGCGGTGCTGTCGGTGACAATACCAATTCGCATGGTTGCTCCAGGGTGTAGAAAAGGTGGGGGCGCTTTCCACAAAGCGCCCCCCACCTTTTCTACGATGGTTTATTCGATCGAGATGATGAACTGGTAGTGAGGCTGCCCGCCGTATTGGACTTCGATTTCGTGGTCGGGGTATTTTTCTCGGATCACATCGGCGACGCGAAAGGCCTCCGTCTTCGGCAGATCCACGCCATAGAACAGGGTGATGAGTTCATAATCCTCTATATCTGCTTTTTCCAGGAAACCCAGGCAGGCATCTTGCAGGTCGTCTGACGAGAGAATCAGTTTGCCATTGTGCAGGACGATGATCTCGCCCTCTTCGACAGAGACGCCGTCTATCTCGACGCTGCGGGTGGCGGTTGTGATTTCGCCAGTCTGCACATCATCGAGGGCGGAGGTCATGTCCTGGACGACAGCATCGAAATCCCCGTCGGGGACCAGGCGCAGCAGGGCGCTCAATCCCTGTGGGACGGAGCGGCTGGGGATCACAGCAGTTTGTTTGACAGTCACCTCGGTGGCTGCCCTGGCGGCCAGGATGATGTTCTTGTTATTGGGCAGGATGATGATTTTATCTGTGGGTAGGTTCTCGAAAGCGTGCAGGATATCCTGTGTGCTGGGGTTCATGGTCTGCCCGCCTTCGACGATGGCAGCAGCTCCCAGGCTGGCGAAGACATTGGCGATCCCTTGCCCTGGGGATATACTGACGACGGCGATCTGGCCTGGCTCCACGGGCGCCAGTTTCAATGGCTGAGTCTGACGGTCGCGTTCGATATCGCCTATCTGCGCGAGCAGGTTCTCCATGTGAACTTTCGTGATCGTACCCACGGTCATGGTGTAATCAATGGGTTCGTAGCGCTTCTCGGTGGGCACGTGGATGTGCATGCGGTACATGCCATCGCCCTCGCCGATCTGGATAGATGTGCCCATCTCTTCGAGAGCGCCGAAATATTTTTCGAGCACCAGCGGCTTATCGGGACGGAAATCAATCACCACTTCGTAATCTTGCCCCGGCTCCACGGTTTGCATGGCGCCTTCGAGTTTGATCGCCGATAAGGGTTGTACTGTTGCGACCGCTGTATCCAGGGACATGCCCTTGGAAAACCGCAACATCCCCTCCAAAATAAAGAACAGACCTTTGCCGCCTGCATCCACCACGCCGGCGTCTTTGAGAACATCCAGCAGTTCGGGGGTATACTCCACCGAAGCATCTGCCGCCTCTACGACAATCTCCAGGATTTCGAAGGGATCGCTGGTGATTGCGAGGGCTGCTTTCGCCGCTGCGGCGATATCTTTGGCTACTGTGAGGATGGTTCCTTCGACTGGGCGCACCACGCCTTTATAGGCGGTATCCCGCGCTGTGGCAAAGGCATTGGCCAGGGTCTGTCCGTTGATGACATCCTGTCCATCCAGCGCCCGGGCGAAACCTCGCCAGAGCTGCGAGAGGATCACCCCTGAGTTCCCGCGCGCTCCCATCAGGGCGCCTTGGGCCAGGTCGTTGGCTACTTCCCCCACTCGGAACTTGGGGGTATTCTCGATTTCGTCATAGGCCGATTGCATGGTCAGCACCATATTGGTGCCAGTATCGCCATCGGGTACGGGGAAGACATTCAGGGCATTGACGATCTCGTGGTTTGTACGCAGCCAGGTAAGCGCTGCAGAAGTCAAATTCTTGAGGGCAAGTCCATCGATGGGTTGCTGGCGGATCTTCTCTGCGAATTCGGGCGATCCTTCGGGCTGAGGGGGCGTGGTCATGTATGATAACTCCTAGTCGCTGATGCGTAGACCCTGCACATGGACATTGATCTCGTTGATCGGCACCCCCATCGCTTTTTCCACCTGGTAGCGGACAGTGTTCGCAACGCTGGTCGCCACAGATTTGATCCGCGTTCCGTACTCGATGATGATATACATATCTATGTTGATATGCTCATCGGTGAAATGGACATCTACGCCGTGGGTGGGGTCTTTGGCCAGGATAGAGGTGATCCCGTCTACAACGCTCTTCGACGCCATACCCACGACCCCATAGGATCGTAATGCGGATTGATATGCAATGGTAGCAATGGCTTGCGGCGAAACGTGAATACTTCCTATTTGAGTTGTTTCGTTGGTCATAATATGCTCGCTTGAAAGAGATGAGTTTATGTGGTAATATTTTGCGGCTTGGTAGGTAATTATAATACGTATGTCGGTTGAAAGCTCAATCCACGAAGGTGGATTTCGTGCGCCAGCCTCGAATTCATTCGATGGTTGAGCAATTACACAATTCGAAAGGAATTGATGAAATGGCAGTTTGCGAAAGTTGTGGAAAAAGGACCGCCTTTGGTCGTAATGTTCCCTGGTCCAAGAAGTCTACACGGCGTCAATTCAAACCGAACATTCAAAAAGTTTCGGTTTACGAGAATGGCCGTAAAGTTCAAAAGACCTTGTGTACTCGCTGTCTTCGCGCTTCGGTGAAGACTGATTGAACGATTGGAATTGTCTCGATTGCATTTCTGGGCTTTGACGAGGAACCACGCTCATCAAAGCCCAGAATGTTTAACACGATAAACTCTTCGGCGTTCTGTGGATGCGGCAAGATGATCCCCATCGGTATCAGCAGATGGCCAGGAAGATCTACCGTAGGGCAGAGAAGTAGATCCACAGCCAGAAAGGCGCCAGGCCGCTGACTGAGATCAAGGTTATCAGCCCTAAGAAAGCCGTAGCCCAGTCTATATCGAGGCCATCCCTCCTCAGGATGGGCGCTCTCAGGGTTGGGGGAAGGGTAGTTAGCGGGGTTGGAATTGGAGCTGGGCGGGCAGGTTGAGGGGCTGGCTGTTGCTGCGGGGTTGGGATAGCCCTTTCAGGAGCCTGGGGCTGTTCCTTTTGCTTGGAAAACGTGATCAACACCCGTCCCAATTGATCTGCGGTGCGGTAGCGCGCCGCAGGTTCTTTGGAGAGAACTTTCAGGATGATGCGATTCAAGTTCTCGCTGATCGTCGGTCGGATTTCACGAGGAGGTCGCGGCGTCATCTCTCGGTGCATTCGCGCCAGCTCGTTGCCATTGTCTGCAATAAAGGGCAGTTGTCCCACGAGCACTTCGTAGAGGACCACCCCCAAACTATAGACATCAGAGGCTGGAGAAGGGGATTTCCCGCTGGCCTGTTCGGGAGAAAAATATTGCGGCGACCCCCACACAATTTGGGTGCGTTCCTCGGGTCGGATGGAAGCCAGGGCGCGGGCGATGCCGAAATCGGTCACTTTGAGGCGCCGGTCTGGGGTGACCAGCATGTTTTGGGGTTTGACATCGCAATGCACCAGCCCGGCTCGATGGGCATAGCCAACTCCGGCGCAGGCCTGAACGAGCAAGGAAATCCCCGAGTCGATGGAAAACCGTCCCCGCTTTTCGATCAGCTCTTTGAGCGTGGCGCCGGGAACGAACTCCATGACAATGAAAATACGCCCCTGGTCAATACCAAAATCGTGAACGGTGACGATATTGGGGTGAGCAAGGTTGGCGGCTGCTTTGGCTTCCTGGCGGAAGCGTTCCCTGAAGGCCGGGTCGTTGGAATAATCCTTACGCAGGATTTTTATCGCTACCGTCCGCTCCAGCATCAGGTCACGGGCTTTGTAGATCACAGCCATGCCCCCGCTGCCCAGGCGTTCTTCCAATTGATAGCGTTTGTTGAGAAGCGTGCTGGTCATGGGTTGTGTTTCCTTTGTCCTTTCGGGTAGAATTGTACCATTCTTATGTCAAACGCCCTCATTGTTTACAACCCTGCTGCAGGACGCTTTCCCTCCCGCATGTTGACTGAGCGGGCGGCGGAAGTGTTGCGCGCGCAGGGGTGGCAAATTCATTTGGAAGAGACCCATGGCGGGCTTCATATCACAGCATTAGCCCGTCAGGCCGTCCAACAAAACCTGGATGCCTTCTTCATTGCCGGAGGAGATGGTTCGCTCAATTACGCTGTTTCCGGGCTTTGGGGGAGTGATACCGCCCTGGGTGTGCTCCCGGCAGGGACGGCCAATGTGTGGGCAAAGGAACTGGGTTTGCCCGACCTGAGCTGGACGCGCTGGATGGCCCTCGAGGAGAGCGCTCGGCGTCTGGGTACTGCATCTGTGCGCGAAGTTGATATCGGTTTGTGTAACGGGCATCCATTTCTGTTGTGGAGCGGAGTGGGTTTGGATGCATTTGTCGTTCATCGAATCGAGCCACGCGGCCGCTGGGAGAAAAACTTTGCCGTGGCTCAATACGCAACAACCACGCTGCGCCAGGCGTCATTGATGGGTGGGATTGACTTGCGCATCCATACCGATGGGGAAGAAGTCAGCGGGCATTTCCTGCTGGCTGTGGCAAGCAATATTCACCTCTACGCTGGCGGGATCGCCGAGATCTCGCCATACGCCCGGCTGGATGATGGGGAGATGGATCTGTGGCTTTTTGCCGGCGATACCTGGCTCGAAGCAATTACGCATGCCTGGGATTTGTTATATGGCCGGCACCTGGAATCTGATCGGGTACGCTGCATCCCCTTTCGACAGATTGCCTTATCGTCGGACTCGACCCTTTACATTCAGATGGATGGCGAGCCGATGGGTAGTAGCGCTGAGGTAAATATTGAAGTCCGTTCCCGGGCTTTACGGATTTTAGTTCCAGACAATGCGCCGCGCACCCTCTTTTCGGATGTGACGTAATGCGATTACGAAAAACACCTTTATTAGAGATTACTGGGGTCATCGCAGTCGGTTCGGGATTGCTCGTTTTGGTGTTGTTCCTGCTCGATTTGAGCCGGCCTCCCCGGACTCCTGTGGGGTTGGTCACTGTTCTATTGACCGTGATCCCTGCCCCTACGGAGACACCTGTTCCCGCAACGCCTGCCTACGAGACGCCTGTTGCAGTCCCCGATGTGCCTCCTGCGCCGGGTGATCTCACCATCGGCGCGTATGTTCAGGTAAGCGGAACAGACGGCGACGGGTTGCGTGTGAGGGAAGGGCCAGGCCTGGGGTATGAACCCCGCTTTGTTGGTCTGGAATCAGAAATATTCCAGGTCATCGAAGGCCCCCTCGAAGCGGATGGTTATGTCTGGTGGCGTCTGGCAGCGCCCTATGATCGAAATATCAGCGGATGGGCTGTGTCGAATTATTTGGAAGTTGTGGAAGAGCCGTGATACAATCGGCATTTCGTGTGCTATATTTTGGGTATGCTATGAATACACTATTGATAACTGGCGGCGCGGGATTCATTGGATCGAACTTCGTTCGTTATTTGCTCAGCGTAGAACCTGGCGTTCGAATTGTAAATCTAGATGCTCTGACGTATGCTGGCAACCTGGCCAACCTGACCGATTTGCCAGCCCCTGATCGGCATGTTTTTATCAGAGGGAATGTCTGTGACGACTCTTTGGTGCGTCGTTTGCTCCGTGAATATGATATTGATACCATAGTACACTTTGCAGCCGAAACTCACGTAGATCGTTCGATTTATGGGCCCTCCCAATTCATCCAAACGAATATCGTCGGTACATTCACTTTATTGGAAGCCGTGAAACAGTTCTGGGTGGATGAGAAAGCATTCTCGTTAGCGGACGTTCGTTTTCATCACATTTCGACGGATGAGGTCTATGGTTCGTTGGGACCAGAGGACCCCCCATTTTCCGAGACGACCCCATACGCTCCCAATTCCCCCTATGCTGCTTCCAAGGCGTCCAGCGACCACCTGGTCCGCGCCTATGGACATACTTATGGGTTGCCTGTTTCGATCTCCAATTGCTCGAACAATTATGGGCCGCACCAGTATCCAGAGAAACTTATTCCTTTGGTGATCTTGAATGCCCTAGGAGGACAGCTTTTACCGATCTACGGGGATGGGAAACAGATTCGTGATTGGTTGTTCGTGGAGGATCATTGTGAAGCGATTTGGAAGGTTCTGGCTGCGGGGATTCCAGGCGAGACATACAATATTGGGGGAAGCACTCAGCCATCTAATATCGAGATCGTCGAGATCGTCTGCTCGATTTTGGATGAACGTTTCCCCGACTCCGCCTATGTCCCTCACAAATCTCTGATTCGATCCGTGGTTGATCGCCCCGGTCACGACCGGCGTTACGCGATCGATCATACGAAAATTAGTCGTGAACTTGGATGGCGACCGCGAGAATCGCTAGACAGTGGATTGCAGAAAACTGTAGATTGGTATCTTGCGAATACGGAATGGGTGGCGACCATATTAGATGATCCATCCTTGGAAGCCTGGATTGATAAACACTATTCGAGAGACAGGGATATTCAATGAGCCGGGATCAGCAATATTCTCACGAGATCGAGCAATTGCTGGGATTTTCATGGGGCATAATTACCATTGGGGTTATGATTTTGCTGGGGACGATGTGGTATTATGCCAGGTTTACACCGGTCAATGTTGGGGGGGTGTTTTATGTGGTTACCGCGACGTTTGTTTCGATTTTTATTGGCGCTATCGTCGTTTTGTTCGATCAGGAACATTGGTTAACGAGAACAGCAGCGTTTTTATATCGTTCCCCTAGGACGAACGCTGTTCTTATTCTTGTACTGGTTGTTTTGATTGGGGGATTATATGTTTCGAGAGAATTTTTTCTTGCACAAAGGTACCCGTTTTTCGAGTTGGAATCGTTTGATTTTGGATTAAGCTGGGTGCTATCTGGTTTTTTTCTTGGGGTAGGTGGAAACTCCCTTTTTCGAGTCACAACGAAACTGAAACAGAGTATTGTCGGTCGGCATATTCACTACCTGGCCTACCTGGATAATCATGTTGTCGCCATCGGGGCGCTCATTGGACTGGTGTTGTTTTTTTATCGAAACAGCTATGAAGGGGCTTTGCTTAAGCTGGATGATTTGTACTTTATTTCTTATGTGCGTTCATCCAGCCCCTGGGCGGGCTTCATAAACCCGCCAGATGCTTACGCATCCTTTTACCGCCCCCTTCACTTTCTGACAATCTGGTTACATTATCATCTGGTAGGCCTGGACTATGCAAAATACCAGCTTGTTTTGATTGTTGGGCATCTGGTTGTTCTAACGCTGCTTTATTTCTTTCTATATTCGATTAACCACAATCGAATCATCTCTTTCGTGCTAACCCTGGTTTTCAGCGTGCATATTTATGTCAGCTTGTTAGTGATCTTCGTTACGACAGTAGTTTGGTGGTTCGGGGTGATTGCCGGAGCAGTGAATTTCTATATCAGTAAACCAAAATTGAAATTGCTCCCGCATTTACTATTGGGTTTCTTGTTGATGATGTCTTTGTTGATGGCTGAGTCCGGCTTTACCCTGGTGTTCGCTGTTTGTTTCTTTGCCCTGTACGCATTTTTTATCAAGGAAATCAACCTTCGAAATGTTCTCTCTCTCGTGATGGTAAATGTAGGGGTTGTAGCAATTTACTTTTTTCTCCGCTGGAAGGCGGTGGGATTCTTGCCGGGGGATTTGAGCGCCTCGTCGGGCTATTTTGGGGATTTCTACGAAGACCCTCAACAACTCGGGATGAAATTTTATCTCTACACCCTCACAGCGAATTTCATGGCAACATTTATCCCGATATTTACTCAAGGGGGAGAGATCATCAAGAATTCTGTGCTCCTTATTCTCGCGGGAGCAATATTATTTAGCCTATATGTTATTTTGCTTCGAAAGTTTTCGGCCAATTTCGTTGTGCAAATTCTTTTATTTATCCTGTTTTATGTGCTCTTGATAAAATCGAGGATTCTCATTCGACGGTTTCTCGGCTATGGATATCAATACGATTTGAGTTTTGCACTTCATACGATTTTAGGTTTCAGTCTTGTGCTGTTGTTCTCTCGATGGAAAAAAGTCTCGAAGCAGCATAAGCTCATCATGTTTTATGCAATTGGGCTGATAGTGGGGGCCAGTATCGTCTCTTTCGCATATTTCCGCTGGAGAACGCACTATCTAAGCCTTATGGGTTGGGTAATTATCATTGCGGTTGGACTACAATACCTTCACACATTGAAATCCGGTCGAGCAGTTCTCGTGAGCTTGCTCATCCTGGCAAGTATTTTGATCTGGGAGCAGGCCGCTCTTCTCGACGCCCGATTTCCTGAAATTACAATTCGACAATATCAGCACTGTCTCTGTCATCCATCCGTGGATCAGGATGTGTTCGATGAAGTTGTTGAGTTCTATGGTATAGACGTTGAGTCATTGCTTTCTGAGTGCGAAGAGGGAGATTGGGGTATATATCATGATTGCTAAATTGATTGTAACTGCTCAGTCATCGAACGGATTAGCCCGAAAAAAGGGTGTGCGTGGGGGTGCTGCGCACCCCCACGCACACCCTTTTTTCGGGAATTTCTCCGTTTGGCTGAGCAGTTACAATTGATTTTCCTGAAAATAAGAATTGCATTGTATCAATCGCTCGTTTGTTTTTCTGTTCGGGAGGTCTAAGGTGAAAGGGATAATTTTGGTTGGTGGAAGAGGAACTCGTTTACATCCGTTGACTTTGTCGGTAAACAAACATCTCCTTCCGGTATTCAACAAACCTATGGTGTACTATCCTCTCTCGATCTTGATGCTGGCTGGCATTCGCGAAATATTGATTATCAGCACGCCACAAGATTTACGACTGTTTAGACAGTTACTTGGCGATGGAAGCCATTGGGGCCTGAAGTTTTGTTATATGGAACAAGAGTCGCCGCGAGGGATTGCTGAAGCGCTGATCATAGCCCAAGATTTCGTCGAGGTCGATCCAGTCTGCCTGGTATTAGGGGATAATATCTTTTTCGGTACGACGCTACCGGCTCGTTTACGAAAGGCAGCAAAGCTACAAACTGGAGCGATCATATTTGGCTATCAAGTACAGGATCCAGAACGATATGCGGTTGTTACCTTCGAGAGTACGGTAGAAAATTCAGCAAGAGCTATAACCTTGGAAGAAAAACCCCAAAATCCCAAATCGAAATATGCGGTCCCAGGATTATATTTTTATGATAACAATTCAATCAAGATGGCAAAGGAGTTGCAGCCCTCTGCCAGAGGAGAACTCGAGATTACGGATTTAAACAAGCGATATTTAGATCAAGGTTTGTTGCAAGTCGAAGTATTGGGTCGTGGAATAGCATGGTTGGATGCGGGCACCCATGAATCACTGTTGCAAGCAGCGCATTTCATTCAAACTGTAGAAGATCGCCAGGGTATGATGATCTCTTGCCCTGAAGAGATTGCCTATCGAATGGGGTACATCACCCGCAGCCAGATGTCCCATCTCGCTGAACAAATGGCAGATAATGCATATGCTGCCTATTTACGCAGCTTGGATTAATGTGCCGAAAAGTAGCAATCGTTCAATCGAATTATATTCCCTGGAAGGGTTATTTTGATCTGATCAATCTCGTTGATGAATTCGTTCTGTACGATGACGTGCAATACACGAAGCGGGATTGGCGAAATCGAAATCGTATCAAGACCCCTGATGGTCTTGCCTGGTTGACTATTCCTGTTGTAGTTAAAGGAAAATATCATCAGAAAATCAAAGATGTCCTCGTCAGCGATACTCGATGGAATATCAGGCATTGGAAATCTATTTGCCAGAATTATGCCCAGGCGCGTTTTTTCGATGCCACTAAGATATTTCTAGAAGAGCTATATACGACTTGCGATAGAATCGATCTTAGTGGCATCAATTACCATTTTCTGGCAGGCATTTGTAATTATCTTGGAATCACGACGAAGCTTTCCTGGTCCATGGACTACGATTTGGCCGAGGGGAAAACAGAACGCTTGATCGGGATTTGTAAACAGGCGAATGCCAGCGAATATATCTCCGGCCCATCAGCCAGGCAATATATAAATGAAGGCGAATTCCAAAAAGAGGGGATAGGACTAACTTACATTGATTATTCGGGTTATCCGGTATACGATCAGTTATACCCACCTTTCGAGCATGGCGTCAGTATTGTAGATCTTCTACTCAATACAGGCCCTGATGCGAAAGCGTTTATGAAGAGTTTTTAGGTGAATTTAAGGATCATCGAGGTACGACGTGTCCACCATTTCGTTCAACCGCCCAACCCTGGTTGGCAAAGAGTTCGAATACATCCAACAAGCCATAGACAATTTGCATCTATCGGGAAATGGGCCATTTACGAAAGAATGCCAGCGATTGTTGGAACAACGGATCGGCTGCGCTAAAGCATTATTGACTCATTCTTGTACAGCCGCATTAGAAATGGCGGCGATTTTGGCGGATATTCGACCGGGGGATGAAATCATCATGCCGTCGTTTACCTTTGTTTCCACGGCAAATGCTTTCGTGCTGCGGGGTGGAGCGCCGGTATTCGTCGAGGTCCGACCGGATACACTGAATATTGATGTTAAAGCCATCGAAAAAGCAATCACATCGAGGACGAAGGCCATTGTCCCGGTTCATTATGCTGGGGTTGCCTCCGATATGGACGAGCTTTTAGAATTAGCAGATCGGCATGGCTTGTTGGTCATCGAAGACGCTGCCCAGGGGATCAATGCTTCCTACAAGGAGAGACCATTAGGTAGCCTGGGGCATTTGGCGGCCTTGAGTTTTCATGAAACAAAGAACGTGATCTCGGGCGAGGGGGGCGCATTGCTAATCAATGATGAGCGCTTCGTCGAACGCGCGGAGATTATATGGGAAAAAGGCACCAATCGTGCGAATTTCTTCCGTGGTCAGGTGGATAAGTATACCTGGGTGGATATTGGCTCGTCATACTTGCCCAGTGAGATCCTGGCTGCTTTTCTCTTCGCTCAGCTCGAAGAAGTACAGCCTATTACCCGTGACCGTCTAAAAACCTGGAATCAGTATCACCGCGCATTCGAAGCATTGGAGGCAGCCGGAAAGCTTCGTCGCCCCATCATTCCGGCCTATTGTGAGCACAATGCCCATATTTATTATTTGTTGTTGCCGGATATCACTATCCGGACAGCTTTGATAAACACGTTGAAAAGTTTTGGAGTGAACGCCATATTCCATTATGTGCCTCTCCATTCGTCTCCGGCAGGAAGGAAATATGGGCGGGCGAGTGAAGATTTATCATTCACCCAGGATATCAGTGATCGGCTGGTGCGATTGCCGCTATGGATAGACATGTCTGATGAGGAGATAAACCGGGTTGTCGAGGCGGTCTATGCCGCGTTGGATTCTTGATGTTCGCTACTTGCGTCATTTCCCTTTTGGCTGCTCCTTTCCGATGTTCGATCAGCGGAATGAACTTCGCCTTTCGGAGTATTACCGTCATAGATTTGCCTCGTTCACGCAGATTTTCGAACCGCAGAGTGCGCGGAGATCGCAGATTTTGCCTGATATTCTCTCACCGACCTCCGCACACTCTGCGGTTATGGTTTCGATTGCAGCTGAAGGCCGCGCTATGGTTTATTGGAGATGGTCTCTCAAATTATGCTCGACAGCATAAGCCGCCGCCTCTGCCCGATTGCTTACGTTCAGCTTCGAAAGGATGCTGCTGACATAATTCCGCACAGTGCCTTCACCTAGAAAGAGTTCCTTGGCGATCTCGCGGTTGGTCTTGCCCTCGGATACCAGAATGAGCACATGTTTTTCTTGTTGCGTCAAGTCTGCGAAGGATGAGGCCTCTTCTTCTTTGGCTGCCCTCCGGACTTCCTGGAAGATGCGTTGGGTGACTGCGGGATCGAGCAGCGCTTCGCCACGGCCGACTGCCTCCAGAGCGCGCACCAGATCGTCGCCGCCGATCTGTTTGAGTACATACCCCGCAGCCCCAGCCCGAATAGCAGAGAACAGCATTTCGTCCTCGGCATAAGAAGTCAACATGATCACGTGTGTATCCGGGTGGCTCTCGGCGATTTTCTCGCAGGCATCGATCCCAGAACCGCCAGGCAGGCGGATGTCCATGACAACGACATCGGGAGAGTATTGCTCTACGTATTTCAGCGCCTCGCGCGCAGTCCCTGCCTCGGCAACCACTTCGAAGTGGGGGTGACGTTCTAAAAGCGCCTTCAATCCTAGTCGGACAACTTCGTGATCATCTACCAGTAATATGCGTTGTTTTTTCATGTAGTTTTCTCCTGGTGGGCGGAGTATAGCCTAGAGGGATATGCCTGACAAGAGCCTGGATGGTTCTAGGGATTCTCCCGACGAAAATCCACAAACCGATATCCTACTCCTCGCTCGGTAAGGATATATTTGGGATTCGTAGGATCCTGCTCGATTTTTTGGCGCAGGTAATTGACATATAGGCGCACGTAATGAGGTTCGTCCCGGTATTCGTAACCCCACACCTTGATCAGGATTTGATCGTGGGTCAGCACCCACCCGGCGTTCTGCACCAGGTGGTAGAGCATACGATACTCAGTGGGACGAAGTTTGATCAATTCGCCTTCCACCCACACCTCTCTGCGTTTGAAGTCGAGCTTTAGACGATCGTCAACTTCGATCACGCTCGGACCTCCCCCCTCGGTGGATTCGATGCGGCGCAGTACGGCGCGCACTCTGCTCACCAGCTCGCGGGGGCTGAAGGGCTTGGTAATATAATCGTCGGCGCCCCACTCCAAACCTCGAACGCGGTCATCCTCTTCGCCTTTCGCCGTCAGCATGATCACAGGGACGGAACTGAATTCCCGTACTTTCCGCAATACTTGAAAGCCATCTATATCGGGGAGCATTACATCCAGAAGCACCAGGTTGGGAAGTGAACTGCGAACATGTTCGATAGCCTCTTTACCACTATAGGCGGGAACGACCTGAAATCCATCCTGCTCGAGGTTGAGCCGGATGAACCGCACCATGCGCTTCTCGTCATCGACAACTAAGATGCGATGTCCTTGAATACGTTCGGTAGTCATCGTCACTCTCTCACGAGCCCTATGATTCGTTCCTCGGCCTCGCTGGGGAGTATCTCGATAAACGTCAATTGATTTACAGGCCAGATGACTGTGTTGACGCCATGATCCAGGAAGTGTAATTCCCTGCCATCTCTATATCGCGGGTTGGTGACTTTGATCATCAGGTCGTCTGGCTGGGGGAGTTCTTCGATTTCGGCGATGATCGGGTCCTGGTTCATGACATGCAGGATAATTTCTAACGCCATAATCCACCTCCATTCATTCTCGGATGAGTATCTGAATCTTTAATTTGCCTAGTGATAGTACATCGCCATGTCGGATGATATGTTCTTCATGGGCGGAGATCCTCTCGTCATTCAGGCGAGTGCCATTCGCGGATCCTAGATCTTTGGCAATGACCTGGTTGCCTCTCACAGTCAGACTGGTATGTAAACGGGAGACGCCAGCCTCGTATGCGTCGAATGGGCTTAAATCTATATCCGGTACAACCATCTGTCCTTCTGTCGAGCGGCCGAGTGTGAATTCTTTTTCTCCACGGAGAAAGATGACTTCGCCTGAATCGATCAGTTGAATAGCGGCCCTGGCGTCTGCCGCATCCGTTGGAGGCGAGGGGAAAGTAGGGGTAGCCGGAGAGGATATTTCCAGCGCCTTCTTGATGTCTGCTGATGTGGTGGCTGCCGTTGTGTTAATAGATTCATACAACTGCGCCCCGCATTGACTACAAAAGAGGGCGCCGCTATATTCTCGATGTTCACATTGGGGACACAGAATCATGATTCGTTATCCTGGTTATTTCCGGCGGGTAACAACAGCGCCCGCGTGCCGTATTTGATGCGTTTCTTTCCTTCCTCGCTCAAGTTTTGTCCCTGTTCGATAAGCTTAGCTTCGTCCAAAACGGTTTGCGCTAACTCTGGCTCACCCTGTGCCAGAAGGTGTGTGGCGACATTCTTCAGCCGGATGCTGGCCTCGGCAAACTTACCATTCGAGATATCTTCGTTGGCCTTTTCCTGCATTCGATAAAGCGTCAGCTTCGAGAGCGCTTTCGAGATGGGGTGCGAGGGCGTCTCGGGCTGAGGGTTTTCATCAACGGGGCGGAATAGGGTGATCGGAACCTGATACCTGGCAGACCTGGATGGAATTTCGAAACTGAATGACCCGTCTATCAATAGCGCTTTTTCGATTTCTGGACGAAGCGGGTTCACGATCAGCTCGAGCAGAATCTGTTGGCGACCGCCCATCGAGAGAGAACCCAGCTTGATGGGCGACTCGAGGGGTAGCGCCCCAATTTCCGGATTCAGCCTGAAGGCGTAGATCAGGCTGACGCCTGACCCGCATTGGAAATCCAGCCTCATCCGTTCGGCATAAGCTTTCCTCAATCTTGTCAGCTTATTCGTGAGCAAATCATGAATGTCTTTAGGTTCACGAACGTATATACAATCTCCACCTGTGCGGGTTGCCAGGTCATCGAGCAAGGTATCATTCCACTTGCCTCCAATTCCCAAACTGCTCAGGCCGATGTCCTTTTGGGCTGCCTCGTCGGCGAGATGTTGGCAGGCAGTTTCATCCCCATATGTGTGACCATCTGTTATCAGGATGATGTGGTTGGTGTGCGATGGACGATAGTTCCTGAGGACCTCGTTGAAGCCCGCCTCCAGGCCCTTGAAAATCTCAGTGCCGCCGCTGGCCCGAAGGGCGTGGATGCGGGCTTCCGCCTTTCTGATGTTGATGTGAGAGCCTGCGAGCAAAGCGACATCAGCCTTGTCGTCGAAAGCGACGATGGATAAGGTATCCTGCGGTCGCAACTGACGGATGAGTTCGATGGCGGTTGCCTTGACGATCTCGCTGCGCGCCCCTTTCATCGAAGTAGAGGTATCCAGCACCAGGGCTACATTGAGGGGCGGAGGAGGCTCATCGAGCTGATCAGGATCTGACAGGATCTGCAACTCGATGTTGGCATAAATGAGCTGTTGCTCGGTCGAGCGTTGAATAGCCTCCCGGCTATATTGAATATCAATGCGAACGGGTTGGGTTGATTTTTGTGATGGGGAAATTTTTCGATCGTAGGCGGCCCTGCGGTCGGGATCGCTTAGAATTTCATAGGCTTCCTTGATATTGAGGAATTGCTCGGTTGCGCCGGCTTTGACGTTGACGTCAGGGTGCAGGCGGCGCGCTGCCTGGCGGTATGCTCTGTGGATCTCCTCTTGGGAAGCATGTTCTGAAATCCCCAACCATTCATAGATGTCGGTTCCGCTGGATATTTTACTCATGATCAGGTAAGCGCACCAAGATGGCGGAGATATTATCTGGCCCACCGGCCTGGTTGGCGGCATCAACCATGTTTTGACAGGCTTCGGAAAGGGTTTTAGACTTCTTGATCGTCATCCCCAATTCCTTTTCTGGTACAACTCCCCATAGACCATCGGAACAGATCAACAGATAACCAGATTCAGGGGTGGGAGCAGTGATAATCTCTGGCTCGAAGGGTTCCCCCTGGCCCAGGGCGCGGTAGAGCACATTGCGTTGGGGATGGAAGACGGCTTCCTCGGGCGTAATCTGGCCGAGTTCTTCCAGTCGTTTTACCAGGGAATGATCTCGAGTTAGCGATCTCATCGCGCCGCTCAGGTTGACAGAATACACCCGGCTATCACCAACGTGAGCGATGGCCATTTGATTATTCATGATAACTACGGTCGTCAGTGTCGTGCCTCCGCCGGGCGTGTGATCGAGGATCGCGTTATGGGCTTCGTAGACGCCGTTTTGGAGGATTTCCCTTAGAGAGAGATCGGGAGGTTGAGGGTCTACACTGAAGAGGCTGCTAAAAAGCTGCTCTGTAACATGCCCAACCATCGTCCGGATAGCGATCTCGCTGGCGACTTCTCCGTGCTGGTGGCCGCCCATGCCATCGGCGACGATATACAACCCAAATGGGAAACGGGTTCCATTGCCGACCAGCATCGTCGTCAGTAGAAACAAGGAATCTTCATTATGCTCCCGCTGACGCCCCGCCGATTGAGCGCAACTGGCCAATAATTGAGGAGGCTCCACCCCCAACCTGCTCTCGGGTTGATCTGACCTGGTGATTGTCGGCTGAAGCGATAGGGGTTTGGTAACATCTTGCGAGATTCCCACCCTTTCCGTTGGGATAGTGGGGGAGTCCGAAATATTCGCCTTCGCCCTTGTTTTGTCGCGCTTTTTCAAGTACTTCTTCAAATAATCTGCCACGGGTGATGATCTCCCATTGATTGTTTTTTATGTTGGAGTCCACTGCAAAAACTACATGTAGAGGATTCGGGGCGGCATAGATGGGGGCGCATGTGCAGCATGCACCCCAATCTATGCCGCCCCGCCGCCTTGTTCTGGAGTTTTTTCAGTAGACTCATGTTGGTAATGCATAGAGCCGATGATCCATGGAGCCAATATAAACGATGTCATCGAAGATATCGGGCGTGCTGACGATTGCTGCTCTGGTCGTGAACTTCCAGCGCAAAAAACCTGTTTTGGCATCAAGACAATAAAGGTTTCCATCTGCGCTTCCGCAGTAGATGGCGTCTTTGTAAAGCACCGGAGAACTGGAAACCTGGTGATCTGTTTTGAATTTCCACACGTCTTTGCTGGTTTTCAGATTGATGCAATAGATATGCCTGTCTGCTGACCCGATGTAGGCATAGTGTTCAGTCAACCAGGGCGTCGAAATCGTCCCCCGATCCATGCGGAAGCGCCAGAGCGACCAGCCGGTTTTGACGTCTATGGCGTACAGCATCCCATCCACGGAACCGAAATATACAACCCCATCCTGGACTCGCGGCGAGGAGGTTACGGCGCGCTTGGCGTTGACGCGCCAGCGGACTTTGCCGCCGAATTCAGCGCAGAAAATATCGCCATCTTCGGTGCCGAAGAAAAGAACATCATCTTCGACGTAAGGAGACGAACGGATGGCTGCGCCCCCATTGATCTTGACTGCCCGGCGGCCTGAGGCGGCATTGATGACATGGACGAAACCATCATCGGAGCCAATGAACACATGCCGGTCGCGAATGATGGGAGAAGATCGAATCGGCCCATCGGTATGATACGACCAGACAACCCGGCCCGTAGGGGCGGATACGGCATAAACGCGCTGGTCTTCCGATCCAAAATGAACGGTTCTGCTGTGATAAGCTGGGGTGCTGACGACGCCGCCCTCGCAAGCAAATTTCCAGACGAATTCGCCTGTGGATCCATTGAGCGCGTAAACATTGTTATCTAATGCGCCCACGAAGATCATGCCGTCGTCGTGGGTTGCTGAGCCGCGAATCTCATCTTCACATTCGAAAGTCCACAAGGGTTTGATTTCGTAATCCTGAAGAATAGCCGCGGCGCCTACATTCGCATAGGCAATGCCCCCTTTTCGCGCGATCAGGATCAAGGCTTCCTTCATAGCGTTGGCGTCTTTGAAGCGGTCTGGGGCATTGTATTGTAAGGCGCTATTGACGACATTCTCCAGCTCGATAGGCACTTCGGGGTTGAGTTGTCGAATGGGGCGCTCGGAAAATGTAAAAGGTGCTTCGTCTCTTGGATTGATTCCGGTCAACAAATGGTGCAGGGTTGCTCCCAGGGCATAGATATCCACCTGGGGGGATGCTTCGCCGCGGTATTGCTCAGGGGGCGAGTAACCCTCCGTACCGATCATGGTACCCTTTTGTCCAGCTTCGAATTCCTTGGCGATCCCAAAATCCACCAGCATCACATGATTTTCTGGGGTGATGATGATATTGGCAGGTTTCATGTCGCGGAACACGAACGGCTCCGGTTTATGGGAATGCAGGTAATGGAGCACATCGCAGAGTTCGATCCCCCAGATCACGATTTGCTGCACCGGCAGCAAGCCCTCGATCGACTCTAGAATGGTTTCGAGATTTCGCCCCTCGATATATTGCATCACCAGATAGGAACGCTTCCCAAAGGTGAAAAAATCGTGGATTTTTGGGATGGCGACGTGATTCACGGTCGCCAGTACATTGGCCTCGCGCTCGAAGTTGGTGACGAGAGTCCTGCGGATGGCGTCATCGCCAACCTGAGCGATGATCTCTTTCACGGCCACGTACTTGGTCACGGTGAACCGTTTATCGCGGGCAAGATAGACCGCGCCCATCCCTCCAACGCCTAATACTCTCTCGATCTGATAGCGCTCCCCCAGGATCGTTCCGGATTGGAGTTGCTGATCGGTATCTATGCTCCCGTTCAGGGGCAAGCTGCGGGTGATGGGTTGATCTACCAGGGGGTTCCTCCTGTGAACGGATTCAGATAGGCCAATTATAGCCAGCATTGCAGGGATTTGCAAACCTGAGTTGCCGTCGGCGCCGGCGCTTTTTCGGATCAGTCCATTCAACGATTCCCCGTTACTGCTCAGCCATCGAACGGATTTACCCGAAAAAAGGGTGTGCGCAGGGGGCGTAGCCGCTTTGCGTGCGCACACCCTTTTTTCGGAAATTTCTCTGTTTGGCTGAGTAGTTACGATTCCCCTACGATATAATTCAGGTGTGTTCTATTTCAGTTGAATCAGACCTCACAGGTGTCAAAACCGGTCTACTGGGTAAACGAATGAACGATTACGAATTTTATCAATCTCCCTACTCCTGGCGTTACGCTTCACCTGAAATGCGTACGATTTGGAGTGAAGTTCGCAAACGCCGTTTATGGCGGAGGATTTGGGTTGCGCTCGCCGAAGTTCAGTCTGAGTTCGGATTGGTGCGGGACGACCAGGCGGCTGATTTGCGTGCACATATGGATGATGTGGATGTGGAGCGCGCCCTCGTCATCGAAGCTCAAATCCAGCATGATTTGATGGCCGAGGTCAAGACGTTTGCGGAACAATGCCCCCGGGGAGGGGGGATCATTCATCTGGGCGCCACCTCCGTAGATGTGCAGGATAATGCGGTCGCGCTCCAATTGCGGGATGCTCTGGACTTGATTTTAGCTGGTTGCCGGACCCTTTTGGGAATCCTGTCTCCGATGATCCGTGATCACGCCGCAACCCCTGTCATGGCCTACACTCATTTGCAGCCCGCCGAGCCAACCACTTTGGGATACCGCCTGGCGCAATACGCTCAAGACCTGCTCGCGGATTGGGAGAACCTGCGCCGTCTCCGCAAGGAATTGCGCGGCAAGGGCTTCAAAGGCGCAGTGGGCGCTTCCGCCTCCTATGCTGAACTGCTCGAGGCCGAAAATTTAGAGAGGTTCGAAGCCCTGCTTTCTCAGAAACTCGATCTCTCTTTCTACCCCGTGACCACCCAAACTTATCCTCGCAAACAGGAATACGAAATCGTATCCGCATTGGCCGGGCTAGGGGCCTCGCTGCATAAATTCGCCTTCGATCTGCGCATCCTGCAATCACCAGCCATCGGCGAGCTGGCGGAACCCTTTGGGCGCGAGCAGGTGGGCTCCTCGGCGATGCCTTTCAAGCGCAACCCGATTCGTTCGGAGAAAATCGACTCCCTGGCCCGGATGCTAGCCCAATTCCCGCGCCTGGCCTGGGATAACGCCGCCCACTCTCTCTTAGAGCGCACCCTCGACGACAGCGCCAATCGCCGCGCCATGCTGCCTGAATCCTTTCTGATCGCCGACGAGTTGTTGCGCATAGCCATTGATCTATTGAAAGGGTTACGAATCGATCAACGAGCCATCTCCCGCAATTTGACACTCTATGGGCCGTTTGCCGCTACCGAGAAGCTGCTGATGGCCCTGGGCAAAGCCGGCGCCGACCGCCAGGAGATGCACGAACGTTTGCGAATGCATACCCTGGCTGCCTGGGGGGCCATCCGAAACGGGGGGCCAAATCCCCTGGTAGATAGGATCGCTACCGACGATGTATTCCTTGGCTATTTATCTGCTGAGCAATTGCGTTCTTCGATGGATGCCAGCGCCTATGTTGGGGATGCGCCTCGTCGAGCGCGCCGCTTCGCTCAGTTGATTCTCGACGGCACCTGCGACTTGACTTAATCCTTGTAATATGAAATTCTGAAGCTAGAATACTGTCCATTCGCTGAAAATATTTCGACATTTCTCAATTATCGGCCAGGCGAACGTAGACATATGCAGACAGGCCGAGCAACTCCAGGATGCGGATTTGCACTGCCGTCA